>PUOJ01000047.1 GCA_003552075.1 Bacteroidales bacterium
CCCGCTGCAATGGCACCCTCCGCAACAATCGTGAAAAGCCCGATCTGCCCGGTGGCCTGCACGTGGGTGCCACCACATAGCTCTGACGAAAATTCATCATCAAAGGCAATTACACGCACCTTTTCCCCGTACTTCTCACCAAAGAGCGCCACGGCACCCATCTGCTCTGCTTCTTCCATGCTAAGGTCGCGGTGCTCCTCCATGGAAATGTTCTCACGGATCTTCTCATTGACCAGGGTCTCCACGGCGTAAACCTCCTCCCTGGTCATCTTGCCAAAATGCGAAAAGTCAAACCGCAAACGCTGATCATCTACCAGGGATCCCTTCTGCTGCACGTGACTGCCAAGCACTTCCTTAAGCGCAGAATGCAGCAGGTGGGTCGCCGTGTGGTTGTTCTCCGTAAGCCGGCGCTTGGTCGCGTTGACACGCAGATATATCTGCTCAGGCCAGGACTGCGGTATCCTGGGCATCACGTGGATGGTCAGGTTGTTTTCCTTACGGGTATCAATCACGGGAAAGCTTTCACCATGAGCGATCAGGGCCCCCCGGTCACCAACCTGTCCGCCGGATTCCGCATAGAAGGGCGTCCTGTCAAGCACCACGTGATACAAGGTCTTCCCCTTGTTGGCAGCCTTACGGTATTTCACCACCCGGGCTTCTGCCTCCAGCTTTTCATAGCCCAAAAAACGGGTGTCTTCCTGATGACCAGCAATAACCTCCGTCCAGTCGTGGGTTTCTACTGCTGCAGCTGCACGGCTTCTGCTTTTTTGCTTTTCCATATCCCGCTTGAAGCCTTCCATATCCACTTCCCAGCCTTTCTCCCTGGCCATCAGGGCAGTCAGGTCTACCGGAAAACCATAGGTGTCGAACAGCTCAAAAGCGAATTTCCCGTCCACCACTTTATTATCCTCGTGTGTACGAATATACGTTTCAAACTTTTGGATGCCAATGTCCAGCGTACGCAGAAAAGTTTGCTCTTCTTCAGCTATCACCCTGGTGATCAACTCTTTTTGTGCCTTCAATTCCGGGAATGCCTCACCCATGTGTTGCACCATCACACCCACAAGTTGATTAATGAAAGGCGCTTTCAATCCCAGGAAGGTATAGCCGTAGCGGATGGCCCTGCGTAAAATACGCCGGATCACGTAACCGGCCTTGTTATTGGATGGGAGTTCGCCATCAGCGATGGCAAAAGCTACCGCCCTTAAGTGGTCAGACACCACGCGCATGGCGATGTCTGCATCTTGCCTGTCACCGTAGGTAATCCCTGAAAGTTTTTCCAGCTGGCGGATGTAAGGTTGAAAGACATCGGTGTCATAATTGGACTGTTTGCCCTGAAGCACCATGCACAGTCTTTCATAACCCATGCCGGTATCCACGTGTTTGGCAGGGAGGTTCTTCAGGCTGCCGTCCGACATCCTATTGTATTCAATGAAGACCAGGTTCCATATCTCAATCACCAGGGGGTGGTCTGTGTTGACCAGGCTGGCTCCATCCACTTGTTTGCGTTCTTTGTCGCTGCGGATATCCACATGGATCTCTGAACAGGGGCCGCATGGACCGGTTTCCCCCATCTCCCAGAAATTGTCCTTCTTTGAGCCGTATAAGATGCGCGAATCATCGAGGTAGGGCTTCCAAAGGTCATAGGCTTCCTGGTCGGCCTGCAGACCATCATCGGGAGCACCCTCAAAAACGGTCGCATACAACCTGTCCTTATCAATTTTGTACACGCTGGTAAGCAACTCCCAGGCCCAGGCAATGGCTTCCTTCTTGAAATAATCTCCAAAACTCCAGTTGCCAAGCATCTCAAACATGGTGTGATGATAGGTGTCGTGTCCCACCTCTTCCAGGTCGTTGTGCTTTCCGGATACGCGCAGGCATTTTTGCGAATTTACCACGCGAGAATGCGCCGGCGTGGTGTTTCCGAGAAAAATATCCTTGAACTGGTTCATTCCGGCATTGGTAAACATCAGGGTAGGGTCATTTTTCACCACCATGGGCGCCGACCGGTATATTTCATGATTTTTCCCTTCAAAAAACCGTAAAAAAGAAGTCCGTACTTCTGAAGCTTTCATAAAAAAAGTGGATTTTTTTGTCCGTTGGCTGCAAAATTAACTTATTTTTTTTAGTTTTGTAGAATGGTGCAGTATGCCAACAATTGAGGCCTTTTTAAAAAACTTCCGCCCTATTGAAAGATTTTTACCACTTAGATGAGTAAGGAATCGATATGAGTAAAGTTCAATATCGTTTTGATACCAAGTCTTTGACCGTTGAAAAGGTCAAAAGAACTTTCACCGACAGATTAAAGACCTTTTTACATTACGCCCTTGCCGGTCTGGTGTTTTCCGTTATCGTGCTGTTTATCGGGTTTACTTTTTTTGAAACACCCAGGGAGCGCATGCTTCAGCGGGAAGTAAACAATTTCAAGCTTCAGCATGAGGTCATCAATGACAGGCTGGATTTGCTGACCAGCGTGTTGGAAGACATCCAGGAGCGTGATGATCAGATTTACCGCGTGATCTTTGAGGCAGAGCCCATCCCGCGCACTATTCGGGACGCTGCTTTTGGTGGCATCGACCGGTATACCCGTCTTTCCGGATATAGTAACAGCGAATTGATCTCCGAAACCATGCAGCGGGTGGATCAGCTTGCCAGCAAGCTCTATGTGCAGTCCAAATCTTATGATGAGGTTTTTGAGCTGGCCTTAAACAAGGCAGACATGCTTGCCTCCATACCGGCGATCATCCCCATCCCGCGCGGAACCGAGCGCCTGGCTTCCGGTTATGGCATGCGGATACACCCGGTATACAAGACCGAGCGGATGCACCATGGCGTAGACTTCACTGCGCCAACCGGAACCCCGATCTATGCCACCGGCAATGGGGTCATCCAAAGGGCAGAAAGAAACCGTCACGGCTATGGCCTCATGGTGGAAATAGACCATGGGTTTGGATATTCCACGCTGTATGCCCACATGGATGAGATCAAAGTCCGCGCCGGGCAAGAGGTAAAGCGAGGCGAGGTGATCGGAACGGTTGGAAGCACTGGCGTATCCACTGCACCACACCTTCACTATGAAGTGCACCGCAATGGCAGAACCGTGAATCCTGTCCCCTACTTCTACAACGACCTCACACCGGAAGAGTTTGAAATCATCATTGAACGCGCCTCCAGGGTAAACCAGTCGCTTTCTTAACAAATCCTCCTACTCAATGTCGAACCGGTAAATCTCGCGCCCGCGAGATCCGATGACTACGCGGTTGCCCCATATCGCAGGTGAAGCCTCAAAATTTCTGCCGGCACGCTTGCGAAAAATCACCCGCCCATCCCGTCCATCCAACAGGTAAATGTTGCCAATCGCATCTGCAGTAAAAATAAACAGGTCGCCGTCTTCATTATAGAGACCCGCTGGAGAGGACCAGCTGTAAGCCCGCAAGGGGGTCTGAAACAAGATGTCACCGGTGGAGGTGTCAAAAGCGAAAAGTGCTCCGGACCCCGCTTCATCCACATGGGCGATGTTCGCATAGATGACTCCCGTCGCATTTTGCCTGCCCAAAAGCGGCGTGGCAAGCATCCCCCCAGGAAACTCGCGGCCATAATGCGCTGCCCGGTAGGCAGGTATTTTGTTTTCCCACACAAGGCGTCCATCCAAGCCATTTAATTTTATAAAGCGACAATAACCTTCCCCGCCCTGCCTGTCCACCTCGCTCCCTGAATACAGATAGGGAATGCCATCCTCCACATCCAGAACCAATGTAGCATCCGTATCGTCGTGATTGTCATAACGCCACACGGGAGTCATCGTGAGCAGGTTTATGCAAAGGATGTTGCCGTGGTTATCCGCAAAATATCCATAATTGCGATATGCGGCCAGGCTCGATTCAATGCCTGCCGCCTGCTCACCCCGCACATGATATACCAGGCGTGCCACCAAATGCATCGCGTCGTCCCGGACCAGGAATTTGTACAATACTCCGTTTTCACCCGGCCAATAGACATAATCGCCCACCAGCAGCGGGCTGCTGTCGAAGGCTCCCCATCGGCGGTAAGCTTTCACATCATGATGGCCCGAAAAAAAGAACACCGGCTCATGGCGGTGAAGGTCGATCATGTGGACGCCAAATTGGTCATTGTGCGGCACCCCATCGCCAATGTAAAGCATGCCGTTCAGTCGGGGATCCAGCATCGGGGTGCCCTTCACCGGATTGCCTGTGCGAATGGGCTGCCGGGTCTCCACCCCGGTATCCATATCCAGAAAATACACTTCCCCGCTCAACGATCCGGCGATCACCTCCATGTTTACAGAACACTGATCATGCATTTGCGCAAATGCCGCGAAATCCTCCTCAGGCCAGCTGACCAGCAACGGCTGACCAGTCCAGCCCATGCCACCTCCCCACATGCCGTATTGTGTCCGGGTGGTATCGTAATGCGTGGTATATTGCCAGATCTTCCTGATGCTTGCCGG
>PUOJ01000050.1 GCA_003552075.1 Bacteroidales bacterium
AGGGGTGCGCGACATCGGCATCAGCCGTGGTGCCGAACGTCCGGAGCTGCAGATCATCCCCGACCAGGAGAAGATGTCGGCATTCGGCCTGAACGCCAGTACCGTGGCCCAAGCCATCCGCAACAGGGTGGAAGGGATGACCGCCTCGCTATACCGCGAAGACGGCTATGAATATGACGTGGTCGTGCGGCATAAAGAAGAATTCCGGAACAGCATCGAACACGTAGAGAACATCTCGGTGCAAAACCCGATGGGCATGATGGTGCGTGTGAAAGAGTTTGCCGACGTACAGGAGTTTCACGCCCCGCCCAACATCGAAAGGAAAAACCGGGTACGCTACCTGACGGTTTCCAGTGGACTGCACGAGCGCTCCCTGGGCGACGTCACGGCAGACATCCGCGCTGAGCTGGACGAAATGGAGCTGCCAGACGACGTATATGTCGAATTTGGCGGCCAGATCCAGGATCAGCAGGAAGCCTTTGCCGACCTGGGGCTGCTGCTCATCTTAAGCATCTTCCTGGTCTATGTGGTGATGGCTGCCCAGTTTGAGTCATTCCGGATGCCCTTCATCATCATGCTGGCCGTGCCCTTTGCCTTTACAGGGGTGCTCCTGGCACTGTTCCTTACAGGCACAGAGCTGTCGGTGATTTCGATGATCGGCGGCATCATCCTCGTGGGCATCGTGGTGAAGAACTCCATCGTATTGATAGACTTCACCAACCTGATGTACGCCCGGGGGATGAGCGTAGTACAGTCAGTAGTCACTGCTGGCAAATCGCGTCTGCGCCCCGTGCTGATGACCAGCCTGACCACCCTGCTGGCGATGATCCCGATGGTACTTGCTACTGGCGAAGGATCGGAGATCTGGGCCCCGATGGCGATTGCCGTGATCGGCGGACTTGCGTTTTCCACCCTCGTGACCCTGGTGTTTGTGCCCGTGGTGTATACGGTGTTCGGCGCTAGGAAGGTGAAGAAGGCACGCAGGCGGGTACATAGGCAGGTGAATGGCAGTTGATGACTTGGGGGATGTTGGGAGTAAGAAGTAAGCAGTAAGCAGTAAGAAGGTTAAGGATGAGAATGAGGCAATTTGAGGTTTGAAGTTACCCGGGGCATTTGTGTGCATTTGTGAAAACCATTTGTGTCAATTTGTGGATAACTTAAAACCTCCTTGCCCTGGCACAAAACACGGCAGACCGGGACTTTCAGACCTTTTGACTTTTAGACATTTTGTCCTTTTGTCCTTTTGTCCTTTTGTCCTTTTGTCATTTTGTCATTTTGTCATTTCACACATTAACAGAGAGATTATGAAAGCCATATTCATTGTATACAACCAGGCGCTGACTGAGCGTGTGGCGGAGTTGCTGGACAAGGCCGGCGCCCGCGGCTTTACCCAGTGGGAGGACGTGATGGGGCGCGGCACCAAGACCGGTGAGCCCCACATGGGCACCCACACCTGGCCGGCGATGAACTCCGCCGTCCTCTCGGTGGTGGACGAAGAAAAAGCGAAAAAGCTGCTCGCCGGGGTGAAGGCCATTGAAGAAAAAGCCAGCCGGCAGGGAATCAGGGCCTTTCAGTGGCCTGTCGAAGAAATGGTCTGAACGACCAGCTCTTAAATACGCCCTGCCAAAAGCCATTTTTTTATACCTTTGCACCTTCTTAACCAAGGTGGGCCCATGCATGCCCTGGCGCCGGTGAGGTCGCAGAGATCTTTCCGCAACGCACAAAAGAGCCGGGCATGGGCTTAACCAGGCAAATACCTGCTTTGCAAAGGTGAGAGAAGGTCCGGAACCGGGTCGGCTAAAGCCTCCCTGACAGCACACCGGGAAGACCAATTGGTAAAAAAACAGCTGATGGCCAGGCAAGCAAATGAATGGCTGGTAATTGTAAATCCCAATGCCGGCATTGGAAAGGTAAGCAGAGACTGGGGAAGGATCTCCCAGATGCTCGACAAGCATGGCTTTGATTATAAGGCCCTGTTTACCGATGGACCGCTCCATGCCATCACCCTGGTAGCTGAAAACATCCGCTCAGGATACCGCAAGTTCATTGCCGTGGGAGGTGATGGAACCATGAATGAGGTGGTCAACGGCATCTTTTCCCAAGAAGAAATCCCCACCACAGACATCAAAGCAGGCATGATCCCTGTGGGCACTGGCAATGACTGGGTGCGGACCTGGGGCATCCCAACAGATTACGAACAGGCCATACAACTGCTCCGGAAGGAATTTACGATGCTGCAGGATGCGGGTCTTGTGAGCTATTACAATAGCAAACGGCAAGGCACCAGGTATTTTGTCAACATGGCCGGACTCGGATTTGACGGCCTGGTGGCACAGAAAACCAATGCCGACAAGCGCAGGGGTAAAGGCAACCCCCTCTTGTACTTCAAGCATCTGCTCGGCTCTCTTTTCTCTTACAAATCGTGCAACACCACCATCCGGGTGGACGGCAGGGAGGTGAAAGACCTCTATTTCAGCATTGGTGTAGGAATCGGACAATATAACGGGGGCGGGATGAGACAGGCTCCGGATGCCATTCCGAATGACGGTCTCTTCGACCTGACGCTGATCAGGGACCTCAGCAAACTGTCGATCGTAGCCAACGTGCGCCGCCTCTATGATGGGACCATCAAAAAATACCATAAGGTCGAAACCATGCTTGGGAAAAAGATCAGCGTGCACTGCAAGACACCCATTTTGCTGGAAGCCGACGGAGAGTCCCTGGGGCACTCCCCTTTCACCTTCGACATCATTCCGCAAAGCGTACAAGTGGTGGTGAATGAAAACAAGTGGAGCAAAGCGAACAAGACCGAGCCCCCGGCCGTTTAGAAAAAAGATCAAATTGCATCTTCACGAAAACAAAGCCCGAAGCCTTGGCTTTTCGAAGGGTTGACATTTCGACATCCTGACAAAGACTAAAAACTGAAATCACATAACATATGAGCAAAGGCGAAGACACGTTCAAAAAAATTATCGCACATTGCAAGGAATACGGTTTTATATTCCAGTCGAGCGAGATCTATGACGGCCTCAGTGCGGTTTATGATTACGGACAGCAGGGTGTGGAGCTGAAAAACAACATCAAGGACTATTGGTGGAAGTCGATGGTTCAGCACCACGAGGAGATCGTGGGGCTTGATTCCGCCATTTTCATGCACCCCACGGTTTGGAAGGCTTCCGGACACGTGGATGCCTTCAACGACCCGCTGATCGACAACAAGGATTCGAAGAAGCGCTATCGCGCCGACGTGCTGATCGAAGACCACATCGCCAAGTTGGAAGACAAGATCAACAAGGAGGTGAAGAAGGCGGCCAAACGATTCGGGGAGTCTTTCGACGAGGCGATGTTCCGCGAGACGAACCCCCGGGTGCAAGCGAACGTGAAAAAAATCGACGACATCAACGCGCGCTTTGTGCCAGCCATGGAAGACGGGCAGCTCAGTGACCTGAAGAAGCTCATCGAAGACCTGGAAATCGCATGTCCGGTATCCGGCTCCCGCAACTGGACGGACGTCAGGCAGTTTAACCTGATGTTCAGCTCCCAGATGGGATCCACGGGAGAAACCGCATCGACCATCTATTTGCGCCCGGAAACAGCCCAGGGGATCTTCGTGAACTACCTGAATGTGCAAAAGACTGGCCGGAAAAAACTGCCTTTCGGCATCGCCCAGATCGGGAAAGCCTTCCGCAACGAGATTGTGGCACGGCAGTTCATCTTCCGTATGCGGGAGTTTGAACAGATGGAGATGCAGTATTTTGTGCGGCCGGGACAGGAAGCCGACTGGTTTGAATACTGGAAGGAGCAGCGGATGCAGTGGCACCTGGCCCTGGGCATCCCGGAAGAGCTTTTCCGCGTCCACAAGCACGAAAAACTCGCCCACTACGCCAATGCGGCCGTCGACATCGAGTTTGACTTTCCCTTTGGCTTCAAGGAGATCGAAGGCGTGCATTCACGCACCGACTTCGACCTCGGCGCACATCAGAAGTTCAGCGGCAAGAAGCTACAATACTTCGACCCGGAAACCAACGACAGCTATGTGCCTTACGTGGTGGAAACCTCTATCGGTCTCGACAGGATGTTCCTGGCGGTGATCAGCCACGCCTACAGGGAAGAAAAGCTTGAGGATGGCAGCGAACGGGTGGTGATGAACATCCCCCCGGCTTTGGCACCGACCAAGGTGGCCGTGTTGCCACTTGTCAAGAAAGACGGCCTGCCCGAAAAGGGGAGGGAGATCTTCGACCGGCTCAAATACGACTTTATGTGCCAATACGAGGACAAGGATGCCATCGGGCGCCGCTACCGCCGGCACGATGCCATCGGCACGCCCTATTGCATTACCATCGACCACGAGACCCTGGAGAATGATACCGTCACCATCCGGGAGCGGGATAGCATGAAGCAGGAGCGGATCCCGGCGGAACGGATTGCTGAAGTTGTACGCCAACGGGTTGTAGTAAGAAGTAAGTAGTAAGCAGTAAGCAGTAGGAAGTAAAAAGTAGCCGCAACGCTTGGGCGGAGCATTGGGTCCTTGTCAGGGCCGGACTTGGCCGGCCCCCTTTTTTCCCCAGGAAGAGCCGTAGGGACAGCACTTGGGCTGTCCATCAGGGTGCTGGTTTCCAACAGGACCCGCAAAAGGACATATACCTCTGCTGCTTACTGCTTACTGCCTACTTCCTACTTCGTACTTCCCTGGCAATCTCCGCAATCTGTACCGCATTACCCGCCGCGCCCTTCCGCAGGTTGTCGGCGACAATCCACAAGTCTAGGCCATTGGGCACCGACGGATCCCGCCGGATGCGACCCACGAAGACCTCATCCCGGCCTTCCACGAACCGGGGCATTGGGTAGGTGTTGTTTGCCGGGTCGTCCTGCACCACCACGCCCGGGGTTTGCTGCATCAGGTGACGCACCGCTTCCAATGAAAAATCCTTTTCAAGTTCCAGGTTGACCGCTTCCGAGTGGCCGCCCATTACGGGGATGCGCACCACCGTGGCCGTGATGCGGATGTCCTCCGCCTCGAGGATTTTGCGGGTCTCATTCACCAGCTTCATTTCTTCTGCCGTATAGCCGTTGTCCTGGAAATCCCCGCCGTGCGGAAAGCAGTTCAGGTCGATGGGGTGCGGGTAGGCCTTTTCGCCCTCCTTGCCGGCACGCTCATCCTGCAACTGCTGCACCGCCTTGACGCCGGTACCCGTAACCGACTGGTAGGTGGAAATGACCAGCCGGCGGATGCCATATGCCCGGTGGATGGGTGCCAGCGGCACCACCATCTGGATGGTGCTGCAATTGGGATTGGCAATGATCCGGGTGTCTTTGGTCACCGTGTGCGGGTTCACCTCCGGAACGACAAGCGGCACGGTCGGATCAGCCCGCCAGGCGGATGAATTATCAATCACCACACAGCCTGCGTTGGCAAATGCCTCCGCGTATTTTTTCGAAGTGGCCGATCCGGCAGAAAATAATGCGACATCAGGTCTGGCGGCCAGGCCATCCTCCACCGACCTCACCTTGTATGCCTTGTCCCTGAAAAACACCTCGCGCCCTACTGAGCGTGCAGATGCACAAGGGATAAAATCCTTCACCGGGAACTTGCGCTCCTCCAGGACACGCATCATCACCTCGCCCACCAAACCCGTGGCGCCTATCAATGCTATTACCATACAACTTGTTTTTTATACCCAAAAGCAAATTTCGTCAAAAAAAATGAATGTGTTTTAAAAGCGTTTTTGTAATTTTATGTCTAAATTTATAATGCCATGGTTCGTTTTTTGTTGTTTTTTGTCTTTGTTTTTGTGTGTTTTGCGCTATTTGCGCAGTTTACAGATGATTTCAGCAATGGCAACTTCACGGAGGGTCCATCCTGGATTGGAGACCGCGAAAAATTCATTGTAGATAACGGCCAGCTTCGCCTGTATGACGATGAAGCCGGGATGGCCTGGCTGTCAACGCAAAGCCAGGTTGTGGCGGACACACAGTGGGATTTCTGGTTGCGCATTGGCTTCACGCCTTCTGACAATAATCATCCGCGCATTTATCTGGTCAGCGACAAGGCCGACCTGGGCGCACCCCTGAACGGCTACTTTATTCAGGTCGGGAAAACCGGTGGCGACATGAAACGCGTATTCCTGTGCCGCCAGGATGGCACGGAAGAGACGGTCCTGGTGGAAGGCCACATGCAGGTGGCAGAGGGAAGCAACAACATCATGCGGATCAGGGTTTTACGCGACGGGGCAGGTACCTGGAGCGTACTGGTGGCACCGGGGGGTGGGGAGCTGTTCATCCCCCAGGGACAGATATTTGACAATACCTATACGTCCAGCCATTGGTTTGGCATACGTTGTACATATACCGTCAGCAACAGCAGGCGTTTTTATTTTGATGATTTCCGTGTGGGAGACATCTTGCCGGGGGCAGCACCGGAGGTGACGCGGGTCAGGGTGGTGTCGCCGGAGGTCCTCGATGTCTATTTTAATGGGGTATTGCACGCACCTTCGGCACAAACAACCGGCAATTATCATGCAGACGGTGGTATGGGAAACCCCCTTATTGCCGCCTTTGACCCCGGAAAGCCCTATGTGGTGCGCTTACAGTTTGCGGATGCTTTCGCTGAAAACCACGCCTATTCCCTCACGGTGGATAACATCCTCGGCGCTGACGGCCAAGTCATGGTGCCCTACGCCGGGCAGTTTGCCAACCATGTGCCAGAGATGTTCGATGTGGTCTTCAACGAGGTCATGGCCAACAGCAGGCCGGAGGTCGGCCTGCCACCATACGACTGGGTGGAACTTTATAATACCACCGACCTGCCCATTGACCTGGAGGGTTGGGTGTTGCAGCACGGAGACACCCGCCGGGAATTGCCATATGCCACCATCTTGCCGAAAGGATACCTGGTGCTTTGCACAGAAGAAGCCTGTCCGGAGCTGAAGGCCTTTGGTCCTGTGCTGGCTGTGCCTGGCTTATCTGCCACTGCTTTTACCATTGGTGGCAATACGCTCGCCCTTTGGGACAATGCTGGTCAGCTGCTGTCTTTTGTAGAATACTCCGGCCGGTGGTACCGGGATGCAGCAAAATCAGAGGGTGGATGGTCGCTGGAAAAGATCGACCCCTACAATTACGGGCAGGGTGCAGAAAACTGGAAGGCCTCCCGAGATCCGCGAGGCGGAACACCCGGCGAAACCAACTCCAGGAGGGCCGACAATCCAAACACCACGCACCCGCGGCTGGTACGCGCAGGGTATGTAGACTCCCTCTCGGTCAGACTGCATTTTTCCGAGCCCATGCATAAGGAATCCCTGCTGTACGCCGAACATTATCACATCAAAAGTGGACCGGGAAGTCCGCTCGCCGTAACAGCAAACCTGCCGGACCTCACCCGTGCTGAGCTTTCTTTGGAACAGCCTCTGCAGCCAGGTAAGGTACACGTCATTGAAGTCTGCGGAGACCTGTATGACTGCGACGGCAACATCCTGCTTCAAAACCAGGCCAGGGTTGCCATTCCTGATGAAGCGCTGCATAATGGCATCGTGATCAACGAGGTACTCTTCAACCCCCCTGCCGGGGGAGCCCGCTACATTGAAATTTACAACCGGTCGGACCAGGTTTTTGACTTGCAGCAGATGATCCTGGCCTCAAAAGACGCCTTTGACCACAACTTGTCCACGTTGCAGGAGATCAGCGAGGAGAGCTTATTGTTCTTTCCCGGCGACTACCTGGTGCTGAGCCAGGACACGGGTGCGGTCAGCAGCACATACCACATTCCTGTGCAGGACGTACTATGGGAGCTGGCAGGAATGCCCCGCATGACAAACACCATGGGTGTGGTCGTGCTGGCGACCAAGGGGCATGTACTCATCGACGAGCTCGCATATGAAGAGGAGATGCACCTCTCGTTGATTGCCAACCCATCTGGCGTAGCGCTTGAGCGGACACACCCGGACAGGCCGTCAGATGAGGCCTCCTCCTGGCATTCGGCGGCAGCGGCAGCCGGCTATGGCACGCCTGGTTACCAAAACAGCCAGTATCTTCCACCCCATGCCGAGCCCTTGGGTCACTGGGAGATATATCCACAGGTGTTTTTACCCGATGGCAGTGGGCATCAGGATCTGCTGCAAATCCATTATTCGTTGGACTCTCCGGGTTGCGTGGCACATATCAGGATCTTTGACCGCCGTGGCCGGAAGGTGCGTACCCTGACTCCGGGCAAGCTGCTGGCCACGAGTGGCGTCGTCTCCTGGGATGGCACTACCGATGAAGGCGAAAAAGCATCCATTGGCATCTATGTCATCCACGTGGAAATGATACACGACAGTGGCAGGGTGCAAACGGAAAAGTTGTGGGCGGTGCTGGGAGGCAGGCTGTAACGTGCCGGTCAAGATACACATGCGGGTCTTTGCAGCACGTATGTGCTGTGAACACCACGCTGCTTGCTGCCAGGCAACTGTTTAGGCATCGTCGTTCTTGCACGGATATTGAGCTATTTGCCGGCTGAATTGCACGGATGGTGAGCTATTTGCCTGCCGACGCTGCGTTACCATGTGTTGTACCAAAGCCCGGACTGCTTCGCGCTTTAACCCTGGCAGGCGGTTTTTTCAACCCCCTGCTGCATTAACCGCGATCACTTTGCTGGGTTGTGCGCATGATATAGACATCATAATCGCCGAGATAAGCAAACCCCAGTTTTCGGTAAAGGGCGATGGCTTCTTTATTGGTCTGGTGCACTTCCAGCTTGACCTGCGTGTTTCGTTCGCGGGCATAATGGATTGATTTTTCGCTGAGCAGCAGGCCAATGCCCTGACGCTGGTATTCGGGCAGCACCCCCAGGTGATGCAGGTGCATGCGCCTTCCATCGTAGGTCATCCAGCTGGTTCCAACAACCCGGCCTTCCGCGGTGCAGGCCACCAGCATTTTCCCGCCAAGCTTTATGCTGCGCAGGATGGTCTGCAGGTCATCACCACGGTGCGCACCTCCCAGGTCCGTCGCATTCCATACCTCCATCACCTGGGGATAATCCTCTCCGGCGAAATCGCGAATTTTCAGTTGTTGATTGTGGGCGTTCATATGTTTTTGCTTTTACAAAACTCTGTTATTCTACGTTTTGTGGTTTTGATTTCTCGCAGAGGTTCACTGATGGTTTCGCGGAGGCTCCCGGAGATAAAAACCCATCGGCAATAACCATTCTCCTGTTTGTCAAAGTCCTGTTCCCAAATGGCCGGGGTTAGCAACTTGGGCCGTTGGCTTTGCGAAGGCAAAAAATACCCGGCTTATCTGTTTGTGGTTTTTAAGCTTGCTGATTTGCCCGTGTTTAAGTTCCTGGCAAAAGTTCAATGCATGCATTATAGCGGTTTGGGGCTTGATGTTTGACGTTATTCGCGGCCGCGCCACAGCTGTCCAAAGCCTGAAGTTGCTGCGGGGGGGCGCGATATTGCATACGAAGTTACGGAATTCATCCTGACCAGCAATTACCGCCCGGATGATGTTGCAAGCATTTGTGGCAATGGCGCAGCATTCGAACGGGCATCCTTGATGGAGGCAACGTTCATAGGAGTAATCCTGGTGGGGTGCAGGGTTCAGCTGGCAGAGCCTGACACTGCTCAGGGGTGGCAATCAGTCTGTAATGGCCAGTGTGGCAATCCACACTTTTACGCCCGGCACTTGCAGCAGGCTATTGGCGCAGGCCTCCAGGGTGGCACCGGTGGTGACCACGTCATCAACAAGCAGCACATGCTGGTTTGCAAGTGCTGCTTCGTCTGTCACTCGGAAGCCCTGGGACACGTTCTCCCAACGGTGGAAGCGGTCCTTTTTTGTTTGTGTGGCGGTTTCTTCCATCCGCACGAGGAGGTCGCTGCGGGAGGGGATTTGCAGCACGTCTGTCAGACCTCTGCAAATGATTTCGCTCTGATTGAATCCGCGGGCACGCGCCTTTGCAGGATGCAGGGGTACGGGGATCATCATGTGGAGGTCCTTATAGTGTGGCGATTTTTTCAGCGACAAGCCAAGCAGGCCGCCCAAGTATTCGCCAAGTTTGAGGTTTCCGCGGTATTTGAACTGGTGTATGGCTTGCTGCACCAGTCCACCTTTCTGAAAATAATACAATGCCGTGCCGGTCTCCAGCTGCAAGCGCCCCCAGAATCTGCGGACCAGGGGGTTGTCGGCTTGCATGCAAAAGCCCGTTCGTGGCATGGCCACACGGCAAAAACCACAAAGGTGCTTTTCGCCACCGAAAAGCACACACCGGCAGGCGCAACAGGTCTGCGGATAGATCAGCGAAAAAAAAGCATGTAGCGTGTCGCGAAAGCCCATGGAAAAAAGCAAAAAGAATCCGTGAATTTTGTATAAATTTGCATGGCTTTTTATGTTCCGGCAATAAAAACCGGGCAAAAAACAGCACCAGCGACCCTAATTGCAAATTTAGCAAAAAAATTTGTTTTTTTGTCTTAATTTTGCAAGGGCGACCACCGGGCATCGCCACAGCCATCGTACAAAACAAACGGCGTGGCGGCCGGTACGATACCAGTAAAACTGGTTACGGACTTGTTTTTATCATTGTATTCACCCTTAATTTTTTAAATCAATATGGACAATAATCAGGTTCAGGGCCAGCAGGGCACTGACAAAAAACAGAAGAACGACAAGATCGTCCGCACAGTCGTTTGGATCCTTGGGGCGCTGGTGATCCTTTTTGGAGTGCTATGGTTCACCACGCACCGATCATTGCAGGAAGTCCGCCACGAGCGCGAGGTCATGGTGGAACGCAATTACGGCCTTCAGCTGGAGCTGGACTCCATTCTCGACGATTATCACAACACCAGAATGGAGTATGACAGCATTCTAACTGAACAAGACAGCATCATACAGGCCAACGCAGATGAAATACAGAACCTGATTGCCCGCCAGGCAGACTATTATCGTATCCGGAGGCAGTTGTCTCAGCTTCAGGAGATTACACAGCAGTACGTGCAGGAGATGGATAGCTTGTATGCGGAAAACAAGGTGCTGCGTGAAGAAAACGTGCAGATGCGCGAGGAGATACAGCAGGTACAGCGCCGCACCACCGAGCTTACAGAAGACAAGCAACAGCTGGAGTCCCAGGTAGAAATGGCTTCCGGCTTGCGTGCCTATGAGATTGAAACAACCCCGTTCCGCATCCGTGGCAGGGGCCGGGAGACGGAAACAGACCGGGCCCGCAGGGTTGAACAGCTGCGCGTATGTTTCGTGATTGGAGAAAACCCCATTACCCCTGCGGGAGAATACAATGCCTACATGCGCATTGCAGACCCGGCTGGTAACATTTTAAGGCTCAGTGATGGCATGTCTCATGCATTCATTCACCATGGCGACACCCTGCAGTTTTCTGTAAAAGAGCCGTTTACATACGAAAACAGGGCAAAGAGACAATGCCTTACCTGGGAACGCACAGCAGAGTTTGAGCCTGGCACCTACTCCATTGCCCTGTTTACCGAAGAGTATCGCCTTGGCGAAACAGCCCTGACATTGCGCTAGTGTCGTGTCAGTGCTGCTGTGACGCATAAGTCGCAGCGTTTTTTTCTCAGCTCGCAAAAGAAAAGCCATACATGGCATGAGCTATCTAAGCGAGTTGTTTTGCAGCGCTGAGAAAAAAGATAAAGCCCTGGGCTGGCTAAATCAGCGTTGACATGACACCAGTGTCGCGCCAATGCTACGGTGTTGGTTTTTTTCACAGAGGTTGATCTCCGCTTCATACAGAGAGGCGCGCATGGCATTGGCCATGTAAGGCTTTTATTCTTCTGGGATGAGGGAAAAGATCAAGCCCTGGGCCGGCTAAGGCAGCGTTGACATGACACGAGCCAAAAACCAACAGCCAACAATTTGACATTTAGACGTTTTTGATATGAAGGATACCATGAGAAAAAGAGTGTTGATCGCCACCGGCGGTGGTGATTGCCCCGGACTAAACGCCGTGATACGCGCCGTAGTGATGCGCGCCTCACAGGAACGTGACTGGGAGGTCGTAGGCAGCATCAATGCCTTCGACGGGGTGTTGAATGAACCCAACGAGATCGTCATCCTCGACGAAAAGGAGGTTGCCGGTGTACATATACGCGGAGGTACAATCATTGGCACCACCAACAAAGGAGGCCCGTTTGCCTGGCCCATCAAGAACAAGGATGGATCCTGGGGCTCTGCAGACCGCTCAGACGAAATGATGCGCCGATTGCAGTATCTTGGTGTAGACGCCGTGATCAATATTGGTGGAGATGGCTCTCAACAAATCTCACAAAAGCTTTTTGAAAAAGGCTGCAACATCATTGGGGTACCGAAAACCATCGACAATGACCTGTCGGCCACGGATTTTACCTTCGGGTTTCAGACGGCCGTGCAGGAGGCCACCACCGCTGTTGACAAGCTGGTGACTACTGCGGCCAGCCATAACAGGGTGTTTGTCCTGGAGGTCATGGGACGCTACGCCGGCTGGATCGGCCTGCACGCCGCCGTGGCGGGTGGTGCCGATGTGTGCCTGATCCCCGAGATCCCTTATGACCTTGAAGCGGTGAAAGAAAAGATCTATTCCCGGTTCAATCGCGGCCGGGGATATGCCATCATTGTGATCGCAGAGGGTGCCAAGCCCAAGGATGGCGACCTGCATTATAAGGAGAGCGAGGAGATCGGCTACGACAAGGTGCGTCTTGGCGGCGTGGCTTCCAAGCTGATTGCAGAGCTGAAAAATGCCGGTCTCGAGACCGACATGCGCGAAACCGTGCTGGGTCACCTCCAGCGTGGGGGCACCCCCATCGCTTACGACAGGATCCTGGCCACCCAGTTTGGTGTAGAAGCCTTCGAGATGGTCCTTCGCGAAGAGTTCGGCAAGATGGTCGCCTACAGGCACCCAAATATCGTCAGCGTGCCGTTCAGCGAAGCCATCAGCCATTATAACTTCGTAAACCCCGACTCTGACCTGATCAAGTCGGCCCGGGGCGTGGGTATCTGCATGGGCGACTAATGGCCTTGCCCCCTTTTCCAATGCTCCGGAACAGCCTTTTGCCTCCCCGGGCGGATGCCTGAAGCGGAAAGTCCGGAACCCGGAAATGGCTCAATGACAAGCGGAAGCCTCCCCCTTTGGCGGCGTTCCTGCATTTTCTTAACGTAAAAGTGGGATTTTGTGTCGACACGCCTGACCCGATATGCGGATGTTCTGCTGCCTTTGCCGCTGAAGGGCTGCTTTACCTATCGTGTGCCCTTTGAGCTGAATGACAGGATTCGGCCAGGCCAGCGAGCTGTTGTGCCGTTTGGGCGCAACAAGGTGTATGCTGCCCTTGTTCGCCGGTTGCATGAAGACCCTCCAGGCTCCGTCCGCACCAAATATATCCACCAGCTGCTCGACGACGCACCAGTCGTCACGGAGCAACAGTTTGCCTTCTGGGATTGGGTTGCTGAATACTATATGTGTACGGCCGGGGACGTGATGTCTGCTGCGCTGCCGCCTGCGATGAAGCTGGCCGGAGAAACCCGCATCACCCTCAACCCGGCGGCAAGGCCCGAACTGCACACGCTCAATGAAAAAGAGCAGTCCCTGATGGAAGCGCTCGCTAAAAAGGGGCAGGTCACCCTTTCAGAAGCAGCCAAAACGGCTTCTTTGCCCAAGGTGCTCCCGCTCATCAAGGCGATGATGGAAAAAGGGCTGATCATCACCAAAGAGGAGCTTGAAAACCCCTGGCGCCCGCGGCTTGTGAAACACGTCCGCCTGACAAAAGCCTGGGCCAGCGAACCAAAGATAGAGGAGCTTTTCAATTACGCGGAGCAAAAGGCCCCGCGCCAGCTTGAGGTCTTGATGCGCTATATCAGCCAGGCCAAAAGCCTTGAAAAACGACCTGAAATCAGCCAGCAGTCCCTCACCAACAAGGTCAAGGGAGGGCATGCCGCCCTGCAGGCGCTGGTGAAAAAAGGGGTTTTTGACATTACTGAAAAGGAACTCAGCTACTTCGACCACCTGCAGGTGCAGGACAAGGAGGTTACCCTGAACATACACCAGGAAAAAGCCATGGCTGAGGTGAGGAAGGGCCTTGAGGACAAGCAGGTGGTGCTGTTGCACGGGGTGACCTCAAGCGGGAAAACAGAGCTTTACATCAAGCTGATCCGGGAAACATTGGCGCGGGGCGAGCAGGTGCTTTACCTGCTTCCTGAGATTGCGCTAACCACCCAGATCATCCGCAAGCTGCAGCATCACTTTGGCACCAGGGCCGGAATCTACCACTCGCGGTTCAACCCCATGGAGCGCGTGGAAGTGTGGAATAACCTCTTGCAGGGTGGCATCCAAAGTGGCGGAGAGCTTATTCGATATGATCTCGTCCTGGGGCCTCGTTCAGCGGTCTTTCTGCCATTCCGCAAGCTGGGTCTGATCATCGTGGATGAAGAACACGAGTCGGGGTACAAGCAGCATGACCCGGCGCCCCGTTATCACGCGCGGGATGCGGCCATTTACCTGGCCTCGATGCACGGCGCCAGGGTCTTGCTGGGGTCTGCCACGCCTTCGCTGGAGGTGTTCTCCAACGCCCAAAGCGGCAAGTTCGGGTATGCCGGTATTGAAAAAAGGCATGGCGAGGTGATGATGCCCGAGGTGCACGTAGCCAACCTGCGGCACGATAAGCGGGGCAAGGCGATGAAGTCCCACTTTTCGCACCTGTTGTTCAAAAGCATGGAAGAGGCCTTGCAGGATGGGGAACAGGTGATCCTTTTCCAAAACCGTCGCGGGTTCTCCCCCCGGCTGGAGTGCAATGTCTGCCAGTGGCTTCCGGAGTGCCACCAGTGCGATGTCACGCTGGTATATCATAAAAAGATCAACAGGCTCAAATGTCACTATTGTGGACATACCACGGCACCACCAGCCACCTGTCCGTCGTGCACCTCGCCAGCCATCAGGATGATTGGCTTTGGTACGGAAAAGATCGAAGAAGAGTTGCCCCTGTTCTTTCCTGATGCCCACATTGCCAGGATGGACCTTGACACCACGCGGTCCAGACACGCCTGGCGCCGGATCATAGAGGACTTTGAGGCAGGCCGTACCGACATCCTGGTGGGCACGCAGATGGTGAGTAAGGGCCTGGATTTTGACAATGTGGGCGTGGTTGGCATCCTGAATGCGGACAACATGCTCAACTTTCCTGATTTTCGTGCCCACGAAAGGGCTTTTCAGCTGATGGCGCAGGTCAGCGGCCGTGCCGGTAGGCACAAAAAACGGGGCAAGGTCATCATCCAGTCGCACAACCCCGGCCATCCCATCATCAAACAGGTACAGGAAAACGATTATGCCGGCATGTACCGGCAGCAGGTCGCAGAGCGCAGGGAGTTTAACTACCCGCCTTACACCCGCCTCATCAAAGTAAGCCTGATGCATTCGCGCGAAGACTACCTCGACGATGCAGCCAGGGAGCTCACCACGCGCTTTAGCAAGGCCTTCCCCGGGAAGGTCCTGGGGCCGGAGTACCCCCTGGTGTCGCGGGTACGCAACCAGTACATCAAGAACACGCTGATCAAACTGCGCCGCAGTCCCTCCTTGCCTTCCGAAAAACAAAAACTTCGCGACCTGGCCGATCGCTTCCAGGAAGAAAGCAGGTGGAAAGCCATCAAGGTGGTATTTCACGTGGACCCTTTGTAGGGGTCTGCATACGGCAAGGAGACCGAAGCCCCCCCTGCCATTTCGCCCAACCGGAGCTGGGAATCAACACAGGCGCGGCGTCATCCAGCCTGAACAAAAAGCATGTAACGTACATGCCAAAGAACTGGTAAACAGAAAGGTAATTGTTGTCAGTGGGCGCACAGCGCAAGAAGGCTTTTGGCTATTGCCATTGATCATTCATAAGAAAGCCAAAAGCCATCCTGTTGAAAACAGCACAAATTTCGTAAAACCGGGGGGTTGCGAAAACACAAACAAGCGGTCATGCCGGGGTCAGTGTTCTTCCGTGATGATGTAGACGTCTTCTCCTTCTCTTTTCATCAGGTATTTTTCCCGGGCATAGCGTTCGAGGGCGTCGGGGTCGCTCTGCAGCCGGTCGATCGCCATGCTGTCGCGGCGGATCTCTTCCAGGTAAAACTCCTGTTGTCGCCGAAGGTCGTAGATCTCCCGCTGCAGGCGCCAATGCTGAATAAGGCTGTAGTTGTCGAAGAAAAGTAACCACACGAACACCACGATCAGGGCGATCACGTATTTGTTGCGCAAGATGGGGGGGATTCCTGACCACATAGGCTTCCGGGCTTTTTACAAAGGTAAGGAATTAAGAATAGAGTCCCTTTACCCTGGGTTTGCCTGCCACAAAATTTTTTAGGTAAAACGGTTCAAAGTAGGCCAGGTCTTCAAACTGCCGGGTGGCAAAGCGCTTTTCTGCTTCCGGCGCCATGCCGCGAACGCTGGCGTGCACGCCATCGACATGCTGCAGATTTGGAGACATCAGCACGTCGCGGCATTTTGCGGCACCATCCCCAAAATAAATGATCTTCGCCTCACGGAGGGCCTCTTCATGCAGGCTCTTTTCATCCATCACTTCTGCCCGGGTTGCTCTCACCGGATGCAAGGCCCTGTCGAAAAGGGCATAATAGACCTCCATACGGCGCGCATCAATCATCGGACAAAACAAGGTTTTTCCGGGTGCCGGGGGAATCACGCCATGGGTGTCGGAAAGGTGCGCAATGCCGGTGGCTGCCAGCGCCTTCATCGTGTCTATGGCCAGGAGGGGAATGTCCTGTCCGAAACAGATACCTTTGGCCACAGATACGCCAATGCGGAGGCCGGTATAAGAGCCGGGGCCCTGGCTTACCGCCACGGCATCCAGGTCTCCGGCCTTCATCCCTGCTTCCTTTAAGGCTTCTTCAATAAAGACGGTTAATAATGCCGAGTGCGAATAGTCGGTGCTGACCTCCTCGCGGGAGGCAACCAGGTCGCCTTGGATTGCAATGCCTGCAGAACAGGCTTTGGTGGTGGATTCAATCAGCAATATGTTCGCCATATGCGCATTGTGCTTATTGAAACAAATCCTGCCGGTCTACCCGTTTCACCTCGAGTCCTTCGCGCAGCTCCCTGGAAACCAACCGATAGGGGCCGGTTACCACCAGCTGGCCCTCTTCCAGGCCTTCCCTGATCTCGATATGCTGGTTGTCCTGAATGCCGGAGCGCACCCGTTTCATGCGCACCTTCCCGTCCTCATAGAGGAAGACCACTTCCCGCTGACGGGTTACGCTTGACCTACCTGAGTCACCCTCTTCATCCTGCGCCGCTCCTTCGCGCGTTGTGACAGCCTGGATGGGCAGGGCCAACACGTCGGTGGCCCGTTCAGTCTGAATGTCCACTGTGGCAGACATTCCCGGGCGGAATGGCGAAAGGTGCGGCCGGTCGGCACGCTGAAGGTGGCTGTAGGATTCGGGGAGCACGCGTATGCGCACCTCAAAGTTGGTCACCTGGTCGTCAGACAACATGGCGGCGTCCGCTGAGTTGGCAATAGAGGTGACCACGCCGCGGAACTCCTCCCCGAAGTAGGCGTCCACCTGGATGAATGCGGTGTCGCCTTCGTTCACCCGGATGATGTCGTTCTCATTGACATCCACCTTCACCTCCATCGCATTGAGGTTGGCAATGCGGATGATCTCGGTGCCCGCGTATTGTTGTGTGCCCACGACCCGTTCACCGACCTCGGCGTCGAGGCGCGACACCGTGCCATCCATTGGCGCAAAAAGGTTGGTTTTGCTGAGGTTGTCGCGGGCCTCGCGGACCCCGGCCTCGGCGCTCATCATCTGATAGCGGGCGGCTTCCTCGCTCTGCTTGCTGGCTTCTACGTCAGCTTCGGCCACCCGGTATTGGGAGTAGGCGTTGTCATATTCTGATTCGGAGATGGCATTTTCGTCAAAGAGCTGCTTGTTTCGCAGATAGTTGGATCGGGCGTTGACATACTGGGCTTCGCTTTGCAGCACCCGGGCACGCGAGTTGGCCAGGTTGGCCCGTGCCTGGTTCAGGCTGGCCTCCGCACGATCGAGCATAGACTCATAGATGTCCGGGTTGATCCTTGCCAGCAGCTGTCCCCGCTCTACGTATTCGCCTTCTTCCACGTGCAGTTCAATGATCTCTCCGGAGACATCGGGAGCCATCTTCACCTCGGTAACGGGCCGCACCCGTCCATTGGTGGTCACAATTTCGACAATTTCACGGCGTTCGGCGGCCTCCACGCTGACCCGGTAACCATCCTGGTCGCCGCCGCAGCGACCTATGATGCTGATGAGCACCAGTACGCCAACAATGATCAGTGTGATTTTAAGCCATTTTCGTTTTTTCATGGTAAGCTGGGGTGTATCTTGTTAATCACGTAAGGTAATGGGGTTTCCTATGTAGAAGTCCAGGATCTGCACCCTGAAGACGTATTCGTATTTGGCCTGCAAAAGCTCCGACTGGGCTGTGGTGAGCCGGTTTTTCGCATCGTTGTACTCCAGGGTGTTGACCATGCCCACATTGAAGCGTTGCTCGGTGTACCGGAAGGACTCTTCCAGGGCCTCCACGTTTTTTTCGCTCGCCTTGTAGCGTTGAAGCGCGGCATGCGCATCCTGGTGCGCCTGTTCAATGGTTTTATAGAGTTCGTCACGCACGATCTGCCTTTGCAGGCGGGCATTTTCCAGCGATATTGTCCTCTGGCTGATGTTGCTGCGCACCTGGAAGTTATTGAAAATGGGGATTTGCAGGTTTAACCCGACGCTGCGGTTGAGGTTTTCGTCAATCTGGTCCATGAAGGGAATCACCTGAGATTCGTAATCAAAGGTGGGCGCAAACACGGCTTCACCAGACGCAGTCTGTCCGATTTGTTGCGGGTCGGTTTCGATCACCTCAGCGATCTCCAGGCGTGCTTCAGAATACCCGGTGCCCACGCTGCCGCTGAGTGACAGGGAGGGGTAGCGTCCGCCCCTGGCGATTTCCAATCCTTTTTCGGCGCTGGCTACCTGCATGTCGGCCGACCGGATGTCGGGCTGTATACGCACGGCAGTTTCGTAGAGCTGCAAGGGGGAATAGTCTACCGTTTCACTGGGTGCAATGCCGATGTCGGGCACTTCAATGGCAAACTCGATGTCTTCACGCAAGTCAAGCAATTGCATCAGGTCAAGATAAGCCAGGCGCAATTGGTTTTCGGCATCCACCAGCTGCAGCTCTTCCGAAGCCATCTGCGCTTCGATGTTTAGCAGGCTGCCCCGTGCCAGGGTGCCGGCATCCACCAGCTTGGCGGTACGCTCCACTTGTTGCCTGGTGATGTCCAGCTGGTTGGCGGCCACCTCCACCAGCTCTTTGCTGAAGAGGATCTGCAGATAGGCAGAGGCCACGGCCAGGGAAATGTCGTTTTCCATGGACTCCACATCATAGCGACTGGCCTCCAAGCTATAACGATCCTGTTCGATCAGGTTACGTATCCGGAAGCCATCAAAGAGGGTCACGCCGGTGCTCATGCTGAAATTGTTGGTTTGCACACGTTCAGTGACAAACTCATTGGTGATCGGGTCCAGCGTACGACCCCAGTTGTACCGGTGGGTAGCATTTGCGTTTAGTGACGGGTAGCGGTTGGCCCGGCTCTGGCGCAGGTTTTCTTCCGCTACGTCGACGCCAAGCCGCTGCTGCTGGATGCGCAGGTTGTTCTCTTTGGCGTGGTTTACGCAGTCTTCCAGGGTCCAGACCTCAGCCTGCTGCGCGGTCAATGCCAGGGGCAGCAAGAAGGTCAAGAAGACAGTGAGGATTAGGATGTTGGATCTTTTCATAGGTGTATAATGTCGAAAGGTCTTAAGGGCCAAAGGTCATGGGCGCTTTATTTTGCTCTTATAGTGTGAAATAGCAACATGGGCGGGCTGGGCTACCACAACAAAACACAAAAGTAACAAAGAATTGCCGATTCCTGATTAAGTGAACCATAAATTCATCTCTTTTGTTTATCTTTAGTGGACATAAAGATTCATATAGACAAACCGGCCCCAGGCTTCGACTTTATCCGCAGCACGATTGTCGCTTCTGGGCTATTTGACCTTTCGACATTCAGACATTTTGACCTTTAGACTTTTTTCCCATGAAAATTGCAATCAGTGGCACAACTGGGTTTTTGGGCGGCAAGGCTGCCAATTTGTTTCAACTGCAGGGACACGAGGTGATGGCCCTTACGCGGGCACATTTTCGAAAGGACGCGGCGGTGCTGGCAGACCTTTTGCACGACGTGGATGTGATCATTCATCTGGCGGGGGCCCCGATCATCAAGCGCTGGACGAAAAAGCACATGCGCAGGATTTACGACAGCAGGATACTGACCACCGCCAAGCTGACAGATGCCATGCACTTGATGGCCATCCCGCCGCATACGTTCATCTCCGCATCAGCCGTGGGGATCTACCCGGAAGCGGGGGTCCATGATGAGCGCAGCAAGGCGGTGGCCGACAATTTCCTGGGCAAGGTATGCCGCGACTGGGAAGAAGCGGCTTCGAATGTTCCTGCGGGCTGCCGGCCGGTAATGTTGCGCTTTGGCATCGTATTGGGCAAGGATGGAGGGGCACTGAAACAGATGGCACCGCCTTTTAAGCTGGGGCTGGGCGGACGGATCGGCAATGGCAGGCAGATGATGCCCTGGGTCCACGTGGAAGACGCCCTGGCTGCGATCGATTTTGCAAGCACAAAGAAACAGCTTAAAGGTCCGGTAAACGTGTGTGCTCCGGAGGCGGTCGACAACAGGCACTTCACCAAAACGCTCGCAAAAAGCCTGAACCGTCCGGCATTTTTCCCGCTTCCAGCCTTCATGCTCAGGCTCGTCTTTGGCAAAGGGGCCATTGTGCTCACCAGGGGGCAACAGGTCACGCCGGCGCGACTCCAGGAAAACGACTTCAACTTTCGTTTTCCCACACTTGACGATGCCCTTGGAGACATCTTTGCCGGCTCAGACGGCACCAACAAGGCTTGAATTGCCCGTATAAACCCTTGAAATGCCCGTATAAGCCCAAGAAACGTGCACAAGCTTGCAGGTGCTTTGACCAAGTGATCATAAGAGACTGGGAGGCAGTAACAAGGCTGCGGGTTCGCTTGCCACGTGTCCATATGAAACCCCCATGACAAGGTTTTTGACACAGAGTGGGGTGATTATTGTCATGGGGGGCATTCAGATTAAGTGGGCTATTGGCTATTGGCTATTGGCAATAAAGCCAAAAGCTAAAAGCCAACAGCCAATGGCAGCCCTGCTGAAAACACAAGCGCCAGATAACCAATAAGTTGACCTTTTATAAACAGATGATAAGATGGATCTGGCCCTTCAGCAACAACCTATAGGGAAGTCTGCATTTTTTTATATCTTTACAGTCTTGTTTTCATGGTTGCAGAGGGAAAACCAACATACGTAACTGTTGCGGTTTTCCCTTTCTTTTTACACGGCCCTGGCACACCTGTTTTTTTGTTGCTGGCCGACAGCAGTACCCCGCAGCATCATGAAGCCCTGGGCCCCGGTGTCACAGAGGCAGCGCCCATCATGCTGTTCCGGTTAAGGCGAAGGGGAGCTGTACGGGAAGCGGGTTGCTCCCTGTGCAAAAAAGCGCGTCAGACATGGCCTGGGTTTTCTGGGGGTCTGTTTGGCCACGACACGGGAAGGTCAATGTGCGGGCCTGCTAAAACGCAGCGTTGACATGAAAACAGCATGGCTTATACACTACAAAAAACACAGGATTTATGACCAGGGTAAAGACCGCTTTTTTCTGCAGCAGTTGTGGCGCTCAGTCGCCCAAGTGGATGGGGCGCTGCACCTCTTGTGGCGAATGGAACACCTATGTGGAAGAGGTGCTACAGAAGGATGCAAAGGGTGGCCGTGCCTCATCGGGCGCTGCGGCACACCGGACCTCATCCCGTCCCACCCTCATCCACGAGGTGAAAAGCGACACGGTTGCGCGCAGCTTTTCGGGCAGCGGAGAGCTGGACCGGGTCCTGGGCGGCGGCATTGTTCCCGGTGCGCTAATGCTGATCGGCGGGGAGCCCGGCATCGGCAAGTCCACGCTGATGCTGCAAGTGGCCATGCAGATGAAGGATAAGAAGGTGCTGTACATCTCCGGCGAGGAAAGCGAGATGCAGCTGAGCATGCGGGCCCGGCGCCTGGGGCACGAACACCCGGCCTGTTATGTGCTCACCGCCACGGACACCGGCAGCATCTTCACCCATGTGGACAGCCTCAAGCCCGACATCGTGGTGATCGACTCCATCCAGACACTGACCACGCCGCACCTGGACTCTGCTGCCGGAAGCATCTCACAGATCCGGGAATGTGCCGCTGAATTTCAGCGCCACGCCAAGGAGTCTGGCACCCCGGTCTTTCTCATCGGGCACATCACCAAGGAAGGTGCACTCGCCGGGCCTAAGCTGCTGGAGCATATGGTAGACACGGTCCTGCAGTTTGAAGGTGACCACAACCACATGTACCGCATCCTGCGGGCCGCCAAAAACCGTTTTGGAAGCACGAGCGAACTGGGCATTTATGAGATGCACGAGAAAGGTCTGCGCGAAGTGACCAACCCCTCCGAGCTCCTGCTTTCCCAGCGCGAGGATTCCGTGAGCGGGGTGACCATCTCGGCTACCATCGAAGGGATGCGCCCCATGCTGATCGAAACGCAAGCCCTGGTCAGCTCCGCAGCATACGGCACGCCACAACGCTCTGCTACCGGCTTCGACCTCCGGCGGATGAATATGCTGCTGGCCGTGCTGGAAAAGCGATGCGGCTTCCGCATTGCCGCAAAGGATGTCTTCCTCAACGTCACCGGTGGACTCAAGGTGGATGATCCGGCCATTGACCTGGGGGTGATCTGTGCCGTGCTCTCTTCGAATGAAGACATCGCGATCAGCGAGAAGTGCTGCTTTGCCGCAGAGGTAGGGCTTACCGGTGAAATCAGGCCGGTAACGCGCATCGGACAACGCATCTCAGAGGCTAGCAAGCTTGGCTTCGAAGAAATCTTCATCTCCAAACACAACATGAAAGGCATCCCGGAGCACAACGACATCAAGGTTCACCCGGTGACACGCATCGACCAGGTGTTCTCCCACCTGTTTGGATAACCTAATTTACATGTGTGTATTTCCCTGCAAGGAAAAAGGCTCGCTTTTTTGGGGCTGCCCCATACATGATGTGTTTCCCTGAAAGGAAAATGCTCGCATTTTGAAGCAGTACATCATTAATGGATACCTGGCTAACCTGAATTCTTCTACAGGCTAAAAACATCCTGATGGCAGATCGTACAATTACTTGCCACTGTGGCGATACTTCCCCAACTTGTGGCTGCCAGCCACAGCTGCCACGGCTTTTCTCCTCCCCAAAAGATCATTGAGCAGCTATAAACTGCTGACTATCAAAGGGAAAGTGGCGGATTTGTCGTGGGCGGGTGCTTTCTGGCACAAATTTTTATCTTTGTGTGATGCGAACCCTAAACTTCAAGCTTATGAGACACACAATGAAATTTATCCCGGTATTGGGACTGTTATTTGTTTTTGCTGCCTGTCAGCCAGAGGTGCACCACGAGGCAGAGGTGGTTGACCCTATACATGTGGCCGTGCTCACAGGAGAGGGCTTCCACGATGGTGAGGCCTACATGCCCATTGGCTACCTTGTAAATCGTGGTGCTGTGGTGACCGTGATCGGATCCGAGACCGGTCTGGTAACCGCATACAATAGCGACTTCACCATTCAAGTCGAAAAAACCGTGGATGAGGTGGCTGTGGACGACTTTGACGCTTTGATTCTCCCTGGTGGACAGGCACCATCCGCCCTGCGTGAGCACGAGTCGGTGGTAAACTTTGCCCGTGACTTTTTTGATTCGGGCAAAACGGTGGCGGCCATCTGCCACGGACCGCAGATCCTGATCACGGCGGGCGTGATGGACGGACTGAATGCCACTGGTTTTGGTGGCATCCAGGAGGAAATGGAAGAAGCCGGAGTGAACTACCAGGATGAATCGGTGGTGATTCACGACAACCTGATCACTTCCCGCACTCCTCCGGACCTGTATGATTTCTCCCTTGCGATCGAACAGGCCATCATGCTGGAGCCCACAATTGAAGACATTCCGGAGCAGCCTGGGGTTTAATTGACGCACATTCCCGGCCCCGGCAGGCTTGTCAAAACAGGCAGGCTGCCGCCGGGAGTGGCCATCTTATAAACCCTCTGTTCTATCTTTTTCGATGACAACCCTGGTCCTGGCCAATGATGCAGGTGCAGGTGTCATCGGTTAAAACGGTTATTGACATGCCATTAATGACGAGAAAGATTTTTCACGAACTTGCTGAAGTAAAACAACACCCTTGTGTTTCCATTTATATCCCCACCGAGCGCGTGGGTGAAAACAAAAAGGCCTGGATCCGTTTCAAGAACCTGGTGCAGGAAACAAGAAATGAGCTGCACGAGCGGGGCATGCAGGGGCAAAAGATTCTGGAGTTTACACAACCGCTGGATATGCTTCTTGATGATTCAGAGGTGTGGCGACACATGTCCGACGGGCTGGCCGTATTTCTCAGTCCGGGAAAGTTCGCCTATTCCACCTTCCCTATTCGCTTCAAGGATTATGCGGAGGTAAACGCCCACTTTTACCTGTTGCCGCTGATGCCGGTCTTCAACGGGGACGGTCGTTTTTTCATCCTGGCGCTCAGCCTTAACCAGGTGCGGCTGCTGGAGGGCACCCGGGACCACGTAATTGAGATCCCGGTTGATGACCTGGTGCCGCAGACCATGGAAGAAACCGTGGGTGCGGACTACGAGCAAAAGTCCATACAGTACCGGACGGGCCAGACCGGTGGCGAGCAGGGACTTTACCACGGACAGGGGCGTGGCAAGGACTTTAAAAAGGAGGAGGTGGCCAAGCATCTTCGTGAGGTAGACAGGGGCCTGGCAGGCTTGCTACAGGGCCATGACGCGCCCCTCGTGGTGGCCGGCGTGGACTACGTATTTGCGATTTACCGGGATCTGTGTGCATACAACCGCCTGTTTAAGAAGCATATTTCCGGCAACCCTGATGAGATGCACATGCAGGAGCTGCACCAGAAGGCCTGGCCGCTGCTGGAGGATTATTTTATGAAGCATCGCCGCGACACGCTCAGGCAATACGACTTTCTGGCGAGCAAGGGCCGGACGACCTCCATACTTGCCGACATCGTATTTGCCGCAGACGAAGGCCGGGTGGACTCCCTGTTCGTGGCAAAGGACCAGCGGGCATATGGTTTGGTGGACAGGGAAAGCCACGCGGTGCAGCTTCAGGAAGAAAAAACGAAGGAAAACCATTGCTTGCTCGACAGGGCAGCGAAGGCCACGTTCATGCAGGGAGGCCGGGTTTACCTGCTTGACTGGGAGGAAATGCCGGAAAAAGAATCGGTGGCCACGGCCACCTTGCGGTATTAATCGACCCTGATGCTGTATTCACGCATTTTGTTGTAAAGGGTCTTCCGGTCGACCTTTAAGAGCTGTGCAGCTTTCGACTTGTTGTAACCGGACTCATTCAGGGCTGTGATGATGGCTTCCCTTTCGGCTATCATTGCGGCCTTTTTAAGTGACACTGGCTGTTTCAGCTTGCCCCTGAGGGTTTGTTCAAGGCCGGACTCGTCCGCATGTTGCAGGATCTCTTCGGGAAGGGTGTCCGCCCGCACATATTCCCCCTGCTCAAGCAACACACAGCGATGCACCACGTTTTCAAGCTCCCGGATATTCCCAGGCCAGGAATACCGGAGAAAGATGTCCTGTACATCCGCTGCAAACCCCTTCACTTGCTTCCCAAAGTCGTGGTTGGCCTGCTCGCGAAACCGGTCAGCAAAGGCAAGAATGTCTTCCTTACGCCGGCGCAAGGGGGGCAACATGATCTTAAAACCATTGATGCGGTGGTAGAGATCTTCCCGGAAACTGCCCTCGTGCACGTCCTTGATCAGGTCATCATTGGTGGCGGAAATGATGCGCACATCCACATCCCTCACCTTGTTATCACCCAGCCGGCTGATTGATTTTTCCTGTATGGTGCGCAACAGCCTGACCTGGTTCTCGTGTGTCAGGTTTCCGATCTCATCCAGGAAAAGGGTCCCTCCTTCAGCTTCTTCGAAGCACCCGGCCTTGTCCTGGATGGCGCCGGTAAATGCCCCTTTCACATGCCCGAAAAGCTCGCTGTTTGCAAGTTCGCCTGGCAACGCCCCGCAGTCGAGTGCAAGAAAGGGTTTCTCTTTGCGCGGACTGCGATAATGTATGGCCCGGGCGATGAATTCCTTGCCCGACCCCGTCTCTCCTTCTATAAGTACACTCAAGTCGGTTGGGGCCACCATGTCCACGTGCCTCATCACGTTTTGCATGGCAGGGTCTTCTCCCATAATAAAGCGGTGTTCAAAGCTGAGTATGTCTTCGGCCCTGACTTTAATCCCCTTGTTGATGGTTTTGATGATCACTTCAGGAAGGATGGGTTTCGTAATATAGTCAAAGGCTCCGGCACGGATCATCTTGACGGCCGTGCGGAGATCCGCATAGGCCGTCAAGATGACAACCGGCAAATGGGGCTCCCTTTTTTTAATGCGCCGGAAAACCTCCATTCCATCCGCATCAGGAAGCCGGTAATCGCAAAACACAAAGTCCACCCCGCCACGCTTGACCTCCTTGATGCCATTGTTGGCAGTATAAGCCAGACGCACGTGGTATCCATGCTTTTTCAGGAGGGTGTTCAGCTGTTTGCAGACATAGGTGTCGTCATCAATGATCAGGATGGTGGACATGGTTGGTTGTTTTGTGGAAAGAGTTCTACACTTTCAAAGATAGGAAAAAGAATTCAGTACCTGGCCGCAAACAGTTGTTTAAAAACTGTCCGTTGTCGCATGGGTGATGTACGCAAGCGAACACTTTTGTGGGTGTCAACGAGAAGTCATCCAGGCATAACTTTCTGTTATTTAGCTTTTTATTGGTTTTGGCACAGTAATGGATATATGTATGGCGAACACGCAAAAGCAAACAAGAACAGAAACCATAAAAAAACTTAAAGTCATGACAACACGCATCCTCATCACCGCAGCCTTGATCATCACCATGGGAGCAGCCCATGCAGCCATGTCAACCTCACTGATCTTCACCACTTCCGATGGGAAGGAGCTTGTCCAGCCCACCATGCCAGAAGAAACGGAAGAAGTGCTTCCGTTTGAAGTCAGGCAGGAAATGGAAAAATCACAAACCAGCCCGGCCAGCTTCCAGTTTGACATCACAAGCTATAGCCAGCCAGAAGAAGAAGAGCCGTTGCCTTTTGACCTCCGCACAGAGTTTCTCAGGGCCAGGATGTACCAGGCTGACAGCCGCATACACATTCGCCGCTAAGCAGACAGCTTGCCACATGCTGCGGTTGCGCAGCACATGGCTTGCCGCACGCAGCAGTCAATATACACCCCTGCAAAAATACACGGCATCCACACCGCCACCGGCAAAACCGCCTAAGCCGTAACCGGACCCCGGCAACAAACAACCTTCTAACCCACAAACCCGCCTGTATGAGGCGGGTTTTTTTGTGCGTCTACTTTTTCCGCCCAAACGCACGCTAGCGCATTTAAAGATTATTTTTGTTCTTTTGTGTGTTTTTTAATGTTGTTTGTCTTATTTTTGTGTTCACAAGCGCCCCCTGAGCCAAATCTTGTCATTGGCAAACAAGCGCATGTGCAAATCTGGGTTCATACCGGGTTAACCGCCCAAAGCCGGGGATGTGAAAGCGAAAAACGGCATGAAAGAACAGAGTAGCATTTGTGGGAAAGTCCCTCAAATAAGGAGTCAAGGAATAAAAACATACAGTATCATGGAAAAGTTGAGCAAACTGGTTGCGGTCGTCGTTGGCGCCCTCCTGGCCATGGCTTCCTGTCAGGACGACAAGGTGTTGTCGCCGGAAGCTGAACCTGCTGAAGAGGCGGTAACCTATGAAATCAAGTTGATCAGGTGGGCAGACAAGCAAGAGCTTGCACTTGCCGGCAGTTTTTTGTCCGAAAAAGTCCCAAACGGAAAAACAGCATTCCATTTTGGAGAGGACTATGACACGGTAGATGTGGTGGAATACACAAATGTTGAAGGAAAGGGGATTGTCATCACTTATGGCAGCGGAAGCAAAAACAGGGATGAATTGTCGCTTATCCTGGCGGCCGACGAAAACAATAAGCTGATTACCTACTACGAACACGAAAGAAGGGACCTGGGGGATACTTATGCTGTAACCGTTTACCACGAAGGAATTGCTTGGTTTGCTGCCGAGGTGGACGCTGAGGCTGAGGATGTCATAGATCATATTGTTTTTAATACAAAATCGGGCGGCAACAATGAGTCAGAGGGGGTCAGTTTTTCAGAATGCCTGGGTATTGCCATTGGCGCCTGCCTGGATGATTCCCAATGCGCCTTTATGTGCGGAATCATGTGGAAGTATTGCCTGAGCAGCATTGCGCTGGCCTGCGCCCTGGTGGCCATGTAGTGCCACGCAAACCGAAAGCGGTGGCCAAGCCCGGTCATCATGCTACACCCCTGGCAATGGTGACATGGGGCAGTCCCGGAAATGAAGCTGCCTTGCGCACGAAATACGTTGTTTTATGACCATTCACAAAAAAAATTAGCCAATGAACATCACACATGTGTACTGTTTTTTTGCAATCCTGCTGATCTTGCTGGCCGCCACGCTGATGATCATGGCCATCAAGGACATTCTGCGGAACCAGCAGCGCAGGATATTGATTTTGCTGCTGTTGTTGGCCCCCATCGTGGGACCACTGATTTATTTTCAGACAAGGCAAAAGAGGTAAAAACCTGTTTGGATGCTTACTGGAAGCAACCGGGGCCAGTTTTTTTCTGCACCGGTTGTTTCCTTTTCCACATTGCTGCGTTTCGGACACCGTTTAACCTGTATCATGCATTCAAACAAGCATTTGTTGCATCTGGCAGGGTGGGTGATCCCAAGAACAGCTGCCTGACCTGCCTCCAATTGTTTGCCTGTGATGAATCATTCCGATTAACAATTTAATACTACTTTTGTGGTATGGAAACAGTTGTAAGCGGAATACGGTCTACAGGGCACCTGCACTTGGGCAATTACTTTGGTGCCATCAAGAACTTTGTAAAGATGCAGCATCAGCATCGCTGCTATTTTTTCATTGCAGACTATCATTCTTTGACCACCCACCCCACCCCGGATGACCTTTATCGAAATGTGCGGCAGGTACTCATCGAATACCTGGCCGCAGGCATCGACCCGGAGGTGGCCACCCTATACATACAGAGCGATGTGCCTGAGGTGGCGGAGCTTTATCTTTTGCTCAACATGAATGCCTATAAGGGGGAGCTGGAGCGGTGCACTTCCTTTAAGGACAAGGTGCGAACCCAGCCCGACAATGTGAATGCGGGCTTGCTGACCTACCCTGTGCTGATGGCAGCCGACATCATCATCCACAAGGCCACCAAAGTGCCTGTGGGCAAGGACCAGGAACAACACATGGAGATGGCGCGCACCTTTGCCAACCGTTTTAACAGGCTGTACAAGACGGAATGTTTTCCGCCGCCTTATGCATATAACTTCGATGAAGCGCTGGTGAAGGTTCCTGGCCTGGACGGCAGCACCAAGATGGGCAAGTCCGGGGCAGAGGGCAATGCCATCTTCCTGGCCGACGAACCCGCGGTGATCCGCAAAAAGGTCATGCGGGCCACGACCGACTCCGGGCCTTCGCAGCCCGGGGAGCCTGTCTCGCAACCCATACAGAACCTGTTTGACCTGATGGGCATCGTGAGCGACCAGGGCACCCTGACACACTACCAGGATGCATACAAGCAGGGGACCATTCGCTATGGTGACATGAAGAAACAGCTTGCCGAAGACATGATTGCCTTCACGGCACCGGTGCGCGAACGTATCCTGGCCATTGATGCAGATGAAAACTACCTCCGGAAGGTGGCCCGCATGGGAGCAGAAAAGGCAAGGGAAAGCGCGCGACAAACGATCAGGGAGGTGCGGGAGATCATTGGATTTGCCTCCGCACTACCGGTTAATTGACAAGGAACGAAAAGCATTGCATGCAAAAACACATAGAAATCAAGAAAGAGAAGGAGCGGGCGGTGCTTGTTGGCGTGATCACCCGCGATGAGCCCGAAGAGCGGGTGGCAGAATACCTGGATGAACTTGCTTTCCTGGTGGACACTGCCGGCGGGGTGGTCTTGAAGAAGTTTACGCAGAAGATCGACAAGCCGGACCCGGCCACTTACATCGGCAAAGGAAAGGCAGAAGAGATTAAAGAATACATCAGGGAGGTCAAAGCTGACCTGGTGGTTTTTGATGACGAGCTGACGGCTTCGCAGCAACGCAACTTAGACAGGGCCTTTAAAACCCGTGTGATTGACCGCAGCAACCTGATCCTGGACATCTTTGCCATGCGGGCCCGCACCGCGCATGCACGCACCCAGGTGGAGCTGGCCCAGTATCAGTACCTGCTGCCTCGCCTGGCCGGGATGTGGACCCACCTTGAGCGACAAAAGGGGGGCATCGGACTAAAAGGACCCGGGGAGAAAGAGATCGAGACAGACCGACGGATCGTTCGTGACAAAATCGCCCTGCTCAAAAAGAAGCTTCAGCAGATAGACAAACAAAAGGCCACCCAGCGCTCCAACCGCGGCAACCTAGTCAGGGTAGCCCTTGTGGGCTATACCAACGTGGGCAAGTCGACCATCATGAACATGCTCAGCAAAACAGACGTGTTCGCTGAAGACAAGCTCTTTGCCACGCTAGACACGACCGTCAGAAAGATCGTGATCGGCAACCTGCCATTCCTGCTTTCCGACACCGTAGGCTTCATTCGCAAGCTCCCCCACCACCTCATCGAATCCTTTAAATCAACCCTGGACGAGGTGCGTGAGTCAGATGTGTTGCTGCACGTGGCAGACATTTCGCACCCCAACTTTGAGGAGCAGCTCCGGGTGGTCAGGGACACGTTGGCAGAGATTACCGAAAATGAAGAAAAACAGACCATCGTGGTTTTCAACAAGATGGATAAGTACAGCTGGGTGGAAAAGGAGGAGGACGACCTGACTCCTGCCACAGAGGAGAACATCAGCCTGGAGGAGATGAAGGAAACATGGATGGGAAAGATGAATGCCCCCTGTATCTTCATTTCGGCGAAAAAGAAAGAAAACATTGAAGCGTTCAGGCGGTTGCTATACGATACCGTGGTGGAAATCCACCAAAAGCGTTACCCTTACGATCATTTTTTGTATTGATCCATATTGTTGCCGCCACGTGACAGGCCGCCCAGGGGCCACGAGGCGATCAGTGACGCACACACCCCCCTGGGGTCGCGTCGGGGCAAATAACCGCTTAGGCGGCGCCCCAGGGCCCTTAAAACGGCCCCCGGAATTCATCAAAGACCCTATCTTTGTCACATGCTCACACGAATCTTAACAGCTGTAGTCCGCTTGCTTGCCTATTTGCCTTTCTGGGCGCTGCATGGCATTGCTTCCATCCAGGCCTTCATGATGGCCCGGGTGTTAAGGTACCGCAGAAAGGTTATATTGACCAACCTGCGCAATGCCTTTCCGGAAAAGCAGGAAAGGGAGATCCGCCGGATTGCCATTGCCTTTTACCATCACCTGTCAGATGTGTTGGTAGAGATGATCAAGCTTCGCACCATTTCTGAAAAAGAATTCCTGCGGCGTTGCAGCATGCCGGAGGAGGGTCGCCGGTTGTTGCTGGCGCATTACGAAAGGGGTGAACACCTGGTCGGCCTGCTGGGCCATACCGGCAACTGGGAGTGGGTGCCTCCTTTGGTTACGATGAACGTGCCGTACCTGGTCGCGCCCGTATACAAGCCCCTGAAGGACAAGCACCTTGACCGCCTGATCCTGGAAACGCGAAGCCGGTTCGCGCACGAGCTGTTGCCCAAGACACAGGTCGGCCGTGCAATGGTTCGTTACATACATCAAGGCAGGCCATTCATCCTGGGCTTGATTGCTGACCAGACGCCCAGGCCGGAAGGGGCGCAGTGGCTCACTTTTTTGTCGCAGGACACCCCCGTGAATGCCGGACCAGAAAAGGTAGCCCGCAGCAGGAAGATGCCTGCCTATTTTGTTTCCCTTCGACGCGTACGCCGTGGTCATTACAAGTTACACCTGGAGTTGTTGAGCGAACAGCCGTGGAAGCTTCAGGATGGGGCGCTGACAGCCCTTTTCATGGCGAAGCTGGAGGAGGAAATCCGCTCCAGGCCAGAGGCCTGGCTGTGGTCGCATCGCCGTTGGAAATATTCGCGGAACCGTGAAACATCAGTATAAACAGGTCTTAGTAACAGACCTTGGCTTTTCCTTCCTTTTGCGGCACATCCGACAGGCTTCCCTGTGCGCCGGGGCAAAGCGCTGAATCCGTCCGACGGCGCGCTTTGTCAATTTCCCTTACTTTCTGGACACCTCAAAAAAGTCGCCAATGGCGAAAGTAACCGTTCTGCCGTCAGACTTGGTTTCGCCATCTACCACAACGGGTTGGCCCAGGAGGTTGTTGATGCTGCCGAACCCACGGCGGGCATACCGGCCCAGCAGAGATGCGTCTGTATGCAACAGCTCTTCCGCCTGGTCAATGGGCAGCCCTGTTCGTTCTGTAAGCTCGTTCCGGGCTAGCTGGGCCAGTGTAAGGTCTTGCCTGTCGGCCGTTCGGGGATCGTCAGCATGCTCTGCGAATAAGTCTGCGCGGTCGCGGTAAGCAAGCCAGTAATATTCCTGTCGTTTGCGGAGAGGTTCCTGTGGTCTTTGTGTTGCGCCAACGGGAGTCTGTGGCATCACACGATGCATCTGCGATGCCAGGAGTGGTCTTAGCGCGGGGGTTTCGTAGCCAGGGTCTGCATAAGCTGCAGGCACACCAGGGTCCGCTGACTGGCGGTCAACTTGCAGGGAGGTCAGCCGGCTTGATGTGGTAGCAAGGTGGATGCCCGGCCGGGAGCTGGCAGGCAGCTGATTTGGAGGAATGGGGGTCATCGCCCGGGCTGACCTCTGCAGCAGACCGGGAGCTTCCGCAACGGCCTCCGTCAGCTCCCGGTCGATGCCAGCAGGGGTGTCTTGTGTAAACTCCGGCGTCGTGTGGTCAGGCATGAAGTGCCACATGATCACCGCCATCAGCACGGCAGCCGCAGCAGCTGCTGCCGTGTGGCTGTAACGACGCACAAAAGCTCCGATGGGATGTCGCTTCAGAGCTTGCTTTCCGGGGCACGTCGCTGCCGGTTCGGGGCGCAGACGGGCTGCACGCAACAATTCAAGGTCCTTTTGATACGCCGGGTTGGCTGACAAAAAGGCACGGGCCGCCTCTTCCTGTTCCTTGTCCAGGTCTCCTTCAGTGAAAGCAATAAGCACCGTGTCCACGCGTGCGGGCCGCACGCGAAGAACACCCTGGTCGTCAGGGGCAAAAAGATCCTCCGAAAGGATGGCCACTTCCGTCTCCGCATGTGCAGGTCCATGGGCAGCCGCCCAAAGGTCCTTTTTCAGGCTGTCCTTTCCGGGAAACTCAACCTGGTCCGCACCCTCCAGGCCCACCATCTCAAAGGCCTCAAACTCTGCCCGCAGGTCAGGATGGCTTTCAAGGAACACCAAAAGCTCTCGCCTGCCTTCGTCTGAAAGCCTGCCCTCAAAATGGTCGAGGAAATAGAGCGGATAGTTTTCCCGGTTGATCTTCATTGTCTCTTTGATGGTTTCAGGCCGAAAGCCAGGCTTCATGTGCATGGTGCATCCATTTGCCAAGATGCCGGGGCCGGGGGCCTTGATTGATTGTCATATGACCACGTCCATGCTTCCAATGTACTTTTTTAAAAACAGGCGCGCCCGGTAAATGTACACCTTTACCTGCGACTCGCTCAGGCCAGTAATTTGACCGATCTCGTGGTAGGAATACCCTTCATAATCGCGCAACATGATCACTGCACGTTGATCGGAAGGCAGGCGCGAAAGCCCTTCTTCCAGTATTTCCCCAAGCCCGGAGTATTCCTGCTGGTATCCTTCTGTCTGCATAGGAACTTCATCGCACAGGTCTTCCTTTTTTCCCTTTCTCAGGCTGTCGATCATCGCGTGATAGGCCGTGCTGAACAGGTAAGCGCGGGCTTTATCCACATGGACTTCACGATGGCGAAGCCAGAGCCTTTCAAAGCTGTCCTGCACCACATCCTGTGCCCGGGCATCGTCGCGCAGGTTTTTCAGGATAAAGCGATACACGCCATCCGCATAGCGGTCTACACACTGATTGTATTCGGCCGTTGTCATGTGTTCCGGTTAGCTCCTGTTTATCTGCCGCTTGCCTCCATTTGTAGCGGCTTTTTCAAGTCAGCATCCAATGCTTTGTCGTTGGTGGTTGGTTCAGCTGCACGTTCAGCGCCTGTTTATCAGTCACTGCAGGCCAACTCAGATTTTCAGCAAGTTCCATTTCCCCTGTCTCTCCTCACCTGCCTTTGGGCTCCGTGGCTTCATTGCCGTTGATCGTGCCTTCTCAAATCCGGTGCAGGCCCCTTTTATCTCACCTGGGCGTATCCTTGCTGGACATTCCACCTGCATGCAACAGTAAGACGTACTTCAAGTGAAAAAAGTTACACCAAAGCAAAGGTACGGATTGTTTTTATATCTTATCCGCTTATAGCGTGCAACTTACAGGCAGCTGTGTGCGCAGCCAATTTGGGTGTTTGAGGCAATATGGGCTACAGTACCCTCCGAATGTTATTCTCCGTAAAGCAGGCCTTCCTGGTGGCACATTATCCCCAGGGGCTTTACGCAGGCTGCACATTCGTTCAGTAGCGTAAAGAAGCTTGATGCAACAGCGCCCTCTTCGTTTTTGTAGTTATTTTTTTACCCAAGGCTTGCTTATGGAGGAATTGCCGCTTGTCAGGCGCACGACATATGCACCTGCGGGCAGGTTGGAGATGTCTATGGCCATTGTCTTTCCAGGAATGTAGCTGCGCTTTTCACTTATCACCAGGTGGCCGGCGGCAGAAAGCAGGTCGACATGCACGTGCTTTCCCGTCTCATCCGGACTGATCTCTTTTATCCTTACGTGCAGCATCTTATCGGCAGGGTTGGGGTAGAGCTTTAGTTTGGCCGGCTGCTTTTCAGGAAGCAGGACACCGGTCTCATCGTCCACTTCAGCAACCAGCAGCTCGCCATCGACCACGTACCAGTAATGCCATTCTCCGCCTTCGCCTTCATCCCAGTTGTCGATATCAAACCACCCGCTGCCCTCAAAGTCTCCTTTCACTTGGTATACCAGGATGGCTTCCCCGCCCTGCTCCCAGTGGAGAGGCTCTCCTGGCACGCAAGTTTCGGGGGGTCCCCCATGTTTTTGAAGGAAGTAGGCATAGTCATCATAGGATGGATGTCCGAACACCCGGGCCTGCCCGGCTTGATCAACCGCAATGGCGGTATATTCATTGGCGGCGATCCCACGGGCATCCATTTGCCAGTCGGCGATCATCCTGGCCATGAAGCCCACATGCCGCCCATGGCGATCCATTCCGTCATCATGGATGCGGTTGTAGTGGCTGTCGGTTACCGTTTGCTCCATGAAGGGCACCTGCAGGAAGTCCTTTTCCAGCTTCACCCGCCAGTGGTAGGGATCCGAGAGTGCTTCCGAAGACCATACCGTGCCGTTTTCTGCGCCGAAAACCACCTCTCCGAGTACCGCCATCCCGGCGCTGGTGCCGCCAATGGTGATTTTTTTGTTGGTGATCAGCTCGTTAAGCATGTCCAGCATCTCGCTGTCGCGCCATTCGTCCACATAGTGCCACTGGTTGCCACCGGCAATGAATACCACCTCCGCTTCCGCGAGAATGTCGAGCACCTCCGGGCTTTCGGTGTCTTCCGGACCGGTGATCACGATAGACGTTACCGAGTTGACCTCCACGCCCAATCCGCTGTAGAAGTAGTTGTTGTATCCGTCCGAGCCGGAGGCCCGTAATACCACCACGTCGCCTCCATCTGCGCGCTGCAGCATCCAGGCCATGGCATCGTCGTTGTCGGTCTCACCGCCAGCCAGCACAAGCCCTGGCAGATGATCTGTGTCCACGGACTCCTCATTGCCCGTGTGATAGATCTCCTGTGTCCATCCGAAGAGCACTGTCAAAACCAATAAAATCGTCAATAAAATTTTCATACGTCTCGTTTTTGTCAAAAACAGGGGGGCGTAATGCCTTAAAGCCTCATATCCAGGTGGCTTGGTAACACTCCGCCCCGACACGAACTTTCCAAAACACCTTCTTAGGGGTCAAAGCGCGAGCCTTTGCTAATCGTGCCGCCCCTCAATCTTCCAGGGCGGTCAGCACCTTCATCGCGTCCCGGGCCCTGGCTGAAGGCTAGCCTGTGTCATTCATGCAACCTAAAACCCCGAAAGGTCCATTGTCACCGTCGGGATGAGCAGCAGGAAGCCCAGCAGGATCAGGATGGCGATGAGTGGGGTGACCCATTTGACCCATTTATGGTATGGGATGCGTGCAACGCCGAGCACGGCGATCAGCACGCCGGAGGTGGGGGTGATCATGTTGGTGAAGCCATCGCCAAACTGGAAGGCCATCACGGTGGCCTGCCGGGAGATGTCGATGAGGTCACTGAAGGGCGCCATGATGGGCATGGTGATGGCCGCTTTGGCTGAGCCGCTTGGGATTACTATGTTGACAATGGTCTGGATCACGTACATCACCCCGACGGAGGCCACGCTGCCAAACTGGCCGAGCGAACGACTCAGTCCGTAGAGGATGCTGTCGATGATGCCACCATCTTCGAGCACCACGATGATGCCCCCTGCGAGTCCGACGATGATGGCTGCCGACATGATGTCCTTCACCCCGTCGAGGAAGGAGGTGGCGATGTCGTTGGCATCCTTTTGTACGGCAAGTCCTGCAGCGATCCCCATCCCCAGGAAGAGGGTGGCGATCTCCATCACGTACCACTGGTATCCCATCACGCCCACGATAAGGAAAAGGATGGTGTAGGCCAGCAGGAGGAGGATAAAGAAGTGCACTGACTTGCGGAGGGTCCATATCCCGGCCAGGGCAAAGATCACGGTGGCCACGGGGATCACGGTGATGGTAGCCGATGAGGCGCCCACGGTCAGCGTGGACAGCGGGTACATCACAGAAAAAATGGCGAGTACCAGCAAGACCGCCGCATATACGTACCAGGCCATCCTGGGCGTATAATAGGTGATGTTGTTCACGTCGCTGGCCTCTCGTTTTCGCCAGTAGCTGTCTTCTTCATACATGGTGGATCGCGTGGGGTCTTTTCGTATTCTGGACACATAGCGCAGCACAAAGGCAATGCCCACGATGTTGATCACCACCCATGCAAAGAGGCGGTATTCGAGGCCTGAAAACAGGGGCAGGTCGGCCAGGCCCTGGGCGATTCCGATGGTGAAGGGGTTCAGGATGGCTCCGGCAAAGCCAAGATGGGCGCCGATGTATACCATGCAGACTCCCGTAATGCTGTCGTAGCCCATGGAGATCGCCAGCGGGATCAGGATGATCACGAAGGCGATCGTCTCCTCGCTCATCCCGAAAATGGCACCAAAGGCACTGAAGAGCAGCATCACCATCACAATGATGATGTTGTCCACACCCAGCCGGCGCATGGTGGCATTGCTTTCGAGTTTGCGTGCATAGCGCAGGAAGGACATGATTCCCACATCGATGGCCTTGGTCTGGTTCATGATCCAGAAGGCGCCGCCGATCATCAGGATGAACACGATGATGTTGGACTGTCGTACAAAACCGTTGAAGAGCGCCGACAGCACCTGCCAGGTCTGCGGCTGGCTGTCGAGTGTGTGCCCCTCCGGAAGTTGGTCCTCGTAATAAAAGACCATGGTGCTTTGTTCTCTGCCGTCGATGACCACCGTCTCCTCAATGTATTTTCCCGGTGGGATGAACCAGGTGAGGACGGCTGCCAGGATGATGATGAAAAATACGATGACGTAGGTGTGGGGTATCTTCTTCAGCATGGGTCAACGATTTAAGACTTGCTTGTACACGGGTTAAACGGGGTTGCAGTGTTGCTGTTGGCCATTGGCTGTTGGCTATTCGCTGTTAGCGATCGGTTATCGGCTGTTGGCTGATGGCAAAGCGTTCGCCGGGCAGGAATATGTCGAGCTGCAGGTTTCGGCCGCCCAGTTTGTGTTCGTATTGGGTTTTGGAGGCGTCGGGGTTTCTGTACACCAGCACCTGGGCTATTCCTATCACTTCTGCCTCATTTCCGTTGACCAGGATGGCGGTGGATTCGTCGATGCCGATTCCGGGCAGCTCCGGGTGTTCCAGCACGGAGGTGATCAGGCGGTTGTGGCGGCTTCTCCACACGAAGTGCTGGTCGATCACGGCGGTGGTCAGCAGGCCGAGTCCTTCGGCCAGTTCAAGGTTTTCTGATTCGATCACCGGGAAGGTGGGCCGGTATTCGGGGTAGCGCAGTTCATCGCCGGTGATCATCTTTTCGCTCATCACGGCGGCGCCGGCACTGGTCCCGGCGATCACGGCGCCACCGGCGTAGGCTTCGTGGATCGCCTCCATCACCGGACCGTCGTACACGATGTCCATGAAGCGGTTCTGGTCGCCGCCACTGATGTAGATCAGCGGGGCTTGTCTGAGGGAGTCGACCCATTCCTGGCGTGGTTCCTCGTCCGGAAGAAAGTTAAAACCGGCTATGCGGCTGATTCCTTGTTCCAGGAACTGTTCGCTGGCCCATATGATGGCCGAGTCGGGCTCGGAGCTGGACATCGGCAGGATGGCCACATAGCCCTCATCCCAGATGCCGGCCTCATCAATCATCCGCTCCACCATCTCGGCCGGGCGGCTGCCGCCACCGATGATGAAAAGCGAGCCTTCCGGATGATGCGCTTCTGTCCGCTCTGCCGCGGGCTGGCAAGCCCACAGGGTGGCCAATACAATGGCTAATACAAGAATGTGTGTCTTCATTTGCTCCCGATAAAGAGGTGAATATCTGTCAGTACGATCGAATACAGGTCGGTGGAGTCGTGGTGGCGGAAGGCCACGTGGATCTCTTCTCCTGCAAAGTCAGCGAGGTCAATGCTTCGAAGCTGCCACACCCAATTTTCCATTTCGGGGTCCAGCCGTTCGCTATAGATGGTTTCAAAGTCTTCCACATCGGTCCCGGTGGTTGACACCAGCACGCTGTACTTTTCCGTCCTGAACTCCGGTCCGGAGGCACGCGGGGTCACATAAAACTCAAGCATTACCTCTTCCTGTTCGCTTAAGTCGATCTTTGGCGTGACGATCCAGTTGTCGGGCTCCAGTACTTCGCCTGTTGCTGCATCCCAGGAGTCGGACATGATGTAATACTCTGTTTCGTCATCGCCCTCGAAGCTGTCCCAGTACCAGTTGCGGCCGTCGCCATTGAGGTCGATCAGCGTCCACCCTTCCGGCGGGAAGTCTTCCTCCAGTGCCGGGTCATCAAATCGTTCCCGGAAGAGTGTTGACACGAGGCTCAGTCGCTCCGTGGCCTCCAGCTTGTTGTAATGCAGCTCCCTTTCCGGCTCCACCCTCAGGGTCACTTCATACACGCCATCCTCTTCGTAAATTGCCACGGGGTGTTCCTCGTCAGAGGTGTTTCCATCGCCGAAGTCCCAGTGGTAGCCCACTGCATTCAGGGATTTGTTTTCAAAGGAGACCTCATAATAGATCTCCCCGGTCTCTGAGTCGGTCAGGACCTCAAACGCATAGTCAAATGCTGCCTGGGTGCTCGCTGCAGGCACCTCCATCTCATCCTCCGAGCAGGCCTGCAAGGCCACGATGAGTGCCGGAACGAGAAGCAGGCTCATTATTTTCAGCAAGGTTTTCATATTGTGGTGTTGTTTTGTGAATATTTTCTAAAGGTGTGCATGTCAAACGGCAAAAGGTCTAAAAGGATGCTTTTGCTGCTGGCTTTTGGCCGTTTGTTCTTCGTTTTTTAGTAACAGTCGTTCTGGTACATCTCATCGTGGAAGTTGGTCAGCAGCTCACCCAGCGGGATGGGGAAGCGCGTATAACACTCCTCGTCAAGGCCGTCGAGCTCTTCCACTGCCCTGCCACTGCGCACAAGGTCAAACCAGCGGTGCCCTTCGAAGGCAAACTCTTTTTGCCTGGTTTCATGGATGATGTCGAGCAGTTGTCCGGGGTCGGTGGTTTCAATGGGGTCCAGCCCGGCTCTTTCAAGCACCATGTTGACGTCGGCGCGTGCCTGGTCGAGTGATTCCCCGAGCAGGGCATAAGCTTCCGCACGGATGAGGTACATCTCTGCCAGTCGCATGACATAGACGTTGTCGGTTCCTGTTTCGATGTCATTGTATTTGATGGCATAATGGTTGTCTCCGTCGAGTGCGATGGAGAGGTCCCGGCGCACATCATGTTCAGCATACCTTTCGTAGAGCGTTTCGGTTGGCGAGAACTCCCTTCTTCCGCTCAGGGATGTCGGGAAGAAATACTCTGCCAGCCTGTTGCGGGCCTGCTCATAGAAGTCCACTTCGAAAATGCTTTCACTGTTGCCTCCATCGGCAAACAGGGTTTCGAAGGGCACCAGCTCCAGCCCGTAATCTTCGATGACGGCTGTAGCTTCGGCTGCAGCGGTGTTGAGTTGAACATCTTGCCCGGTGATGGCGTGTTCAAAGAGGCTGACCCTTGCTCTCAGTGCCTGTACGGCAGCCCTGGAGGCCAGGCCCTGTTCCACGCTGGTTCGCAGGTAGGCTTCAGCAAAGTCGAGGTCGTCGTGCACCTGCAGGTATACCTCGGCATAGGGCCTTCGTGGCACGTTGAGGTCGTCTTCATCTTCCGTGGCGGGCTCTGTGCGGATGGGCACGGGGCCAAACAAGCGCACCAGGTCGAAATGGGCCAGGGCGCGCAGGAACTTCAGCTCGGCGAGGTAGGCGTTGGCCTCCTCATCGCTTAGCTCATCCACCTGGGGAATTTTGGCGATGGTATGGTTTGCCCTGTTGATCATCCGATAGATGGCCGACCAGGTTCCTTCCACGATCACATTGTCGGCAAGGATGCTGTTGTTATCCATCTGGTTATAGCCTGCCGTGGTCCCTGTCCAGGTCAGGTTGTCGGCCGACAGGTCGCCGGCCACGAGGAAGTTCCGGCCATAGTAGCCGGCTGCCTGCAGCGCAGAGTAAGTGCCGGTGATGGCACTTTCCACGTCGGCTCTGCTTTCAATGGCATCTTCGCCCGGAATGCTGTGATAGGGCTCCACGTCCAGCACGTCGCATGCGGAGAGCACAAAAACCAGCATAATGGGCAGCAAAAATATTTTTTTCATGATATGTCTTTGATTTACTTGTTTTTACAATGCGTCGGGTGCCTGTGCTTCCGGTTCATTGCCTTTGCTTTGTCGTTCAGGCAAAGGGCCCGGAGGCACCGCTTTTTCCTTTGGCTTTATATGTCGAGGCTGAGCCCGAGTGAAATGGTACGTACCTGCGGGTGGGTAAAGAAGTCGGTGCCCCTTCTGAGGTCATCGGCACCGGCATAGTTCACTTCCGGATCCATGCCGCTGTAGTTGGTAAAGGTGAGCAGGTTTTCGCCTGACACGAAGACCCGTGCACTCCTCATCCCCATCCTGGCCACCACGTCCGGGTCGAACCGGTAGGACAGCCGCAAGTTTTTCACCCGGAGGTAGGAGCCATCTTCAATGAAACGGCTGGATATCCTGTTGTTATTGTTCGGATCCAGCTCCGAAGCCCTGGGGACGTCGGTTTCGTCGCCAGGCTGCTGCCAGCGGTCAAGTACCGCAGTGGTCTGGTTGTCGCTGCCCTTCATGGACTCGATATAGATGCGGGTGCCATTGAAAATGTCGTTGCCATAAGAGAACTGCAGGAAGACACTCAGCTCGAAGTTCTGATACCTGAACCGGTTGGTAAGGCCTCCGGTGAAGTCTGGGTTAGGATCTCCAATTTTGGTCCGGTCTTCCGAGGTGACCTGTCCGTCGCCGGTGATGTCGGCAAATACGATGTCGCCGGTCGAGGGGTCCACGCCCAGGCTCTTGTATCCATAGAAGATCCCGATGGGCTCTCCTTCTCGCACGCTGTTGCTTCCCCTGCCGAGGTTATCCAGGGGCTGGCCCTGGTACAGCTCGAGCACCTTGTTGCGGTTTCTGCTGATATTGAAGTCGGTAGACCAGGAGAACACCGTGTTGTCGATGTTGACGGTGCTCAGGGTGAGTTCGATGCCCCGGTTTTCCAGTTCGCCGATGTTGGAGGTGATGCTGCCATATCCTGTGGTATAGGATATGGGGCGGCTAAAGAGCAGGTCCTTGGTGTGGTTGTAGTAGTAGTCGACGCTCATTTCGATGCGGTCGTCATACAGGCCCACATCCACGCCTGCGTTGTACTGGTAGGTTGTTTCCCATTTGAGGTCTGGGTTGGCGATGCCACGTGGGAAGATCCCGGACTGCCCGAGGTAGTTTGCGCCTCCTCCGTAGAGTGAGAGGTAGGCAAAGTCGGGGATGCCGTCGTTACCGGTGATGCCATACCCGGCACGCCACCGCAGCTCGCTTATGGGGGTTCCCCAGGCGCGGAAGAAGTCTTCTTCTGACATGCGCCAGGCCACGGATGCGGCAGGGAAGAAGCCGTAACGGTTTTCATCCCAAAAGCGTGAAGAGCCGTCATAGCGTGCGGTAAAGGAGAGGATGTAGCGGTAGTCATAGTTATAGCGCAGCTGGCCAAAGAAGGAGTTCATCCCGCGGTCTGTAGCATTGGCGGAGGCTTCTGATATGGTGCCTGCCTCTGCCACATACTGAAAGTAGGCGTTGGGAAAGTCTACACCGCGGATGAAGGAGTTGCGGCGCTCAAACCGTTCAAACGAGTAGCCGCCAAGCACTTCCATGTTGTGCACTTCGTCGAAGGTGTTAAGGTAGCGCAGGGTATTGTTCGACACGATGTTGAGCACGTTGCTCAGACCTTCCAGGCCGATGCCGTTGGAGCGTGCGCCCTGGCGCGTGATGGCCGGGTCATAGCTGTGTTCGCGCAGGCTCAGGTAGTCAAAGCCCCAGGTGGTATTGAAGGTGAGGTTGTCGAGAATGCGGTAGTCGGCGAAGATGTTACCAATGGTCCTATAGTTATGTGCTTCATTGATGGCTTCCTTGCCGATGGCTACCGGGTTGGCGAAGGGGGCATCTTCGTTATACGTGCCATCTTCATTGTATACCGGATAGATGGAAGGGTTGGCGATGGCGTTGGCCAGCGGCGCATTTAGCGACTGGTCGCCTTCCACCCGGTTGTTCAGGGCATAGGACACCCCCACGTTCATCCCGATGTCGAGGCGTTCATTGACCGTGTGGTCAAGATTGAGCCGGCCGCTAAGCCGCTCGTATGAAGTGCCGATCAGCACCCCTTCCTGGTTCAGGTAGCTGCCCGACACATAAAACTGGGTTTGCTCCTCCCCGCCCCTGGCGGAGAGCTCGTAGTTCATCGTTGGGGCAGTCGACAGGACCTCGCTGAGCCAATCGGTGTCCACCATGGCTGCTGGATCACCGGGCTGTGTCCCTTTCAGTTCGTGCCATTGCTGCGCGTTGAGCATGTCCAGGCGATTTTCTATGTCTTGCATGCCGGTGGTGGCATTGAAGCTGATTTGCGTCTCTGCCTGGTCTCCTCGTTTGGTGGTGATCAGGATAACGCCATTGGTGGCCCTTGCCCCGTATATGGCTGCCGCCGAGGCGTCTTTCAGGACGGTGACGGACTCGATGTCGTTGGGGTTGATGTCTGACAGGGCGTCGATGCCTTGTCCGGAAAATCCAACCTGTCCGAAGTCACCGGTGGTCACCGGGATGCCGTCTACCACCACCAGCGGTTGGTTGCCGGCCGAGATGGAGCTGCTTCCCCTGATCCGGATGGCGTTGGCGGCACCAGGGGTGCCGGAGCTCTGGGTGATCTGTAAGCCCGCCGAGCGCCCTTGCAGCACACCGTCGATGGTACGCATGTTTGACTCTTCCAGGTCTTCGGAGCTCACTACGCCGACAGATCCGGATATCAGGCGCCGGGACTCTGTGCCGTAGCCGGTGACGATCACTTCGCCCAGCTCAGCCACATCGAGCTCCATCCCGACGTTAATCACGCTGCGGCCTTCGACCGGGATGGTTTCTGGACGCATGCCCACGAAGGTGAAGCGCAGGGTGTCTTCTGGCGAAACGGCGATCTCATAGCGTCCGTCGCCATCGGTGATGGTGCCACGGGTGGTTCCCTGCACCGTCACGGTAACCCCGGGAAGGGTAATATCGCCTTCGTCGACCGAGGTCACCACGCCGCTCACCGTCATGCGGTCGGCTTTCACCACAAGGGTGGCCATCAATAAGATGAGCATGGAAAGAAAGATGTTCTTCATAGTGATTGCGTATTTGGTTTATTGATTATGATGTGATGTACACGGGTTAAAGGGCTACTGAGGGGTGCGGTTTGGTGTGTCTGGTTATTCATACGTGCCTTTCCGCAACATTTTTCCGTCCTTCACCATCATCTTGCCCCTGGCACAGAGGTGAACGATGCGAAAGTCCTTGTCCACCAACAGGAGGTCGGCATCTTTTCCCGGGGCGACACGGCCTTTGCCTTGCAGCTTGAGGATGTCAGCCACGTTGGAGGTGACGGGCTGCAGTGCTTTTTCCAGGGGCAGGTCTTCTTCCAGGACACAATCCCGCAGCTCATCCATCATCGATTTCAGTCCGCCGGATTCCAGCCTCACCAGCTCTCCCTTTTCGTTGAACTGTGGCAGGGAGCCTGCGCCGTCGCTGCTCATCGTGACATGTGCCAGGGGCACGCCGGCTTTTAATAGTGCCACAATGCCTTTAGACGGTTTAATTTCCTCGTCAGGAAAGATGGGATATGCACTTGTGGTGAAGTCCACGTAGCCGTGTTTGCCGTATTCTTTGGCGTCTTCAAAAATATATTCATTGCGGTTACAGTGCGTTGGCAGAAACTGTGTCAGCTTGAGTTCACTGAAGTTGACGGCATCATAGAGCGGCTGAAATGGGTTTTCCGCATCGCCCATATGGATGTTTACGATGCCCGACTTGCCGCCCAGCATTGCGCCTACGCGCGAATGTGCGGCCAGCCGGATAAGCTCCGACACCGTGGGCGTCGAAGACCGGTGGTCCGACAAGGCGATCTCCCCGGTACCGATCACCTCTTCGATCATGCTGATGTCTTTGCCGACATCTCCCAGGATGGTGGGAGTTGGCACCTGGTAGGCCCCAGTATACATATACGCACTGACGCCTTCTGCGCGCAGGCCTTTGGCTTTCATGAGCACGGAGCGCAGGTCGCGGGTGAGGCCGTCGGTGCCGAGGCAGCCCACAACGGTAGTCACGCCGGCTTCTAGCATCCTGCTTAAGGGCATCTCTGGCGTCCGGCTGGCCGGGCCACCCTCTCCGCCCGCGCCGGCGATGTGCACGTGTGAGTCGATGAGTCCGGGAAACAGGCGGAGCCCCGTCCCGTCAATGACGTCCACATCCAGGTTTTCAGGTGGTGTAATCTTTTTGCCGACGGCCACGACCTGGGTGGCAGCCACCAGGACATCCATTGGCCCGAGGTGATCCGGTGCATACACCTCGCAGTTGGTGAACAGTATCATTATGTGTGTATTTAAGGTCAGCACTAATAAAGTCGAAAAGCACTGGCTTGCCAGGCATGATGGGTTTTGGCAACCCCATGACAGTTATTGGCCTTCAGGCTCCTCATTGCAACAAAGACAAATTTAGTAAGTTTTTTAAAATATTTATTAATTCGGCTCTTATTTCTTTCGCGGTCATCAAATACACCTTTGCTGTATCCATTTTAAAAATATATTACCTTTACAGGTCGAAAATTGTGGCACACAAATTAAAAATCGTGACCTATGACGGATTTTACCAACACACCTGAGATTGCTGATGAGGACATCCGGCAACGTACGGAAACAATATTGCAGGATGCGCGTGAAACTTCCGATATGGGAAAGGTTTATCGTGAATTGCTTGGGGTGATCGACCTGACCACCCTGGAGGGCACCGACACGAAGAGGCGGGTGGAAGAGCTTTGCAACCAGGCGGTGTCATTTTCGGCTTTGCCTGATGGGTTGCCTGATGTGGCGGCGGTTTGTGTCTATCCGCCTTTTGTGGCGCAGGCCCGCAAGTTGTTGGAAAACACAGGCATCAGTGTGGCGTCCGTAGCCGGTGCCTTCCCTTCCGGTCAGTCGCCGCTTTTTGTAAAGATGGCGGAGGTACGGTATGCTGTGGACGAGGGTGCACAGGAGATCGACATGGTCATCTCACGCGGGAAGTTCCTGGAGGGCGAATACAGTGAGGTTTTTGATGAGATCGCCGCCATCAGGGAAGCCTGTAAGGATGCGCACCTGAAGGTTATTTTGGAGACTGGGGAGTTGAAGACGGCCACCAACATTCGTCGTGCCAGCGAGATCGCCTTGGAGGCAGGGTGTCATTTCCTCAAGACTTCCACGGGGAAGGTCAAGCCGGCGGCCACGCCGGAGGCCATGCTGGTGATGCTGGAGGCGATCCGCGACCACCACAAAAAAACCGGCCTGATGACCGGTATCAAGCCTGCCGGGGGCATTTCTGACCCCGAGACGGCCCTTGCTTATTATCGTCTCACCCGCGAGGTGCTTGGCTCCAAGCGGCTGAGCAAAAAGTGGTTCCGCATAGGAGCCAGCCGCCTGGCCGGCTCCCTGGTGGAGGCTATCCGCAATGCAAAAAACGCCTGACCAGCTTCATGGTCTCTTCGGTGTTTCCGCTTAGCTTTTCCCTCAAGTTCTCGTCATCGTAAGCTTCCAGCGTGTTGATCACGCCATCCAGCAAGGTGTCGGGGAACACGTCATACTTTTTGTACACCTCGGCCTGTTCCCTAAGGTAGGATGCGGCCTTCCTGCAGGAATAGGGCAGCTGGGCCAACTGTTGCTGGCGTTCCTTGTGTTTTTCATCAAAGATGTTGACATCCACATAGGTCTTTTCGGCCAGCTCGAGGGCGTTGGGCATCTCCAGTCCGTGGCGTGCGCCCACGCAGAGGCCTGCGATCAGCAGGTAGATGTCTGCGGAGCCATCAGGGCAACGGAACTCAAAGGTCTGCTTGTCTCGCAGGTCTTTATCCTGTGGACATTCATTCGGGTTTTCCCTGGCGACCATGTCGCCCGATCCGACCCAGCCGAGGGGTACGCGCACGAGGGTGGAACGGTTACGTTCACCCCAACATACGTTGGTAGGCGCTTCCTGGTGGGGTACCAGGCGAAAATAGCTGGTAGGAATGGTGTTGCCAAAGGCAGAGAGCGAAGGTGCGAGGTCGAGGATCCCGGCGATGACCTTGCGTGCGGGGTCGCTGATGCGGTCATTCTCAAGGGTCACATTCTCCCCGTCTTTCATGATGCGCATGTGGATGTGCATGCCGCTTCCGGCCTTGCCTGCCGTGATCTTGGGTGCGAGACTCATGGTCACGCCGTACTGGTAAGCCACCTGGCGCAGGATCCACTTGGCAATGATCAGTTGGTCGGCAGCAGACTCCACGTCTGTAGGCAGAAATTCGATCTCGTTTTGCTCATAATCAAATTCATCATCAGAAAAATTGCCCACCTCCGAATGGGAATATTTGATCTGCGCCCCGGTTTGTGCCATGGCCATCATCGCATCCATCCGAAGCTGCTCCCACTTCACGAAAGGCACCGACTCGTGGTAGGCACGCTGGTCAGTCGCCCGGTACAGCGGGTCTTTCTCACTGATCACATAGTATTCGATCTCTCCCATCACCTCCATTCCATAACCGGTCTGTTCCAGGAGCTCCTGGTGTGCCTTGCGCATGATGTTCTCCGGTGCACTCGCCAGGGGCTTGCCATCCTTGTCGTAATAGGAACAGAGGATGTCCAGCGTCGGGATCTCCGTGAACGGGTTCATGAAGGCCGTGCGAAAGCGGGGGACGACATACAGGTCGGAAGACCCGGCCTCCAGAAAGGAGAACAAGCTGCTGCCATCTACGCGCTCTCCCGTCGACAGGATGGTGTCCAGGTGTTCCCTGCTCTGGATCACAAAGTTCAGGGCCTTGAGGCGGCCATCGCCGCCCACATAACGAAAGTTTACTACCTCGATTTCGTTTTCCTGCACAAAGCGGATGATGTCCTCCTTGGTAAAATCAGCAGGGGATTTGTGCAAATAACGAACCAGTGGGTTGGGGTTTAACAGATATTGATTTTCTTCCATGGTAGATGAGATTTTATATGGTTAATACTCGCTTTTTGCCTGTATGTTTGAAAGGAGCGCCAAACATAAGGAAAAAAAACAAACCGGCGAAAATCAAGCCAAAATGGCTGGTTTTTTGCGGGGCAACGTGATTTTGACCTGCTATTCGCGCCAAATTGTCTGGTTTTGCCTTTGGATTTACAACGGAACGGCTTTTGTTCCATGTTGGACAGCAAAAATGATGTATCACAAAAAAGGAAAGAATCATGACTATTATCAGATGGCATAAGCGTCCCCTGATGGACAACAGGTTTGAAAGGGATTTTGACACCGGCTTTGAAAGAAGCTGCGGTTGCGTTCCCGCCACCAACATCCTGGAAAACGAGCAGGCATTTGACATTCAGCTGGCTGTTCCGGGCATGAACAAAGAGGACTTCAAGATGGAGATGGAAGAGAACATCCTGACGGTTACCTTTGAAAAGAAGGAAGAAGAAAAGCCTGCGGGCGAATATTTGCGCCGTGAGTTTGAGTTGGATGATTTCACCCGCTCCTTCTCCATCCCCAAAACTGCTGATGCAGAAAATATCAGGGCAAAATACGACAATGGAATCCTGCACATCACCGTGCCCAAGATCGACAAGGCAAGGTTGAGCAAGCAGATCAAGGTTTCCTAAAGGCAAAGGTCCGCCAGCGCATCATCACGCACAAAGGACGTGTCCTTCCAGATTAACCAACACAGGGTGTCTCAATTTTGAGGCGCCCTTTTTTTATAATATGCTTTATACCAGTCGACAAAGGCTTCAATGCCTTTTTGCACCGGGGTGCCGGGTTTATGTCCGGTGGTGTCTTCGAGGGCTTTGGTATCAGCCCAGGTGGCTGGCACGTCTCCTGGCTGCATGGGCATCATGTTCTTTGACGCGGTTTTGCCCAGGGCGTTTTCGAGTGCTTCTATGAAGTCCATCAGTTTCACCGGGTTGCCATTGCCTATGTTGTACACGCAATGGGGCACATTGCTGGTTCCCGGGTCGGGCACTTTCCCATCCCACTGGGGGTTCGGCCTTGCAGGGTGTTCCGTCACCCTGATGACGCCTTCGACAATATCATCCACGTAAGTGAAATCCCGCATCATGTGGCCATTGTTAAAGACCTGTATGGGTTGACCTTCCAGGATGGCTTTTGTAAAGAGGAACAGGGCCATGTCGGGGCGCCCCCAGGGGCCGTAAACGGTAAAAAAGCGCAACCCGGTGGCGGGGATGTCAAAAAGGTGGCTATAGGTATGTGCCATCAGCTCATTGCTTTTCTTGCTGGCGGCATATAGCGACACGGGATGGTCCACGTTGTCGTTTACGGAAAAGGGCATGTCGGTGTTCTTGCCGTAAACAGAGCTGGAGGAGGCGTACACCAGGTGCTTTACGGGATGCGCCCTGCAGGCTTCAAGGATGTTGAGGAAGCCGGTGATGTTGGCATCCACGTAAGCCTGCGGGTGGGTCAGCGAATAGCGCACACCGGCCTGTGCGGCCAGGTGGATCACGTAGTCGAAGCGCTCTTCGGCAAACAATGCCATCAGGGCGTCCCGGTCGGCCAAGTCCAGCTTATGGAAGGTGTAAGGCTTGTTGGGATGCGAGGCCCGGGGGTGATGGCGAGGTGCCAGTTTGGCACCGTGTGGCTCTTCCGCTTGTGGGCTTGCGTTTTCCGGACCTGTGGCACTGTGCGATTGCGTGTGCGGCTTATGTGTTGGGTGTGGCGTTGGCTGCGGATTCCTTTGTGTATGCGGGCTTGTGCCTGGTGCTGCGTGTCTTTCTGTTGGATGTGGGTCTTCGGATGGTTCCGCGCGCTCTTGCTGCGGATTTTCTTCCACGGCGGAAGGGTCTATCCCGGCCTGCCTGAGGCGGTCGTATTTCAGGCGGACATCGTAATAGTCGTTGATACTGTCCAGGCCCACAACCTGGTAACCCCTGTCAAGCATGGCATTGGCGACATGAAACCCAATAAATCCGGCCGTTCCGGTGATGAGAACTTTCTTCATGGGTGTGATTTATTTCTATATGTTCGTCTATATACGGTCGAAAGGACAAAATAATAAAACGACAAAAGGTCGAAAAGTCAAAAGGTCGAAAAGTCCGGGGATGCGGTGTTTTGTGCCTGTGCGAAGGAAAACCCTTTCCTCTGCAAACCCCCTGCGAAAACCTCTGCATTCTTCTGCGAGCAACATCCCCCAAAAACCCGCTTCGGGCAACTCCAGGTAGTCCAGGTGCTTTCCCCGCAAACTTCCAACCCAACGCTTCAAGCCCAGCTCGTCATCATTCCAAAAACCAGTGCAAACGCGAACCCAGTGATCCCTTAACCCAGCAACAGCCTGCTTTCATCCAGGCCATCATAAATGCCGCGGGCAACTTCAGCCACCCGACGGTCCAAGCGCTCTCCCCTACCGGCTTGCCATTCTGATTTGTTGTGCGATCTCCACGCTTGGGCGGGCGGCTTCCACGCGGAAACCCCGGCCGGCAAATATTTCCCGGTAGCTTTCAGTGTGCAGGTCGGTAAATCCGTCGCTAAATTCCACTTCTTCCTTGTCCACGGTAATGCTGCGGTATGTTCTTTTACCTTGCTCAATGGCTTTTCGGGGCAAGTCTTTTTCATTGACACTCAGGAACCAGTTTACCTTTGCCTTTTCGAATTCCAGCAGGCCTTTGGCTTTTTCCGGCCGGCTTTCGTGCACCTCCAGGGCTTTCATGTCGCCGAACACCCAACTGAGCATATCAAAAAAGTGGATCCCGATATTGGTGGCCACCCCGCCGGATTTCTGCATGTCGCCTTTCCAAGAGAAGAAGTACCACCTCCCGCGTCCCGTAATATACTGAAGATCAATGTCATATACTTTATCTGCAGGTCCTTCAGTGATTTTTTGCTTAAGTTTTTTGATGCTTGGATGCAGTCTTAGTTGCAGAATCGTATAGATATGCTTGCCTGACTCGGCTTCCAGTTCGCACAAGGATTCAAGGTTCCAGGGGTTTAGCACGATGGGTTTTTCGCAAATGGCGTGGGCATGGTTGCGCACGGCCATCCGGATATGGGCGTCGTGCAAATAGTTTGGCGAACAGATGCTCACATAGTCGACGCTTCCTTTGCCTTGCCTATGCAGTTTATCGAGGTGGCGGTCAAAACGTTCGGGTTCGGTAAAGAAGTCGGCATGTGGGAAGAAGCTGTCAATGATGCCCACGCCGTCATAGGGGTCAAGCGCACATACCAGTTCGTGGCCTGTGTCCTTGATGGCCCGCATATGTCTTGGTGCGATGTAGCCTGCTGCTCCGATCAGTGCAAAGTTTTTCTGCATATTTCTATGGTATTATTCAGGGCTTGTTGTGTGTAAAAGGTGCCCATATAGGTCTGTTTATTCGTTGCACCTGCATAATTATTCATGCGCAAACCCCATCGCGCGAACAGATGGATCAATGAACTTGCGCCGTTTCTTTTTGCTTGACACCAAATGTCTTTTCTTCGCGGTGATTTACTGTTGGGACTTTACCCCCGGGGGTTCTGTGTGTAAAACTGCGTTGCAAAGCAAAAACCAGGGTGATAGCCAAGCACGTATGGTGGTGGACAGCCCGGTCTGCGAAATTTTTCATGCGCGTTTGCTGCCAGGTGCAAACCTGGATTTAATTGCTTAAACCCAAAGCCTTTGCTTTTTTCAATTGTTTGTTTGACAAAAAATTAAACGCATTAATCATGCTTAATGCCGGTGTCATATGTTTTTGACTACAAAGATAAAATAAAGCTGGACATGGGCGCATGGATGTTGGATTGCTCCTGCATCCTTTATTATCGTGAGGGTTACAACGCTTTTACATGAACAATTCGGTGATGCATTGCTTCTGGGTGTTTTTCATCCCTGTTTGCTGGCCAATCAAGCGTGTAACTTGCCAGGCTCCATTGCTGGTAAGTGTGTAGTGAAGGCACTTTCTTTAGTTTAACTTGGAAACCCACTGTCAAAGACGGTGGTAATGTTCTTTTTTGCTTTGCATTTACAATTCTTTGCTCATTTACTGGATAAGCGGCTGGTTGGAGCGGCTTGTGCGACACAGAAGGCTTTGCCTTCTGGCTTAGCAGTCCACCTTCTAAGAAGGTAGTCGTTTAATTTGACTTGGAAACCCACCGTCTTTG
>PUOJ01000058.1 GCA_003552075.1 Bacteroidales bacterium
CCTTCGGCGGATTCTTTTCCCCGTCATAACTGTTTTTCAGGATCACGCTCACCTCATTCAGCACATCGCGCAACTGATCAATGTGTTTAACGCCATATATTTCAACCAGGGCCCGGACGATGCGGTGGCAGATGCCACGGCGCCTTTCATCACGGTTTTCCGAGGCCACATTGTTGAGATAATGATACACATCCTTGTCGCTTTTCCTCTTGTAACCCACTTCAAAAAAGTCTGAATAGTGTACCATCTGGATCAGGTCCTTGTCCAAAAGCCTCTTGGTCTCGTCCAGCAATGACATTACAAACCTGTTGGTAACGGCAGTAAAGCCACTCGTGAGCACGGCAAACCGAAAATCGTTCGTGGGGTTGCTGATGTGTTTGGTAATGAAGGGAAGGATGCCGAGCATGATATCGTCGTGGTGCGGCCCGGTATGCAAAAACACCTGGTTGTTTTCCTCCCGCAAGCCTTTAAACATCTTCTCCGCAATATTATCACATACTTTTTCCACCGCCTCTGCCCCATTTTCGGGAATGAGCCTGGCAAACCGATCGTTCTGCAGATCATCAGGGAGCAGCCGGTGTCCAAACTTCTCCTCATTTTTACAAAGCTCAATGACCGCTCGTTCTGTTTTCTCCTCTGTCCAGGGTTTCTTTTTGTAGTAACGGTCCACAAGATCGGTAAGCTGGGAGGCGGCACCATGCGTGACAAAGAAACGCCCGTTAGGCAGTTTTGCCAGTACTGAGGCCGGGTAGAGGTTCGACATTTCTTTTTCGAGGGAGTCGCGAACCACCTGGGCCTTGGCCTCCCCTGCAGCAATGATGACAGCCACGTTATCCGGGTTATAGGTGATGGTTTCCAGTCCAATGGTGATCACCAGGCGGTTAGCCGAAACCTCTATGCCGCCCAGGTCGGAAGCAGCTACTGCCTGCGTTTCAAAATTGGTTTCCGTTAACCGTGTGGTGCTAAACTCATCAGACCCTTTTACGTTGAAGGCAATGTGCCCATCGGGGCCAATACCGCCAAGGAAAAACCCAATACCTCCTTTGTTGCGGATCTGCTGCTCATAATCGCTGCACCAATCATCAATCATAAAAATGGAGGCCTTTTGCAGCTCTTCGAGCGGACTCCGGGGGTCGCGGTAACGCAAGGACAAGTCAATGCGGCCGCCAGGAAAAACCTCAGAAAAATGCTTGTCCTGATGCAAGGGTATCTCATCACTGGATATGAGCAAGGCATTCGCCTTGTTCAACCCGAATTTATCAATGTAAAACTTATTCACATAATCGAAAAAGCTATTATGCTGCTTGCTGCTGATCGGATAAAACTCATCGATCTGCACAAAATGAAGGCCGCGCAAATCAGGCTTCTTCTTTACGTCAAGCCCATACTGCCCGCGCAGGTCTGCCACACTTTTCTTGTTCCAGTTCTCCAGCAGGTATTCCGTCCATTTGATGAAAAACTCAGGAGTCTTCCCGGTAGGCAAGCTGACGACACCTTCCGGATTTGCTGAAACCCACTCCAGAAAGCGCAATGCCGTAAAAAACCCAAGCTGCGGAAAGTTTTCCACCACGATGTAAGGGATCCTGGTGCTGGTCTTTTTAATGCCGCTGCGTTGTATGAAAGCTTGTTCAACAGGTGTGTGTGCAATCTCTGCAATCTGAATTCCGGAATGTTTTCTGATCATGGCTCGTGGAAAGGAAAATTGGTTAACAATTGTTTTGTTCTCCAAGTCATCACATCATGAGATGATTGGACAGCGCATTACAAATATAAAATTTTTTATTAAAAAAGGGGTGGGTTTTTAATTTTTTTTATTTTTGTAGGAAGGATGTTGGCTATTGGCTATTGGCTATTGGCTGTTGGACGTTGGACGTTGGATGATGCCTAAATGACTTTGACCGTTGGTTGTTGGCTATTGGTTATTGGGTGCTGGTTATTGGATGTTGGGTGGATGCTTGGCAAGATTGGGATCAGTTAAATATATGATACAACAATAAAATGATATGCCCATGAAAAGGTCGCTGTTATTTTTCTTATTGGGATGTATTTCCTTTGGGTTGTCATCATCGGAGATTAGCTGGGAAGACGTAAGCGCTGATTATGATTTCCCGGAGGGGCTAAGCTTGTTTCACGGCACCAAAGCAGGCAATGATCACTTTTTCGCCTATTATTATGAGGTGGACATGAACTATGAGGGTCTTGCCATAAGGCCCTACCTCTCGCCGCATCTCAAACAGGTACATGATTTTTCTGGTGAAGTGGGTGCCTACGGCGCCATAAATGCCGGGTTTTTTGCGGGTACCTCATCGGTTTCGTCGGTCGTGTATCCCCATGAAGTATTGGCGCGGAACCTCACACAAGTCAATCGCCAGGGAAAGGTCTATCCCGTAATCAGGCCCATGTTCGCATTGCACAGCGACCGCAGCATGGCAGCCGAATGGGTGTATCATCACAGCTATCAGTTTGATGATATTTACATTTACGATGCGCCGCTGCCATACGAATGCGACGATCCGGATCCCTTGCCGGAGCCATCCAAAGACGATGGACATCCTTATCAACAGATTGCATACGGTATCGGAGGGGGCCCCATGCTGATCAAAGACGGTGAGGTAAACATCACCTATTGCGAAGAGATATTCTGGGGCTCTGGCGTGGAAATGACAGATTATAGACCCCGAACGGCTGTGGGGTATACGCCGGACAACAGCGCCATCCTGTTTGTGACCAATCACATGAAAATTGGCGACATGGCGGATCTGCTGGCAGACCTTGGCTGTCATGAGGCGATGAACCTCGATGGCGGGGGGTCAACGGCCCTGGCTGCAGGCAGCGAAAGCATTTATGACCAGGAAAGGGCTGTTCCAACTATACTCGCTGTTGTGCATAGCGATTCGCTTCAGATACCCAGGCTACCAGTGTATGAAAAGACCATGGACACTTCAGATGAGGAAGTCACATCCCAGGGAAGCTGGTTTGCCAGTGCCAACGAAGGTTATTGGGAAAGCAACTCCATGCTCCATGCGCTGGCATCCGATGATGACTATTTTAAATTTCCGCTGAACCTGCCTAAAGAGGCCGAGTATGACCTGTATGGCTGGTGGACATCCCATCCCAACAGGGCTTCAGATACCCCCTTTATCATATCCCATGCAGATGGGGTTACCGAGATCGCCGTGGACCAAAGCACTGGTGGCTCCATGTGGAATCACCTCGGGACCTTTCAATTCACCGGGTCGGCTGAAGAATACGTCAGGATCACGGCTGCAGCCACTACCAATGATTTTGTGGTGGCCGATGGCATTCGCATTGTTTCCCACGATGAAGTATTTGGGAGCCAGGTGATCTATCACATAGATGGCGTGGATGACATTTCAGTGCCGCATGGCACACCCAGGGAAGACGCCCTGGCCTTATTAAGTACCGAAACAAGCATTACGGATACCTCACACAATAGCTATGTGGTCGGGTTAAGCTGGACATCGGAAGGCTATGATGGCGATGTGCCAGGTGATTATGCTGCACTGGCCACATTTGAACTTCCGGAAGATGTGGAGCAAACGATTCCACCTACGCCGCTGGAGGTGGAGGCCACCATCACGGTAGAGGAAGATGACACAAGCATTGCCTCCGTCACTGATAATGAAATGGTTGTATATCCAAATCCGTCGCCGGGTACCTTTACGCTGGAAGGCACGTTTAGCAAGCCCCACCAGATTCGCCTCAAAAACATCACCGGTTCAAGGCTGCAGGAATTTTACACAGAGGGTACATTCAGCAAGGAAATGAACCTCGAGGGACACCCGGCGGGCATCTATTTCATACACATCAGCGGCAAAGAACGCAATGAAACCTTGAAGCTTATCCTGCAATAAGATAGAAAAATAAATATCTTTGGAAACTGGAATTTCCAAACAAGTAGCCGGTTCTTCCTTCACGGAAGTATACTGCCTGTGGCAGAGCCTGGGAGACATCCTGTTTCCTGTCAATTGTTATCATTGGCAAAACCGCCAGATATCGATTACAAAAATTCTAAATAAACTGAACCTGCATGAAGAGCGTTGGCATACTGTTGTTTGATGACATTGAATTGCTGGATTTCGCCGGTCCCTATGAAGTATTTGCCGTTGCCGATGAGTTGAATGATCACTCGCTGTTTGATGTATTCACCCTTTCGGAGACGGGCAGGGAAGTCCGAACCGTGCATGGCCTGAGGGTGCAGCCCGATTATGCAGTCGATCGCTCGCCGCACATCGACATTTTGGTGATCCCTGGCGGTGACGGCACCAAGGCCGTCATCAAAAACAAGGCGTTGCTTCACTGGATCCAGGATGCTTACGATAAGTCTGCAATCACTTTCTCCGTTTGCTCAGGAGCGCGGATACCTGCGATCCTTGGCTTGCTTACCGGAATGGAGTTTGCCACGCACCA
>PUOJ01000046.1 GCA_003552075.1 Bacteroidales bacterium
AGGTGATCATGATGGCCGTCTTCGACAAAAAGCTCAAGGTTCACTGTTGAGCCTTCTGTTGTGGAAGGATGTGCTGTTACATTGTAAATTAACTCAATGCTTTCACCAGCCCTGACCGGTTTCATTTCCAGTGCTTGTTGTTGTATGGTAAAATAGGGGGAGTCTCCCTCGAGGAACGCCATGGGATCTCTTGCTGTGGCATGGCCATGATTGCTCAGCCTGAAGATGAGCAGGGCTTCTTCGCCCGGGTCAAGTTGTCTATCGTTGTTGACGTGTCCACTGACATCCACTACGTAATCAGGGTCGATTGTGAGCACCGGGGCGTTGGCTGTTATCCTGAGGTTAGAAATCCAGGTTTCTTCACCATCAGTGACGACTAACTTGAAAGTGGCCTGGTGCTGGTCTGGCACGTCTGCGCTTACTTCAAAGTGGAATGCTTCTTTAACGGTTGAGCTGTTGCCGTTTTCACCGGCTTCCATGCGTTCGAAAGCCACCGCCTTGTCACCGTCAAGGACGTCGACGTAGTCGTCTTCCCCAATAAGGGTTGCGCTTACTTCTTTGGCAGGATCGACGCCGAGGTTCTGCAAAGTAAGGTCGATGCTGAAGGATTCGCCATAGTTGGCCTGACCGCTAGCCTGCGGATCATTGATGACAAAGCTGTCCAAAACCACAAATGGACCTTCCATTGCTGACACTGGAACCTTTGCGATGTAAGGAATATATTGCGGCCTGGTCACCACGATGCTTACTTCACCTCCCTGTAAAACCGGTTCAATGGGAACGTCCACCTTACCTGTTTCGTCAACGAAAGAAGCACCATGGAGCACGCCATCCATAGAAATTCCAACATATGAGCCAGGCTCAGCTTCTACGGTATAATAATCCATTCCAACTGGCAGGGTCGGCATGTGTGTGACATTGTTTTCATGGCCCTCAGTCAAATAAATCATGGTAGAAGGGTCGCCTAAGGTATGATAGCCTTCCCAGTACCAGAGGTCGTTGGCGTGCGTAGGATAGTTTTGGATGTGTGCCTCGGTCAGGGATAGGTTGCCGACAAACTTTATGGATGCCACGGCATTATACTGGTCATCAAATTGCGCATCGTAAGTACCCATGGTGGTTTCTTCTACAGAAGGCACATAGCCATTGTTATTGCCCTGCATCGGGAATGCACCAACAGACCAGTAAAAATCTTCAAACCAATGTGTGTTGGGAACTGATCCCACATAAGCTACCGCTCCGCTTTCTTCAGCCCTCACCCAAGCTTCACCGATGCTTTCGCTTTCGCTGAACATTGCACTCTGGCAACAGTTGCCAATGGCCAGCGGATATTTGCCGGTGTTGGTCATGTGATGCACGTCATTGACCGAAAGGTTGGGGTTACTCCAGCTCACTGGATTACAGTGTGCCGTATAATTAATCAGGCTGACAGAGATGCGCTCTTCATCGTAAGATCCTGTATAATTCGTAAGAAAGGCATGTACATTGGCAAATCCATTTGCCGCATTGAAGTAGTTCTCAGTAGCATATTGCACTGTCGGTTGCCCAATTCTGGGGTTCCAGGTGAAATCGTGCCCGGCGATCAGGGTTACATCATTGAGATAAGACGGATCAGTAAACTCATATCGCTGGTAGTACAATATCTTATCGATCTGGTTTTGCAGCTCCCGCTTGTTCCGTGCAGACAAACGACCGATATACATTTCCGGAAACTGGTCGCCGTCTACCGATGCATAATACAAATCAGTTACCATGTTGGTGGCTGAACCCATCGCAGAAGCGGGTAAATTGCTGTGATCCCCTGCAAGGACAACAAAAGTTGGTGCCGGATTTTCCGGAGTGGCATTGTTGTATTGTTCATGAATAAACGATTGAATATCAGCAGATGTGTTGCCAATCTCATCCGTATAGGCATCAATCACCTCAAAACCTTGTTGGGTCTTCCATTCAATAAAGGGCTCCAAAGTTTCCCTGAAACCTTCATAGGCCACCACCACCATCCTGACAGGGTTCCTGGTAAGATCCGGGTAGTCGTCAAAAATATCACGGGTATCAAATCGGTTGATCACCTTGTCGTAAACAATGTTGAAGTATGGTGACCATGTGGCGGCTTTGATTTCACGCGTTCGTGCTTCATCTGCACCCGGGTAATGCACGGCTACTTCCACGTCATTATATACCTTGATGGTACCCTTTGCCGGATTGTATTTTATGGGTGCGATGGTCAACCTGCCCAGCTGCATTCCCCGCATGGTTCCGATAACCTCCACATGCGCGAGTTCGTGTCCGATAAAAGAAGATCTGGAATAATCTGTGGCATGAAGCTTGAATGGCACATCTTCCGGATCCTGATCTTTTCGCAGGGAGGGTTGCACCGGCATGACAGGAAATTGGACGCCAAACGCAGAAAGATCATATTCTTTCGTGGTATAACTCAGTACCTCAACTTCTACGTCGGCATTGAAAGGGACTTCGATGAGTTTTTTCCGGGCTGGCAGTTTGGGGGCACCAAGTTCCCCTACACTATAACCTTTGGGCATCACCAGTTCGGTAAAGGAACCCTGTTCGGTCTTTACATTGAAAAAGTTGAGCCCTTCAAACGTAAATGAAAAAAGCGTTTTTTCAATATCATTCGACTTTATTTCTGAAACACCTTTTTCATGGGAAAAGTTAATTTTCGCTTCCTGGGCAGGGAGGCTGCCAGTGCCCATAAGCAATAATAACACATATACAGTAAATACTGTTCTCTTATTCATGAGTAAACGCTGCATGTAAAAAAATGATGGACAGGCTATGACGTATGATGAAACCTCCCTGGGATTCTTATCCGAATAAACGCGTGCTCATATTTTTAATCTGATGCCTGGTATGATTCAGTTTGTTTTTACTGCAGATAGTTTTAATGCCGGATACCTTTGTTGTAGAAAATAGAAGCCCCCGAATAAAATGGAGTTATAGAAAAGATCACCCAACAGCCCGGCATGGAAAAAGGGTATGGCCATGGTATAAGAGGTCATCAGCCCTTGCCAGGTAAGTGGATAATAGGGTGTGAATGCCCAGACCGCAAAATTGGTGATCAGGTAAAACGACAGTGATCCCAGCAGGGAGCCGCCAATCACGTATGGCACTTTCACATTGTTGTGCATACGGGTGCCCAGCAGTACAATCAGCACAAAACCAAGGTAAACAGCAATCATCGTGTTGTGAAAACCAAGAAAAAGGTCGCTGACAAAAAGTGCAGTTATTGGAACAGCAAAAGCGAGCCATCTTTTCCCAAGGTGCGCTCCACCAAAAAGTGCAATGGCAGCAATCGGCGTGAAGTTCGGATAATGTGGAATAAGCCGCATGAGTGCTGCAAAAACAATAATCAGGGTAACTACCAATACTTTCGGTGTAATTGCTTTCCAATTCATAACTGCAAAATGTTAAAGATTGACTTGATCATGATTTAGCCACAAAAGTAATGATCATTTCCATTTAAAACAACAGGTGTATAAATTTGTTTGGAATACTTTTCTGCCATGCCATTTAAACCTTTTTGCCATACAGACATCAAACAAGTGAAAATTCAGTAAAAACTCAAAAATGATTGCATTATGAAAGCGAAAATGTTTGTAGGAATGATAGCCCTGTTGGCTGTTTTTTTAGTAAATGATGCGATGGCTCAGCGCGGCAGGCGTGCGCCTGACGTTCGGGAGCGCGAACGGACAGACATGCGTGCAACGCGCCACGCAGATCAACCCCTGCGCGGCACCATGGCGTATTGCCAGGTAATCCCTGACCTGACTGAAGAGCAGGAAGAGGCTATCCAGGACCTTCGCCTGGAGCAAATGGAGCGCAATACCCATCATCGCAACAAAATGGATGAGCTGCGGGTACGCAAGCGCAACATCATGACAGGCACCACAACAGGTGATGTGGACGAGGTCATTGATGACATGACAGCCCTTCGTAATACCCAGATGAAAGAAAATGTCCGTCACCGTGAGGTTGTCAGGGAATTGCTCACCGACGATCAACGTGTGATCTTCGACAACCAGACCATGAGGCGTCATGACCACCGCCGTGGCATGGGCCGTGACCGCGGCCATCATGCTACCCGCCAGGGACGTGGACGCTGGTAAACGATCTTTCATCCCATAGTTGAACACCCAGGCCGCCGGGAATTACCCTGACGGCCTTTTTTGTGCATACAAGTGTTCAAAATGTGGAAAAGTCATAAGGTAAAAAGGTCCTGGTTTGCGCTCAACCTCAACATCAACCTCAACCTCAACCTGCCCTCCAAGTACTGTCCATACTAATTTTAATATCTTTGCCGGCGAAACACAAAAAAGGATGGAAGCACGAATAGGAGAACTCGCGGCACTGTTTACGGCGGTGTGCTGGACGGTCACCGCCATTACTTTTGAGGC
>PUOJ01000119.1 GCA_003552075.1 Bacteroidales bacterium
AAAGGATGGCTGCCGAAAGCACCGTGGCGTGGAATAGCCGCATGTCGACGACCTGTGAGCAGCTGAATGTGAACAGGATTCCGCCTGGCGCGATCGATTTCAAGGCCACCAGGTTGAGTCGCTTATAGCCTTGCACTGCCTTGTGCTTGACGTGCTGATGCTTGGCATAGGCCGGTGGATCGAGTACCATCACCTCGTACAGGTCTTTCGTACGCTTCAGATAATCCATTACATCTTCGGTGAAACCCGTGTGACGATCACTGTGACCGTTCAAATCCACATTGACCGCACAAAGGTCCATCGCCCTTGCTGACGAATCCACGGAATGCACTGCTGAGGCGTCTGCGCGAAGGGCATAGACTGAAAACCCGCCGGAATAAGCGAAGGTGTTCAATACCTTTTTGTTATGGCTGTAGCGGGAGAGGAGATGGCGGTTTTCGCGCTGGTCGATGAAAAAGCCCGTTTTTTGCCCTTTCTGCAAATCTACCCGGAAAAGCAATCCGTTTTCTTTGACCGTCACTAGAGCGGCCTCTCCGAAAAGAAATCCTTTGCTTTCTTTATCCTGCCAGAACGATGCAGGCAAGGTTTCCGCACTTTTGTCGTAAATGCTTTGCAGACGATCGCCATAGAGTATCCGGATGGCGTTGGCTATGTCGTCGATGAACCGATACAGTCCGGTGGCATGGACCTGGATGACCACGTGTCCGTTGTAATGGTCGATGATCAAACCGGGGAGGTGATCTCCTTCACCGTGTACCAGCCGGTATACATTGGTTTCCGGGTTGTCTGTGAGGCCAGCTTGCTGACGCAGCAACAAGGCGCGGGTCAGGCGGTCCTGCCAGAATTCCGGTCCAAAGCTTTCCGGACGATCCGGGGCAAAAGCCAAAATACGCACCGCAATGGTGGCATCCTGGTAAATGCCGCAACCCAGGTATTCGTCTTTGTTGGAATAAACCTCCGCATGGCAGCCGTCCCAGGCATTGCCTTCCATCTTCTTGATGGCTCCGCTGAATACCCAGGGGTGGTAACGCCTTACTGCGTCATCTTTTCCAGAACGCAGGATGACCTTGATTTTTTCACTCATGATGGCTGAAGCTTAAATGAGTTGCAAAAATAAGGATTTGTAGGGTATAAACAGGAGTTTGCAGCTGGGCATTGACGAAATCCCGAGCTGCAAGTCCCGAGAGCGAAGCAATTCGGGAAGCGAAGCGATTCGGTTTGTGGGTACTGGGTCCTGGGGGATTTTTTCGCCATTACTTGACAGGCAGTGTAAGCATGGATCTGCCTTCAAGGAAGAGTTCCAGTTTGTCGCCGACTTTCACGGGGCCAACACCCGCCGGGGTGCCGGTAAAGAGCATGTCGCCAATTTTCAGGGTGACAAATCTGGAGAGGTGGGCGATCAGGTCACCAAAATCGTGGATCATATGCGTGGAACTGCCTTCCTGCACGATGGCCCCATTTTTTTCCAGGGAGAAGCGAATATCTTCCGGATTTTTAAGCTGTGTAATCGGGATAAATTCGCTGACCGCAGCCGAGCCATCGAAGGCCTTGGCGATCTCCCAGGGATGGCCTTTTTTCTTGCACTCTTCCTGTACATCGCGGGCCGTGAAGTCCAGACCCACACCAATGGCATCATAATACGTATGCGCGAAGCGTTTCTGAATGTGCTTGCCCAGTTTACAAATGCGCAAGACCAGCTCCGCCTCATAATGAATGTTTTGTGAAAAGTCCGGGTAATAGAAAGGAAGCCTGGAACGGATGAGTGCTGTTTCAGGCTTCATAAAAAACAGGGGCTTTTCAGGTACTTCGTTGTTAAGCTCCTCGGCATGCTTAACGTAATTGCGGCCAATGCAAATGATCTTCATCAGTTTGATTATTGTCTAAAGGTCAAAAAGTCAAAATGTCTAAGGGTCTAATGGACCAACGGTCTGGCATTTCGCTTTCTAGCCAATTTCTAAAAGCCAACAGCAAATAGCCAAGGGCCAAAAGCCAAGAGCCAAAAGCCAACAGCCAACAGCCTCCTAAAGATCTTTGATTATTTTATTGCCCTTATCGTACCCTCTCAGGATTACGGATTGGATGACGTTTTTTGTGGAAAGGGGGAAGTCTGCTTTCATCATCCAGTCAAAATACTGGGGTTCTTTTTTAAAGACATCTTCCACCTTTTGGTTTTTGTATTTTCCAAATTTAAAAATCTCCTTCCCTTCCTTATTGTATCCAATATGGCCTACAAGGTCGGCATTGAGATGGTTGTAAGAAAATTCATACAAAGCCTGGATGTCGTTTTTGATGGGTTTGGTGACCCTGCCGTCGCGATCTTCGTATTCCATACCCTCATATCTTTCTATCTGAGCCAGCAGGATCTCATAAGTAGCCCTGGTATCTGCTTCGGCGGCGTGGGCGTCAACAAGATCTTTCCCGCAATAAAATTTATAGGCTGCCCGTAATGTGCGGGGCTCCATCTTATGAAAGATGTTTTGCACATCAACAAGCCTTCTTTTCTTTACATCGAACTGGATACCGCTGCGCAGGAATTCCTCTATAAGCATGGGAACATCAAACTTGTTGGAGTTGTATCCGGCCAGGTCGCAGTTTTGAAAAAAGCGCTCCAGCTTTGGGGCTAAAGTGGCAAATGTGGGTTTGTCTTTAACATCTTCATCAGTGATTCCATGAATTTCACTGACCTCCTTAGGAATGGGCATACCGGGGTTTACCAGTTCGGTCAGGCTCTCTGTACTGCCGTCTGGCATCACCTTATAAACACTGATCTCAACGATACGATCACGAACCACGTTGGTTCCGGTTGTTTCCAGATCAAAAAATGCGAGTGGACGCGTAAGGTTTAATTGCATGTGGCTTGAGGGTTAGATAAAAAATGTACACCAGGGGCAGGCTATCGCCCCTGGTGTAATAAATATCAAAACAAAATTACAACAAATTGATGTAATTGTCTGCTAAACTTTCTGACTTGTGTCGAAATTTTCAAGGTATTCAGCTACACGTTGAAGGAACAATCCGCCCAGGGCACCGTCGACGATCCTGTGATCGCATCCCAGAGACAAGTCCATCATGTGACGGATGCCTATGGTGTCACCTTCCGGTGTTTCCACAACCACTGGTTTCTTCTGAATCAATCCCACGCCGAGGATGCCCACCTGGGGCTGGTTGATGATGGGGGTGCCCATGGTGGCTCCAAAAGTACCAAAGTTAGTGAGGGTAAATGTGCCGCCCTGGATTTCATCCGGCTGCAGCTTATTGCCTCGGGCTCTTCCAGCCAGGTCATTGACCTCCTTGGCGAGACCAAGCAGATTTTTATGGTCAGCATTTTTGATCACCGGAACGATCAGGTTGCCGTCCGGCAGCGCTGCAGCCATGCCCACATTGATGTTTTTACGCTTGATAATCTTCTGTCCGTCAAGCGACACGTTCATCATCGGATAATCTTTAAGCGCCTTTGCAATGGCTTCGATGAAAATGGGGGTAAAGGTGAGCTTTTCTCCCTCACGCTCCTGCATGATGGCCTTGTTTTTGTTGCGCCAGTTGACGATTGGGGTCATGTCGACTTCCCTGAAAAGGGTAATGTGCACGGACGTGTCTTCTGACATCACCATGTGGTCAGCAATCAGTTTGCGCATCCGGTCCATCTCCACCACTTCGTCCTTGTCGCCAACAGGTATTGCCGGAGCAGATGGTTTGGCGGTTTTTGCCGGTGGAGATGATGCCTTTGGCGTCTCTTTCGCCGGTTGCTTTGTAGCCGCAGGCTGCTCACCCCGCGCTTCCAGGTACTTCAGCAGGTCATCCTTGGTCAGGCGATTGTTTTTACCCGTGCCGGGCACCTGTTCCAGTTCTTCCATGGGAATGTTTTCTTCCCTGGCTATGCTGCGCACCAATGGCGAGTAGAACCGGTCGCTGTGGCCAGTCCTGGCAGCTGGTGTTTGCGTGTCTTGCGACTCAGCCCTGGCTTCGGCAGGTGCATCCTTCGTTGCAGCCGGGGCTGCAGACTCCGCCTCGGGGGCGGATTGTTTCTGCTCCTCAGCAGCCGGCTGGGAAACCTGCTCAGCCGGCGCATCCTCAGCCTCCTCTTCTTCACCTTCCATTTCAATGATCGCAATCACGGTGTCCACCTCTACCGTGTCGCCTTCCTTGAAAAGCTGCTCCTTAAGCACACCTTCCACCGGACTGGGAATTTCTGAGTCTACCTTGTCCGTGGCGAGCTCTACGATGGGATCATCCAGCTCAATGGTGTCTCCGGGGTTTTTCAACCATTTGGTGATCGTTGCATCCGTCACGCTTTCGCCCATCTTGGGCATCTTGAGTTCAAACTTTGCCATATATGTTCGGTTTTAAAATATTTTTGGCTTAACCTGTGATTCATTGACCTGCGCCTCATTACAAGGCATCCTATTCTCAG
>PUOJ01000145.1 GCA_003552075.1 Bacteroidales bacterium
TTGGAGGTCTCGAGCGGATTCGAACCGCTGTAGGAGGTTTTGCAGACCTCTGCCTAGCCCCTCGGCCACGAGACCCTCGTTTTGCAAGTGCAAAGGTAATCCAAATAGGTTAATCATCCAAATAAATTGTGCATTTTTGGCTGTTGGCTGTTGGCTGTTGGTTGTTGGTTGTTGGCGATTAGCCATATTGCCGGCAACAAAATCCACCTTGAGATGTTACCTTTGTATAGTTAATGCCCACATGACACGAGCAATGCTAAAGCATTTTACAGATAGAAGCATGAGTATAGGACACTGAACGTTGGGCGCCATTTAAACACGGATACGAAGATGCACTATCAAAAAGTGAATTATCTGATAAATGGCAACAAACCCGGACTTTTCGACCTTTTGACATTTCTACTTTCTGATATACAACTAAACAGATCAAATCACATTCATGCTAATCCATATCACATGATGAAATTTACACAAACAAGCACCCTGATAATCCTGTTTTTCGCAGTTCTCTCGCCTGCCTTTGGGCAACATACGCCTGATCGATTGCTTTGGCAGGCTGACAGCCTCAGCGCAGCCATGGAAGAACAGGTGGTTGAATGGCGACGGGATTTCCACCAGAATCCGGAACTCAGCAACAGAGAGTACCGGACGGCAGGCATCGTGGCAGATCACCTGCGCAGCCTCGGCATGGATGTCCAGACGGAGGTGGCCAAAACAGGTGTCGTCGGACTGCTTGAAGGTCAGGCGGACGGGCCGGTGATTGCATTACGCGCAGACATGGATGCCCTGCCCATCACAGAAGAGACAGGCCTGCCGTTTGCCTCGACGGTGACCGACACGCTGCACGGGGAAACGGTGGGCGTGATGCACGCCTGCGGCCACGACATGCACACATCATCGCTGATGGGCGTGGCTTCCGTATTGGCGTCGATGCAGGATCAGCTGCCCGGAAGCATCAAGTTCATCTTCCAGCCGGCTGAAGAAGGTGCTTTCGATTACGACATCTGGGGCGCCAAACAGATGGTCGGCGAAGGGGTGCTCGAAGATCCCCGTCCGGAGGTCATCTTTGGCATGCACGTATGGCCTTTTGAAACAGGCACCGTGGGATACACGCGAGGCGCAATCATGGCCAGCGTCGACAACTTTAGCATCCATGTAGCTGGACGGGGCGGACACGGGGCCGCGCCCTGGAAAACAGCTGACCCCGTCGTAGCAGCTTCCCAGATCGTTAACGGCCTGCAAACCCTGGTCAGCCGCAACGCCGAGCTCACCAAAGGCGCTGCCGTCGTCTCGGTGGGAAGCATCCGGAGCGGCAACCGCAGCAACATCATCCCTGAAGAAGCCGAACTGCTGGGCACCATCCGTACCCACAATGAGGAAACCCGCCAGCTGATCCACGACAGGATGGAGACCCTGGTCAAACACACTGCAAAAGCTTACAACACGCAGGCAGAACTCGAAATTGAAAGACTTTACCCCACCGTCACCAACGACGCTAAACTAGTGGACCACATGCTGCCGGTCATCGGGAGTTCCTTGGGTGCCGCCCACGTCAAGGAGATCGATCCCCTGATGATCGCCGAGGATTTTTCCTACTATGCCAACGAGATTCCCGCAATGTTTTATCTCATGGGCATCATCCCGCCAAATCACGAAGGCCCGGTGGAGCCAATTCACTCTCCCCGCTTTGACATCGATGAAGATGCCATCCCTATTGCCGTGCGCACGATGAGCTACCTGGCACTGGAGGCTTTGTTCCTGCGGGCAGAGTAAACAGTTGCATATCCCTGCTCCAACAACCCTGGAAAGCAGGTTGATGGTTAAATACCTAGTTGTTTTTGATGGAAGAATGGCTATGATAGGCCTGCGTCAGTTTTTTGAAAAGCCGGTAGCCGGTTCATCCTGGGGTATGTCATGACGCATCAGGCAGGCCTGACAAAAAAGGGGATTTGGTTAAAATCCAGTCAGCGGGAATCCATTGTGCTGCCAGCCCCGCATGCCATCATCTATATAAATGACCTCCCCCTCATAAAAGGTGGATAGCGTATTCACAATCTTGCCGGTACGCCGATTTGTTGTACAATATACAACGATAAGCGGTTCATCCGTGTGCTGTTTTAGTAGTTCCAGCAGGTCCTCATCGTCCGCATCAATATTGATGGCATGCTGTAAATGGCCGTCTTCAAACATTTCCCGGGTACGTCCATCTATTACAAGCGCCCCGCCTTCTTCAAGCAGATGCCTGTAGTTGTTGTAAAACTCGCTGGAGCTTACACCGATATAGTTTGCATGATCTCTTTTACAAGCAGGCATGACTCCAATTATTAAGAGTACAGATATATGAATGATTATAAACTGAAAAAGCCGCATCTGGTAATTATGTATTCAACAGCGCACATCCTGCATAGACAATGTCTTCTGCGTGAAACCCTTGGTCAATTTCTTGAATGCCCCCTGGCCGGATCATCCTTCGGCAAGCCGTGCCTCGACAGGCAGGCAGGACACAGGCAATCGTCGTAATTCTTCCTTAGAAAAGCCAGGGTTTCTGCGGTGAGATCATAATCCATGCACCAGCAGTCCTGGTTATGCAAGCAAAGAAAATCCGTTCCGCACCGCGCGCAAACCTTCTCCTTTGGATCATTTCCTCCATTTTGTTGATTCCTGGCCATATCCTGTCCAAATATAATATATCTTTTTAAAAGGCGATTTTTGCTCTTTATCCGATTATCTCCGCAGCCCAAAGGCTGTGCCTTCCTACTTCTTACTTCTTACTTCCTTCCTCCTTCTCCACGCTAACACAACGCATCCTCCCTCCCATCGGTGGATTCATTTTCGACACCTTCACCTTCATTCGGTGAATCTCAGGAAACCGTTCTTTCAGGGCATCCAATATGCGCCTGCTCACATGCTCCAACAGGTGACTTTTTTCTTCCATAACGGCCTTCACCTGGTCATACACGGCCTGGTAATTGACGGTGTCCTGGATCTTATCGGAAGTCTCGGCAACCGCGGTATCGGCTTCGACCTCCAGATCGACCAGGAAGCGGTTACCTATCACCTGTTCTTCCTTAAAACAGCCGTGATAAGCGTAAAACTCCATCTCTTCAAGCAGTATCTTAGCCATGTCATCTTTGCATTGCCACAGGGCAAATGTACATATTTTGCATACATTAACAGCAGCATTTTTTATACTTTTGTGTAGCTTTTGCCCAGGCAGTGAAATGGACCAACCATATTTACAAATTGTGCATACCTTGAAGAGTTATTTTGCATTTTCGCTTATTAACGGAACCAGGCATTTCACACCGGGCATTGACATTTAGACCTTTTGACATTTCGACTTTTAGACTTTTTGTTTTTTTGACAACTTTGACCCCATGAAAGAAGAAAACAACAATACCCCCTCCTTGAATTTCCTGGAGCAGATCATCGTGAAGGACCTTGAAGAAAACCGTACAGGTGGACGGGTGCATACGCGCTTCCCCCCGGAGCCCAACGGCTACCTGCATATTGGACACGCCAAGTCAATCTGCCTGAACTTCGGACTGGCAGACAAGTACAATGGCAAGTGCAACCTGCGCTTCGATGACACCAATCCCACCAAGGAAAACGTGGGCTACGTGAATGCCATCAAGGAAGACGTCAAATGGCTGGGATTCGATTGGGAAGATAGGGAGTATTATGCTTCCGATTATTTTGAGAAGCTTTATGAGATGGCTGTTTTTCTCATCAAGAAAGGGAAAGCCTTTGTTTGTGAGATGACGGGTGAAGAGATCGCCGCCGGAAGGGGTACGCCATCGACACCGGGAAAAATCAGTCCATGGCGCGACAGGCCTGTGGAAGAGAGCCTGGATCTGTTCGAGCGTATGCGTAACGGTGAGTTTCCGGATGGCAGCCACGTGCTTCGGGCAAAGATCGACATGGCCTCTCCCAACATGCACATGCGCGACCCGGTGATGTACCGGATCATGCGGGCTTCCCACCACCGCACTGACGATCAGTGGTGCATCTATCCGATGTACGACTGGGCACACGGCCAGAGCGACTACCTCGAAAACATCACCCACTCCATCTGCACCCTGGAGTTTGAAGTGCATCGCCCGCTATACAATTGGTTCCTTGATGCCCTGGAAATCCAGGAAAACAGGCCGAGACAGTTTGAGTTCGCCCGCCTCAACCTGAATTACACGGTGATGAGCAAGCGCAAGCTCCTTGAACTGGTGGAAGGTGAACACGTTGCAGGCTGGGACGATCCCAGGATGCCCACCATCTCCGGATTACGACGCAGGGGATACACCCCGGCATCCATCCGGGTGTTTTCCGATAAAGTGGGTGTGGCAAAACGGGAAA
>PUOJ01000035.1 GCA_003552075.1 Bacteroidales bacterium
ATCTGAACCCCTTGCTGGGTAATGAAAAATACGTGGTGGCTGTAGATGCCCGGATCCGCATTGTCAAAACGTAAATCAGAAGATTGTCAATCTTTATAATTGATCATTTTAGATGGAGTCTGTAAGAATTGTCGTACTGGGATTATATGTCCTGATGATCATCTGGGTGGGCATACGTGGTTTCAAAGGGACCAAAACCTTTAACGATTTTTATCTGGGCGGTGGCAAGGTGGGCCCATGGATGACCGCTTTTTCTTATGGCACAGCCTATTTCAGTGCGGTGCTGTTTATTGGTTTTGCCGGCAATGTGGGCTGGAATTTTGGCTTCTCAGGCCTCTGGATTGCCCTTTTCAATGCATTGCTCGGCGTCCTGGTCGTCTGGTGGATGGTCGGCATGCGCCTGAAAGATGCGGCGAGCGAATATGGGGCCTACACCATGCCCGACTTTTTGCTGAAGCGCTATCGTGCCCCTGAGCTCAAGCTGCTCGCCAGCCTGGTGATCTTCGTGTTCATGATCCCATACACTGCCGCTGTATTCATGGGGCTTTCTTATCTGTTTACTTCCAGTTTTCACATCGAATACTGGCACGCCCTGGCATTCATGGGCTTCTTTACGGCACTCTACATGGTGCTTGGCGGTTACAAGTCTATGGCCCTGATCGACATGATCTTTGGCATCATCATGGCCGTGAGTGTGATTATATTATTTTTCAGCACGGTGGGCGAGGGGGGCGGTCTGCCGCAGATCACTTTTGCCCTGCAGGAAATCGATCCTGGTCTGACCCGTGCCGTGGGCCCGCCGGGATGGTGGCCCCTGCTTTCCATGGTGCTGCTTACCAGCATGGCGCCCTTTGCCATGCCACAACTGATGCAAAAGTTTTATGCCATCAAGGACAAGTCCACCATCAAACGCGGCATGATCGCATCCACGTTTTTTGCCATCCTGATTGGAGGGGTCGCTTATTTTATAGGGTCGACCTCGAGGATTTTTCTTACCCCGGAGTCGGCACCTGCTGCCTTTGATTTGCAGGGGAGACCAATATTTGACATCCTGATGCCGGAACTTCTGACCAACGTGGTGCCGGTTTCCCTGAGCGTCATTATTCTGCTGCTGATACTCTCCGCATCCATGTCTACCCTGGCGGCCCTCGTGCTGGTATCAAGTTCCACGTTTGTCAAGGACTTCTTCCAGGGGTTTATCAATACGGGCATCAAGGACAAGACCATGACCCTGATGATGCGCCTGATGAGCGCCCTTTTTATTCTCTTGTCGGTGGTGCTGGCCTATTTGAATATCGACAGCATCGTAATGATCCTGGGTATCTCCTGGGGAGCCCTGGGTTCGTTTTTCCTCGGACCCTTTATCTGGGGTTTGTACAGCAAAAAAATGACCCGCGCTGGGGCAATCGCTTCGGGAACAGGTGGGCTGCTGGTATGCCTTGTGCTCTATGGGGCTGGATTGCCTTCTCCACAGGCAGGTACAATAGGCATGATCACCTCATTGACCTTGAATCCGCTGGTCAGTATGCTCACCCGGCCCAATGAGGGTACCACTACCTAAAAAATGTATGTCCAGTATCATAATCCCCAAGACCATGTTGCACAGGTTTATCCTTCTGTTTTCTATCCTCTTATGTGTTGCCCAGCATGCAGTTGCCAGTGATGATCTGACGGTTGAAAGCGAAGCGCCCGACAGTTTGGAAGATGCTGGCTTTTCCATCAGTTTCCAGGGCTTTGTAAAGACAGACTACTGGGTAGACAGCCGCACGGTTGTAGCCGCGCGGGAAGACCTGTTTCTGCTTTACCCTTCCAGGGAAAGATTGGATGAGAAAGGCCGCGACATACATGGTGATCCTGTGTTTAACTTTTCAGCCATCACATCACGCGTGGCCACCCACATTACTGGTCCGGATGCATTTGGCGCCAAGGTAAGCGGAGTGATTGAGGCCGACTTTTCCGGAGTTACTGACGCAGACATCAACGGGTTTCGTTTGCGCCATGCCTATCTGAACCTGTCATGGGAACGTTGGGATCTGCTTCTGGGGCAATGGTGGCATCCAATGTTCTCTGCAGCAGTATTGCCTGATGTGGTATCGCTGAATACCGGTGCCCCCTTTCAGCCATTCATTCGAAACCCCCAGGCCTCACTGACCTATCACCACGGTCAGTCCAGCTGGATCATATCAATGATTGGCCAGCGCGACAATGCCAGTGATGGTCCACATGGCGCGTCGCCTGACTATCTGCGCCATACGACCATCCCCAACTTTCACCTCCAATGGACCCGCAACCATCAACATCTGACCACAGGCCTGGCCGCAGATTATAAAGTGATCCGTCCCCGGATGGAAACTGAAGGCGTCCTGGAAGATGATGCAAGCCTCTATACCGATGAACAAATTGCTACTTATGCCTTTATGGCTTTCGGTGGTTTTTCGAGGGGTAAGCTCAACCTGAAAGCCAAAACCATCTATGGGCAAAACCTCAGTGAACACCTGATGCTTGGAGGCTATGCTGAAAAGGAAATTGATGATGATGGATTCGTGCGCTATACACCCTTAAACCACCTGTCTTCCTGGTTCAATATGGTATATGGCGAACGCTTGCGCGGAGGCTTGTACCTGGGTTATGCACGCAATCTTGGTGCAAGCGACGATGTGGAAGGCCGATATTATGGACGGGGCAGCGACATTGCCTACCTTTATCGCATATCACCTTCTTTGCGTTTTGCTTCCGGCAATGTGGAGCTTTGTGCTGAGCTGGAATATACAGCAGCTGCCTATGGCGAAACAGATCGAAGGGGTCGCGTGAAAGACTACCAGGAAGTGGGAAACACCAGGTTGCTTTTCACCGCCTTTTATTATTTCTGAGAATTGTCCTGGCCTTGCCATTGTGATGCATTGCATTGCCCCTCCACGGTGCTCTTCTTACACTGCCCAGCACCTGCATACCCAGTATATGTCATCCAGCGCTCAGCGTCCATTCCCCATCGCACATTCTTCGTTTCACAACGCTCATTGCCCATTGCCTGCCGCCATTCTCCAATCGCTCACCGCCTGTGCTCAAAGCCTATCGCCGGGCAGTCATTGCCCATTGCACGTCGCCCAGCGCTCACCGCCCGGCACTTACCGCCAACCCCCACACTGCCTTGTGCCTTTGCAATCCTTAATATACACACGGGTGGGTCATCTATTTTTGGAATTACGTCTTTCTTTTCATAAATTTATGCTATTGAAATCTGATCTATAATGAATGTAAAAACTTGAGTGATGGAAGACAAACTGGTGACCATAGCTACGGATCATTACACGGCAGCAGAAGTATTAAAAGCGCGTCTTGAGGCGGCAGGGATCACCTGTTATCTGCGCAATGTACATCTGATTCAGGGTGCAGGCGCTGAAGGCGTGAAAATTCAGATCCATGAAGAAGACCTGGAGCAGGCATTGAGACTGATGAATGAATGGAAGGCGGAACAGGAAAGGGCTGAGATGAAAAACCGCCGTGAAGTGCGACGCATACTTGTCCCGGTGGATTTTTCCGAATATTCTAAAAATGCCTGTATGTATGCGCTGAACCTGGCACATAAGCTCAAGGCCGACATTAAAATCCTGCATGTCTATTATGCGCCCATCGTTGACCTGGTGCCCATCACCGATGCTTACAGCATACAGGTCGACATGGACATTAACCTACGGGAGATGGAGAGCAATGCGCGGAAAGGCTTGCTCAAGTTTGTCAATGAGGTCAGAAAGGAAGCGGCCAGCAAAGATATGGGAGAGGTGAAAATCGGCTACGCCCTCCGTGAAGGCATTACTGAGGACGAAATTGCCAGGATGGCTGAAGATTATAAACCTGGCATTATTGTATTGGGTACGAAAGGAAAGGGAGAGAAGCAGAGTGACATCATTGGCAGTGTGGTGTACAGGGTACTTGACCGTACCAGGGTGCCGGTGCTTGCCATTCCCGAGCATTCATCTTACGATGCTTCCAAAGAGGTGAAAAACATCGCTTATGCCACTGAGTTTGACGACTCTGACTATGTGGCCATCCGCCGTCTGTTGTCGATTGTCTCCGGGTTTGAGGTCAAGATACACTGCATTCATTTATCGAAGACCCCCAGCAAGAGTTGGGATGAGGTCAAGATGGACTCACTGAAGAATTATTTTGCCAGGGTGCACCGGGGTGTTGAGGTGGAATGTCAACTGCTGGAGAGTGATGATGACATGACAGGGATAGAGTCTTTTGTGAAAGAGAAAGGCATCGATCTTTTTTCCATGGTAAACCGCAAGCGAGGCTTACTTGCCCGGTTGTTCAACCCCGGCATTACACGCAAGCTGATTTATGAAGGCACGATTCCGCTCCTGATCTTCCGGGCCTGATAGGCTCCTGGTACGCTCTTGCCAACAGCGGTCTTACTTCCTTCTACGGCGCCCAACGCGTTACTATTATATATAAGTGGACGGCATCCGTTTACTTGATGGTCAGGCTCTCATTGAGCCAGTTCAGCAGATAGTCATAGACTTCTTCCTTGTATTTTTCGTGTAGCAGTTCATGCCTGCCCGGAAAGATTTTTAAGGACAGGTTCTGGAAGTTCTGCTGGAAGTAGTTTTTATGCAGCTTCACCGCGTCTTTCCCGAAGCGCCCAACCGGGTCTTCCTTGCCTGACATAATAAGCACCGGCAGGGTCTTGCGATAAGTGATCAGGCTTTCTGCTGTCCGGGTTGCGGCGATGCCTTTTAATATGGCCTTAAAAAAGCCATTTGACAGGTAAAACCCACAATAGGGGTCCTGTTGATAAGATACGACCTCATGCCTCACCGATGAGATCCACTCGTACATCGTGGGCCGCGGTTTGAAGTGTCTGTTAAAAGACCAATAAAACAGCCTGTTAAACCATTTGCTTTTATAGTCATGGCCTTCAAACAAGACCTTGATCCGCACCAGGTTCAGCGCCAGCATAAGGCCTATGTGGGGCATAACGAAGGAGCCGGAAAGGATCAATCCCTGAATATACACCGGGTATAATGCGGTAAAATGTCTCGCCAGCAGAGAACCCATGGAGTGTCCAAAAATAAAAATCGGAATTTTGGGTTGTTCCTTGCGAATATGGGTATACAGGGCGCGCACGTTTTCAAGCATGCATTCCCAGCCCCTCTGCCGCGCAATCAGTCCTGTTTTTTCAGGGGCTCCTGCTGTTTTACCTTGTCCGGGGTGATCACAAATATAGACGCTGTATCCCCGGCCTGCCAAAAAATGGGAGAACTGCTTATATCGTCCGGCATGTTCAGCCATACCCGTAATGATCAGAACAATTCCCCTGGCTTCCTGTTGTTCCTGGTGGTACCCGGACACGTGAAACTTCTGATTGCTGGGGCTGTTCAGGTAAAAACTATCTTCCTTTACGGGTTGGCTTATCATGTTCGCACGATTTTTCCGACCTTTGTGCCATTCTTTAAACAGGCCAAATATAAACAATTAAGCAGGATGCAGGAAGAAAAACCCGATTTTGGCAAGCAGTTGAATCCCTTTCAGCGCTTTTTGTTTACCCTGGGGGGCTTAGCCAGTTTCGGACTGGGTTTTCTCGGTGTTTTTGTTCCCTTGTTGCCCACGGTCCCATTCCTGCTTTTGTCGGCCTATTGTTTTGCCAGGAGCTCCGAACGTTACTACCAGTGGTTGATCAACCACCGGTACTTTGGTGAACACATATTGAATTATCGTGACCACCATGCCACTACGGCCCAGATAAAAAGGGGGACCATCGCCCTGCTTTGGATCAGCATTGGCATAACTGCGATTTTTGCCGTCAGCCTGTGGTGGATCAGGCTGATTCTCCTGATCATAGCAGTCAGCGTGACCATTCACGTGGCTTCGCTGAATACGGTGGCGAAAAAAAAACAGGGCCCTCCGTAAGAAGGGCCCTGCAAAATGCGTGTGCATTCAATTCCTGTTATTCATGCTTTTCATGAACAACGCAGGTTGGCGAAAACCACATGCTGTCCGGTCATTTCGGGCGGGCATGCCGTTTGCGATCTATTCGGGCTTTACATATCCCTGCGTGATCTCTTCAGGTGTGGGCTCGCGGCGGCGCACCACTTCACCTTTGAAATGCAGATCCATGCCAGCCAGTGGATGGTTGAAGTCCATTTTTACCTTGTCTTCCCCAATATCCATCACCTTGCCACGATGTGGGTTACCTTCCTGATCTTCCATGTTGATGATGTTGCCTTCTACGAGCAGGTCTTCAGCCAGCTTGCCGTCAATCACAAAAATGCTCTTTGGCAAGTCTACGATGGCTTTATCGTTTACCTGTCCATATGCCTGATCCGCCTGGATGGTAAACTCAAAGGACTCATTCTCTTTTAAATCCTTTACGTTCTCCTCAAAACGCTGGTTCAGGCGCCCTACGCCAAATAAAAATTCAATGGGCTGATCTTTTTTTACCGTTTCCAGCACTTCTCCTTCAGGTCCTCCTTCTCGCAGCTCATAGGTGAGTGCGATAACTTTGGGATCGGTTTGCGTCATAATGTATGCTTGTTAGGTTTAAAAATGAACGGGATCATCCCATCAAAGGGAAAATCCCGAAACGACTTGATTTAACATGCGAAGGTAAACAAAAATGATCTAAACTGCAAAAAATCAATAAGTTTTATTTTTTTGGCCGGAATATTTTTTGTTTTCCTGCGCATTATCTTGCCGGAACATAAAAATTTTGTATTTTTGCGCTTCTGAAAACATAAAGTACGCACAGTCATGGCAAAGAAAACGAAAGAAGCACGACACCAGGTGATTCTGGAGTGCACAGAACATAAAAGCAGTGGAAAGCCGGGTACATCAAGGTATGTCACTACCAAGAACAAAAAGAACACGCCCGATCGTCTGGAGATTAAAAAATACAACCCCATTCTTCGGAAAATGACCATTCATAAAGAAATCAAATAAAACTGAATTAGTATGGCCAAGAAAGTAGTTGCAACCCTGAAAACCGGAACAGGTAAAGGATTTGCCAAAGTCATCCGGATGCATAAATCTGAAAAGTCAGGTGCATATGCCTTTGAAGAAGAAATTGTTGATAGTGAGAAGGTGAAGGAATATCTTGCACAGAAGAAATAATCCGCCAAATGGATGACCCCTGCATGCACTGGTGAATGCACACCATATCACCCCTGAGCTTGCGGGACCGACAGGAAACTTTTCAGATCTGCTCCAATACCCTTGGTGCAGGTCTGTTTTTTTATGGTTATTATCCACCTAAATCAAATGCTATGGGCCTCTTCGATATTTTTTCAAAAAACAAGGAGGAAAAACTTGACCAGGGCTTGCATAAGACCCGCAACAATTTTTTCTCCAAGCTGTCCAAGGCAGTGGCGGGCCGGTCAACGGTCGATGATGACGTGCTCGATGACCTTGAAGAAGTCCTGATCAGTTCAGATGTAGGGGTGGCTACAACCATCAAGATCATTGAGCGCATAGAGGAGCGGGTTTCCAGGGATAAATACCTGGGGACGGAGGAGCTTAACCGGATCCTCCAGGAAGAAGTTACCGCCTTGTTGTATGAGAACGAAGCCAGTGATTTTACTGAGGTGATGTCAGAGAGTCAGGAGCGGCCATACGTGATCATGGTGGTTGGTGTGAATGGCGTGGGTAAGACCACGACCATCGGAAAGCTGGCGCATCAATTCAAGGCGGCAGGCAAAAAAGTGGTGCTGGGGGCTGCCGATACTTTTCGGGCTGCGGCAGTGGATCAGCTGACCATCTGGTCTGAACGTGCCGGGGTTCCATTGGTTAGCCAGGGCATGGGAGCAGACCCCGCTTCTGTTTCTTATGAAACGCTGGAGTATGCAAAGAGAGAGCACATGGACGTGGCCATCCTGGATACCGCTGGCAGGCTGCATAACAAAGTGAACCTGATGAATGAGCTCGGTAAAATCAAAAGGGTAATGCAAAAAGTCATTCCGGGCGCTCCACACGAAATACTGCTGATCCTCGACGGTTCTACCGGTCAGAATGCGTTTGAACAAGCCAGGCAGTTTACAACCGTGACCGAGGTAAATGCGCTGGCCATCACCAAGCTGGATGGCACTGCCAAGGGAGGTGTTGTTATTGGGGTAAGTGATCAGTTCAGTGTGCCTGTGAAGTACATTGGCATAGGCGAGAAAATTGATGACCTGCAGATTTTTGACCGGGAGGCCTTCGTGAAAAAATTGTTTCAGTCTTGATTGACTGGTTTGTATTATTATAAGAAATCATTTGCAATAAACTTATGCGCCCCCGCCCCCAAAAAGTCTCCGTCAATGTCATTACCATGGGATGTTCGAAAAACGTGGTAGACTCGGAGAAGTTCATGGGACAACTCTCACCTGATCGATTTGTGGTTACCCATGATGGCAAGGCTCCTGCTGATGTCGTGGTGATCAACACCTGCGGATTCATTCAGGATGCCAAGGAAGAGAGCATCGACACCATACTCGAATTGGTTGATGCAGCCAAAAACGGACACATTGGCGATGTTGTGGTAACCGGTTGCCTTTCTCAGCGTTATCGTGATGAGCTTAGCCGGGAAATACCTGAAGTGGCTGCCTGGTTTGGTGCCCGGGACCCTGAAGATTTGCTGGCATGGCTTCATGAGCAATATGATGCGGAAAGTGCCGAAAGGGTTGTGACTACACCCATGCATTATGCATACCTCAAGATCTCTGAGGGATGCGACCGCACATGCGCTTTCTGCGCCATACCTGCCATCAGGGGAAACCATGTATCCGTTCCTGTTGCGACCTTACGCAGGGAGGCCTCAAGGCTGGCTGAAAAAGGAGTGAAAGAGCTGATCCTTGTGGCACAGGATTTAAGCTATTATGGGCTGGACATCAGCGGTCGCTCTGAACTTGCTGCCTTGCTGCGTGAATTGTGCAATGTCGAAGGGATTGAGTGGATCCGCCTGCATTATGCTTACCCCAACAAGTTTCCGCTGGAAGTGCTTGACCTGATGCGCGAATCTCCCAAAATCTGCAATTACCTCGACATCCCCCTGCAGCACATCAACGAGGGCTTGCTGCAATCTATGCGCCGCGGTCACGGTAAGGCCGAAGCACGCACGCTGCTCAGGAAGATTCGGGAAAAGGTTCCGGGCATAGCAATCCGGACCACCCTCATGGTCGGTTATCCCGGGGAGACGACGGAGGCTTTTCAGGAATTGCTTGATTTTGTAGATGAGATGCGTTTCGATCGCCTGGGCGTATTTACCTACTCGCCGGAAGAAGACACCCGCGCTTATGCGTTGGGCGATCCCATCCCGGAAGCGGAAAAACAGCACAGGTCAGACATCCTGATGGAAAAGCAGGCCGGCATTTCACAGTCGTTGAATAGCGGCAAGCTTGGTCAGCGAATGAAGGTCATCATAGATGCAGAAGAGCCGGAATACTATGTAGGCCGCACAGCGCATGACAGTCCCGAAGTGGATAACGAGGTGCTGATCAAAAAGACCCGTTCGCTGCGAACGGGTCAGTTTGTAGAAGTAGCGATCACTGGTGCCGGTGTGTTCGAACTGTATGCCACCCCCGTGGATCCGCCGGACGGCTTATGATCCCCGGGTGTTGACCTGATATACCCTGGTGATTGTTTACCATATTTGGCAAGCCCACTTCAGGACGCGAAAGCTTTTTTTCGCTGCCCATGTGCTGCGTCTGCCTGCTTGTTATATGCTACTTACCCCGGCAGCTTAGGTACATGGTCACGGCACCCCATTTCCAATATCCTTAAGTATTATGACTAATCCAGCAGCAGCGCGTTAAATATCAGTTTGTTTGACACGGGTGTGGATCCCCTGAAGTTGGGGGCAAAAGAAAAGAGGACGGCCTGTCCTTCTCCACGTTGCAGCCACACGATGGCTGGCTGGCGCTCCAGCAGTTCTTCTTTTTCCGAATATCCGCTTAATAACAGGTCCTGGTCTTCAGGAAATTTCCCAATGACCCTTCTGTCCATGCCAAAGGTGGGTATTGATGTAGAGAATACCGGTGCGCTTCTGTGAAACACGCCGATTTGTTGCGGCATGCCCAAGTTGAGCGGATGTCCTTCCTGCAAATTGATCTGGAGGAATGAACCGGGGCTGTAAAACCCCTCTCCGGTAAGGCGGCTGGAAATGTTCTGCACAGGGAAGCGGAAGTTTTCTTCTTCGTTGCCGGGAGTCATCAGGCCAAAGAAAAGTTCCGTGGATCGCGCCCAGGATATGATATTGCCACCTTCCGCCATGAAGCGCAGCACGTTTTGCCATCCTTCGCTACCCATCCCCCTGATGTATTCCGGATTATAGAACGGGATGAAAACCTCGCCACCGCGCGTGCTATGTCCGTGCAGGATCTGATCCTTGGTGGCATCAGGAAAGATGATCACATCATATTGTGCACTGAGGTCTGTGTCGATGAAGTCGGCGGGGTTGAGTACCGTGAATGGTATGCCATAAGAGTCAAAAAGCCATCTTGTCCAGCCGGCATCCATGTCGTGAAAGTTGGTTTCGCAAAGCGCAATTCGTGGCATACTCAGCGTCTCTGCATTTACATCGGGTCTTTCACTCAGGTAAAACGGGATGGTATGGATTTCCTGCAGCAGCGAATCCAGGAAGCTGTGGTTGTTGCTGTTTACCGCAACCAGGAAGCTTCCTTCTGGGACGGGTTCATCATTGTGTTGCAATATGGCAGTGGTGCGCTTTACATCAAAGCCTTTTCCGAGTGTGGAAAAAGCAGCCTTGTAGCTGTGGTTGTTACTTGCAGGAAACAAGAGGTAGCTCAAATCACCGGGCAGGCCATGATCAATTTTTAACTGTTCCGCGGTAACCTCTGAAAACTGAATGTCTTCCTTGCTGTAAAAGCTGTTGATCTCATGGCTGGTCACGCCACGGTGCAGCGGCAGCGACCAGGACGTGATATCATAGGGTCTGATCATTTCTCCACCCGGCGTATACCTGCGTACCGGAAACTCCTGGTCTTCCATCACCTCTTTGATAAAGGCGCGAAAGGGTTGTGCCAGGGGGATGATAAAATCACCCGCATGGATGAACCTTCCTTCCATCACGGCGTCTTCATCCATCTGATATAGCTGAATGCCGTGTCTTTCAAGAAGTTCAAGGAGAGCCAGCAGCTCGCCCTGGTCGTGCTGTTCGCGTGGCAGCACATAAAAGAAGGGTGGTTCAGTCAGGCCTTTATTGATCTCGCGGCGGGCCATCTCATTGCGGAAATCCAGGATTTCTTCCCGATGCAGTGAAGCTGTTCTTACCAGTGAATATACCGATTCCAACTCATAAGTAATGAGGTCTTCCATGGTCCACCATCCTCCCGGCCATGGTGCAGGAAAGTTGATGCTTTTCTTGTATTCAGACAAACCTTTTCCGAAAACCTGCAATTCATTCGCTTCAATGTATATGGGTGTGGCCAGTTGTACGGAGGCAGCCTCTGTGAGCAGACTGATCACGTTTTTCCAGGTGGATGTCTGGGTTGAGCCCGGCCAGTAATCATCAAACAGGTAGTGTTGGCTGATGCCCTTCAGTCCGCTCGCCGTCATGTCCCTTGCCATGTTGGAGCCAAAAACCCAGGTCCAACCCCAAATCAGCTCATCGACATTTTGTGCGATGGGGTCATGATTTGGTGGTACAAAGTACCTGGGGCCGGTGCTGCCCATCTGGTGTTTTTCCACAAGCACATGGGGAAACCAGTCCAGGTTGTAAATGTCTGCCACAGCCTGGTTGTCAGACTGTGTAAGGGTGACAAAATCCCGGTTAATGTTATGCCCCACATATTTGTGGTAGACACCCGGCAGGGAACTGCCTTCATAAGGTGTATCCAGGTACTTGTTGTAATGCTCCACGATCATGTTCATGCCATCCGGGTTGTGGCAGGGTACCATCATGAACACCACGTCGTCGAGGTAACGGGGGTTGCTATCCGTACCCGTGATGAGGTTATAAGCCATCAGTGGTGCAGCCTGTGAGGGGGCAACCTCTGTGGAATGCATGGATAAGGTGACCAGCACAAAGGTTTTGCCTTCGTCAATCATGCCTTGCAGCTCATCAGAGGGGATATCCCCGTCAAGGGCCAGTCGGCGGTTGATCTCGCGCAGCCTGTCCAGGTTGGCGATGTTTTCTTCTGATGAGACAAAGCCGATGTACATCGGCCGCCCCATTGGCGATTCCCCATGTTCCAGGAGCTTCATCATAGGCGATTCCTCCTGCAGCAGGTCAAGGTAATCAATAAGGTCTTCATAAAGAAACATCTTTCGGTCCTCTCCCGGCTTGAATCCAAAGAAGTTTTCCGGGTGAGTCAGGTCGTGGTCATTGGCATTCAGGGGTAAGCTGAGAATCAGAATAAAAACCGGCAGGAAGACCCTGGCAATCACGGATAGGAAGCGCATGGATAATTTGTTTAGTTAGTAATCATGTAGAGTGAGCTTGTAAAAATACAAAAATCAAAGAAACATCAGGGCTCAATGAAAAATCTTGCTGTTTGCGCAACAGGCAGGCTTTATGGGTGCGACATTATGCCTTCATGATGGCATGATAGGTTTCCCGGAGAATATCCAGTGCTTCTTCCTGGTCCTTTCCTTCAGCGTATGTGCGTAAAACGGGTTCTGTACCCGATGGCCTGATCATGACCCACTGATGGTCGCTGAAGTAAAATTTAAACCCGTCGAGGTCCTCCACGGCGATTACCTTGTATTTGCCAAACTGTTTGTAGGCTCCCTGGCGGCAATTTTCCACAATTCGTTGCTTGTCTGCAGGTGCGATCGTAAGGTCGGATCTTTCAAAGGCAAAGGGGCCGGTAATGGCATACACATCTTCTATCAATCCGGTCAGTGATTTTCCAGTTTTGACCATGGCTTCCCAGATGATCAAACCGTTATATATGCCGTCCCGTTCAGGGATGTGCCCGCTAACCGCTATTCCCCCGGATTCTTCCCCCCCGACCAGCACTTCTTCTTCCAGCATGATCCCGCAGATGTGCTTGAAGCCTATTTTTACAATTTCCAGCGGGATATGATAATGGGCACAAAGGTCCTTGATTTTTACAGTTGAAGAGAAGCCTGTCACCACCTTTCCTTTTCTCTTTTCATGGTGATGCAGGTAATAAATGAGCAGCAGGATGACGTGGTGGGAATCGATGTAGTTGCCATGCTGGTCCATGAGGGCTGTCCGGTCAGCATCTCCATCTACGGCCAGGCCACATGCGATGTTTCCTTCGTCGCGGATGGCTTTGCTGAATGCTGTCAGGTTTTTGGCGAGAGGCTCCGGTGGTATTCCGTCAAATAGCGGCTGCCTTTCGCCATGAAGGATCATCATGTCCGGGAACAGCCGCTTCATGATGTATTGGCCTGAGCCATACATGGCATCGAAAGCGAAACGCATGTCGGCGTTTCTGATGGCATCAAGATCAAACTGTTTCTCCAATGCATCACAATACATGCCTTCCAGGTCCACATATTCGAGCAGCCCCTGTTTTTGCAAATCCTCAAGCCGCATTTGATCGCTGTCAGCCTGCACCTCATCCGGGATCAGCTGTTCGATTTCACCCACCTGCTCTTCGAGCAGCGGCCCGCCATAACTGCCTTTGAGTTTATAACCGTTGTATTCTGGCGGATTGTGGCTTGCGGTAATAAATACCCCAAGGATGCTTTTGTGGTGCAGGGTGCCCATGCTGATCATCGGAGCGGTGGCCACAGTGCCCGACATGAATACCTTGATGCCGTGCCTGCATAGGACCCTGATAACCGTTTCGGTAAACAATTCACCCCCAAAGCGGCAATCGTGACCGAGCACGACGGAGGGTTCTTTGCTTTGCTGGAGTGCCCACAGTGCCGTGCCTTGAGCTATACGGGCCACGTTTTCTGTGGTAAAGTCCTTTGCAATGACTGCCCGCCAGCCATCCGTGCCGAATTTGATTGTTGTCATAAGTGTTGAATTTTTAGAAGGACAAAAAGACAAAAAGACAAAAGGACAAAATGTCTAAAAGTCGAAAGGTCTAAATGTCCGGGTCTGCGATGGTTTTTATGTTTTTGGAGCCCCTTGTATGCTGTTGGTTGCTGGCCGTGAGCTGTTAACATGTAGAGCCCCCGAAAAAAACACCCGGTCAAATTTTCTTGCTAACTGCCAACAGCTAAAAGCCAATAGCACATAGCCAACAGCACATAGCCAACAGCGAACAGCCAATTGTCTTAACTTCAAACTTCAAACCTCAAGCTTAACCTTAACCTTAACCTTAACCTTAACCTAGTTTACCGGTATACATTCCTTTCATCCAGTGCCCGCCTGTATTTTCTTGCATTGGCCAGGTGTTCGGCATAGGTTCTGGCAAAGAGGTGATAGCCGCTGAAATCAGGTTTTGCACTAAAAAAGTAATAATCGTGTGCTTCATAATACAGTACGGCGTCAATGACCTGTGGGGCTGGCAAATTTATTGGTCCTGGTGGAAGGCCTGCATACTTATAGGTATTAAAGGGTGAATCGATTTCCAGGTGCCTGTTGAGTACCCGCCTGATGGTAAAATCGCCCTGGGCAAAAATTACCGTAGGGTCTGCCTGAAGCGGGATGCCACGGCTGAGTCTGTTCATGTACACACCGGCTACCCTGGCCATTTCTTCGGCCTTGTTGGTTTCGCTTTGCACGATGGATGCAAGTATGGCCACTTCTGTGATGGATAAGCCGATTTCCTCTGCCCGCTGCCTGCGAGCCTGGTTCCAGAAGGCCTGGTATTCCCTGTGCATCCTTTGAAGCAGCCGTTCGGGGCTAGTGTTCCAGTACACTTCATAGGTATTTGGAATAAAGAGCAGCCTTGCGGTCAAGGTGTCTTTGCCCAGGGGCTCAATTGCTTCAGGATCACGCAGCAGCGAAAAGATTTCCATTGAGTCGGGTTCAATTTGAGAAGCAATTCGACCTGCCAGCTCTTCATCGGTTCGGATATTATGAAAGGTCAGGTTTACCGGGCTTTGCTCCCCCGACCTGAGCAAGTTGATGAGTTGATTGTTGCTCATGCCATCAAAGATCATAAACCTTCCGGCCATCACCCGGTTCGGATAGTTCTTCTGACCGGCAAGCCAGTTAAAACGACCGGGGTGTCGCAGCAGGTCTTTTTCCTTCAGCATGTCGAGCACTTCCTGGTAGGTGCTGCCTGAAGGAATGTGGATGTGCATTTGTTCCCGGTGCTTCAGATGGACGTTGGATGCATGCACATATAAATAAAAAAGGAGCCCTGCAATTGCGGCCAGGCCCAGCAATATGAAAGCGGTAATTCTTGTCAGCAAAGAGATCTTCATTCGATTCAATATGTCAATACGTCAGGATGCACAGGTCTGCTCCTGGTTTTTCAACCATCAGCCAGTCTTTAAAAAAGCAACTGCAGGAAATGTTCATCATGCCACCCATCTTTATGCAGGCGCCAGGCCTTACGCGTGCCGGTTATCTCAAATCCTTTTTGCCGGAATAGCCTGATGCTTCCCTTGTTATCACTGCCGATACCGCAAAACAGCTGCTTCAGTTGCAAAACATCCCTTGCATAGGCTTTAATCACATCAATTGCCTCTGCACCATAAGCTTTTCGCCGATGTTTTGGGTCGATGATGATGCCAACTGCCGCTCTCTTGTGATGGGGGTCAAAGTCAAACAGGTCGATGATGCCCACGCATGTCTTATCGTGGGTTTCAATGATCAGGCGCAGCTGCTTATCTTTATAGATGTCGTTTTCTGCATGAAGAATATACTGTTCGAGATAAAAACGTGAAATCGGGTTGAGGTGGTTGCTCACCACCCACATTTCTGCATCATTTTCATATCTGTACAAGTGTTCCAGGTCTTCTATCTCGACCGGGCGAAGTCGCAGGTATTTTCCTTCTAATGGTTGCATCTTGCATTCTTTCGGCAGGCAGCACAAATGCTGCGCTTGCATCTTTATCTTCCTTTTGATCGTCAATTCTTTGGCATAGAATGGTTTTATCCATCCAGGAGCAGGTCCGGCATTTTACCGGTGTACACTTTGGTTGCCGGTCCCTCCAGCGAAACCTCCGTGTATCTTGCCCCTTTTTTTTGCGGAGGATTAAAGGACACTTGCAATTCACCGCCCCTCGTTTGCACAGATACGGATTCTGATCGTATTCCTTTCATATGGTGTGCAGCGATGGCTGATGCAGTGACCCCGCTCCCGCAGGATAAGGTTTCGTTTTCCACTCCCCGTTCATAGGTTCTTACATAAATCTTGCCATTTCCGATATGCTCAACAAAGTTCACATTGGCACCGCCGGGTTGCCATCTCGCGTCGTTTCTGATTCGCTCGCCTTCTGCCGGCACGTCCAGCTTGTCGATCTTGTTTGCAAAGATAACCACATGCGGCGAGCCGGTATCCACAAAAAAGGCCTGATGTGCAAATGGATGCGATGTGGAGCTGGTTTTGGGCGCAGCAACATCCCTGAGTGTAACACGCACACGCAGTTGGTGTTTGCCGGCTGCAATCACCGATGCCTGGTGGCTGCCATCTGCGGCATGAAAGATGAGCTGTTTCTTTGGTATGATATCGTGCTTGAACACAAATGCAGTAGCGCACCTGCTGCCATTGCCGCAGAAGCTGCCAGGCAATCCGTCTGCATTAAAAAACCGCATGCTAAAGTCTGCCTGCAGGTCTTCTTCTATCAGAATCAGCCCATCGGCACCAATGCCCATATGCCTGTGGCACAATTGGCTGATCATGCGCTGCCCCTGACGGCCTGCATGTGGGAAGGAATGGTCACGGTTATCTATGACAATAAAGTCATTGCCAGTACCGTGGTATTTATGAAACTGCATCTGCATCAGCTGTTTTTCGCACCAAATTTAGCGAAAAAACATGAAGTCACACGCATCAATGGCTTGTAGCTGCCACCTCAGTTCCCCCATGGCTTGCTCCCTTCTTGCCTCCCAGTGCATCATAACGCAGGAAGGTCGGGCAATATGTCCGGGTTTGCTTGTGGAAGGAGGCAACAAACCCCCTGGCTATTTGCCATGCTGTAACAATGATAAGACATGGGACCCTTAAGATGTCATGATGGCAGGATTGCCATTGGTCGGGTAATGAAGGTTTTCCTGGATTGATCATTGATAGTGCAATTTTAGGCTTTGTTAAGAAAATAAGTGACGGTAAGGCATATTTATTGATACGCGGTATGAAGAAAAATGTACGTGACATTCTGACTTAAAAAAATGTTACTGACTGTATAAACAATGTGGAGATTTGGATTGTTAAACATAAAATTTTGGTATGATGAAGAATTTTCTGGGATTGTTTTTTATCGCTGTGCTTGGTGGTTTGGTGGCATTGGGTGTTCAGCAAATATATTTTGCTCCCGAATCGTCATCTCAAGAGGTGTCGCATGTGATCCCTCATCGCGCTGAGCGCGTTCCTGCTTCCCTGACACGCCATCTGGAAGGTTTTGATTCCGGTTTGCCTGATTTTACCGTGGTATCGGAGATGACGGTCCATGCTGTTGTCCATATCCAGGCAGAATTTGAACGTCAGCGCAGCCCCAGGCAGGATTCTTTCGGGCCAGACGATTTTTTTGATTTCTTTTTCGGCCCGCGGAGGAGGCCATCCCCTGACATGCCCCCAGCCATCGGGTCGGGTAGTGGTGTGATTCTTTCGGCGGATGGTTATGTGATCACAAACAACCATGTGATCGACAATGCCAGCAAAATTGAAGTCACCCTGAACGACAACAGGATTTATGAAGCGGAACTCATCGGGGCTGATCCCACTACGGATATTGCTTTGCTCAAAATCGATGAGGTAGATCTTCCCTACCTGGAGTTCGGAGACTCCGATGATGTGTTGGTGGGAGAGTGGGTGCTGGCCATCGGCAACCCCTTCAACCTGGAGTCCACGGTTACAGCAGGCATCGTCAGTGCCAAGGGTCGCAACATCAATATCCTGACAGATACCCTGGCCATTGAGTCTTTCATTCAGACCGATGCAGCTGTGAACAGGGGGAACAGTGGTGGTGCCCTGGTGAACACCCGGGGCGAACTAATCGGTATCAATACCGCCATTGCTTCGACCACCGGTGCTTTCACGGGCTACTCTTTTGCGATTCCGGCAAACATTGCGAGCAAGGTTGCCGAAGACATCATGGAATATGGTGAGGTTCAGCGCGGCATGTTGGGTGTGACGATTTCTCCTTTGACAAGTCGTGAGGCTGAACAACGTGGTCTCGGCGTCATTCGTGGTGCTTATGTGGAACGCGTAGGGGAGGGCAGTGCCGCTGATGAAGCTGGCATACAAGAAGGAGACGTGATCGTGGGCATCGATGAAAATGAAGTGCGCAATCCTTCTGACCTGATCGAATCGGTTGGTCGCAAGCGGCCAGGCGATGATGTGGTTGTCACGTTTTACCGTGACGGCCGGGAAAGTGAAACTACGGCCACGCTCAAGAATATCTATGGAGAGGTGTCCCGCGTGACGAGAGATGAACGTGCATTCGCGGAAATGCTCGGTGCGCGCCTTGAAACCGTTCCGGAACAGACCCTGGATCAATTAAACATCAGTCATGGTGTACGTGTAGCCAGCCTGTCACGTGGCGTGCTCAGCAATGCAGGCATCAGGCAGGGCTTCATCATTACGCATGTCGACAACCAGGAAGTGCATCATCCGGATGATTTGGAAGCCATGTTGAAAGACAGGACTGGCGGTGTGCTCATTGAAGGTGTAACCCCGGACGGCACACGTGCGTATTATGGCATAGGCCTGGATTAAAACTATGATAAAAACCGGACTTTCCCTGCAAAATCAAGATGCAGGGATTGTTCCGTACAGAATATTTTTGTACCTTTGAGGGTTTTTTCCGCATCAGGCGGGAAACTCCCTCAATTAACCTTTTTAAAATAAAGGAAATCAGATATATGCGACAACTAAAAATTTCTAAATCGATTACCAATCGTGATACCGCGTCACTGGATAAGTATCTGCAGGAGATCGGCAAGGTACCCTTGATATCGGCAGAGGAAGAGGTCCAGCTGGCACAGCGGATCAAGCAAGGAGACCAGGTGGCTCTGGAAAAGCTGACCAAGGCTAACCTGCGCTTTGTGGTGTCTGTAGCCAAGCAGTATCAGAACCAGGGCTTAAGTCTGCCAGACCTTATCAACGAGGGTAATCTTGGACTGATTAAGGCTGCAAAGCGATTTGATGAAACGCGCGGTTTCAAGTTTATCTCCTATGCCGTATGGTGGATCCGTCAATCCATCTTACAGGCCCTTGCCGAACAGTCGCGTATCGTAAGGTTGCCACTGAACCAGGTGGGCTCGCTTAACAAGATCAAAAAAGAAGCATCAAAACTGGAACAGCAGTATGAGCGTCCGCCCTCTGCCGAAGAGCTGGCGAATGCCCTCGAAGTCAATGAGGATAAGATCACTGAATCGTTCAGGATATCCACGCATCACGTATCCGTGGATGCCCCCCTGGTTCAGGGTGAAGATGCCAGTTTGCTGGACGTCTACGTAAACAATGATTCGCCCAATGCTGACTCCAGCCTGATACACGAGTCACTCGCCCGTGAGATTCAGCGCTCACTGGCTACACTTACGGAAAAGGAGCGGGATGTCATCAACCTGTATTTTGGTATCGGCATGAATCATGGACTGACACTTGACGAGATTGGTGCCAAGTTTGACCTCACCCGCGAGCGGGTTCGTCAAATCAAGGAAAAGGCCATCCGCAGGCTGAAACACACCTCCAGGAGCAAGCTGTTAAAAGCCTACCTTGGACAATAGATCTAAAGATCTTCGAAGGGCATGCACATTACCTTAAACCGCTTGCCCTTTTTTTGTATCCTTTTGTTGTACTTCAAAGATATTATCCATGACTCGTTTCCCAGCTATCATGACTGCCTTGCTGGCAATATGCATGGCATTTGCCGGCACAAGTGAGGCAAGAGAAGTTAAGGTGCAGGTGGCCGTCACTGCCGACGTGCACGCCCGATTGTTCCCATATGATTTTGTTGCCAACCGTCCGGCAAAAACTTCCATGGCCAATGTGCACTATATGGTGCAATCATTGCGTGCAAGAGAGCGCAGCAATCTCATACTTCTGGATAACGGTGACCTGATCCAGGGTACGCCAGCAGCTTATTATGCAAACTTTGTGCAGGAAGCCGAGGAAAACCTTTTCAGCCGTGTGATGAACTTCATGAGGTATGATGCTGCTACCATTGGAAACCATGACATTGAAGCTGGCCCTGAGGTGTATGATCGTCTCGTGGAGGAGTTTAATTTTCCCTGGCTTGGTGGCAATGTATTGGATGCGGAGACGGGCGAACCCTACTTTAAACCTTATACCATCATTCAAAGGCAAGGGATAAAGGTAGCAGTGTTGGGGCTGACCACTACAGGTGTTCCGAACTGGTTGCCCCCACACCTGTGGGAGGGCTTGGTATTTGAAGACATGGTGGAGAGCGCGCAATACTGGATAGACCATATTCAGGCGGAAGAAGAGCCGCATGCGATTATTGGTTTGTTTCACAGTGGCTTTGGTTCACTGGACCCAGACCCCGAAGATCATCCCCTGGAAAATGCCTCAGGCTATATCGCCAAACATGTGCTTGGTTTTGATGTAATCTTCTCTTCCCATGACCATCGGCGAAGAATACAAACAGTCAGCAATACCGCTGGGGAGAATGTGCTCGTAATGGGCCCCGGCCATTTTGCTGAAAACCTTGCCCTGGCAGAGCTGACCTTCAGGAGGGAGTCCCGTCGCGAGCCCTTTGACTTGATAGATGTGCGTGCCGAAATGATATCTTCTGACAAAGCTGTGCCCAGTCACCCATTCATCCAGCGATTTGAAGATGATGTGCAGGAGATATTGGATTTTTCCAATCAGGAGGTAGGCCGCATAACCGAAGACATGCACTCCATAGAGGCCCTGTTCGGCAGTGCACCCTTCACGGATTTTGTCCATCATGTGCAGCTTGCCCTTACCGATGCTGACGTCAGCTTTACCGCCCCGCTTGCCTTTGACCAGACCATCCGCAAAGGAAAATTGCACATGCGCGACTTTTTTCGCTTATATGAATATGAAAACTACCTGTATGTCATGGAATTGACCGGCCAGGAAATTCATGATCACCTGGAATATTCTTATGGCCTTTGGTTTAACAGGATGCTTAACGAAGATGATCACCTGTTGAAACTGCGGCGTGACCAGTTTGGGCGCATTCCCGAAGACAGCAGGGGGCGTGGCGCACTCCGCAATCCACCCTATAACTTTGATTCTGCAGCCGGGATCAAATACAAGGTTGATGTCAGTGCCCCTGCTGGTGAACGGGTAGATATCCTGGAAATGGAAGATGGCAGTGCTTTTGACCCGGATGCCACTTATCGTGTGGCGATCAACTCCTACCGCGGCAGTGGTGGCGGCGGTCATCTTACTGAGGGAGCCGGCATAGCCCGGGAAGAGCTCTCTGAACGCATCGTATTTACCACTGATCGCGACCTGCGCAGTTATATGATTGATTATTTCAGAGATCTGAAAGAATACGAGCCTGTAAGCCGGGATAACTGGAAGCTCATCCCCGAAGAATGGGTTCAAAAAGGCAGGGAAAAAGACATGCCATACCTTCGTCCCTAGTGTCATGTCAGCGCTACTTTAGCCGGCCCAAGTCTTGATCTTTTTCCTCATCTCTGCAAAACATAAAACACTTACATAGCTCATGCTATGCACGGTTCTCTTTTTTGAGCTAAGGAAAAATCGCTGCGACTTATGCGACACAGTAGCATTGACACGACACCAGTGCCAAGAATTGGAAGAAAGCAATGCATGTTAGTAAAGAAGGTCTTCGCGTAAGGTCACAGAGGCTTGGAATATGTGGTCGCCTCTTTTCAGTACCATGCGAAGGACTTGTCCTTCGCGTCCGGTTAATGCGTTCAATACATCATCAAATGACAATTGCGCATAGGGGACACCATTCAGGGTGATGATGCGATCACCTGCCCAAATGCCTGACTCATATCCTGTAGATCCGGGTCTCACATAATGGACAATAAACTCCTGCAGCGACTCACCCCTGGCAACCACTTCCATGCCAGTCAGGCTGGTGTTGAATGGCCTGCTACGCCCTGCACCGGGACGCAAAATGATCTTTTCACGAGGATAATCCAAATACAGCACATAGCGTGTCATAATCGCACCTCCGATGATTCCCTCCCAATCCAGATCACGGCCATGAATCCTTAGAAATTCAGCATCCGGATACAAGACCAATGGCTGTTCTACCTCGACGCCACCCAAGATCAGTTTTTCAACACGGCCAATTTCACCCCTTAAATTACCACTTATGCCTTGTCCCAGGAAACCTGGCAAGGTATGCGCTGACATGTTGATGTGTTCCTGGTTGAGATACATGGCATGGCTGGCTCCCAGGTCCAGCAGAAGGTGCGTGGATAGGGTGTCGCCACAAGCACCTATGATGCTGGACTCGACATAAGGTTTGCCGTTGACGAGTTTTATCGGCAAAATGTCACTGCGTCTGGTTACGCGGTACGTGTTATCCTGGTATACCCTTAATGATTCATTGCTATAGTCTATTCGCATCGGAAAATGCTTAAAAAAATCGTATCCGAGGATGCCAAATACCGGAAATCCAAATACTTCAGAAAGGGGCATGACATTTTCAGGGACGATGATCATGTTCTTGTTATGACCAGTGATTCCCCGCATGCTGATGCTGACATCGTAAGAGATGACTCCCTCCACGATGCCCTTCCCGCCAAGTCCATATAACAGCACGGTGTCATCAATTTCAATGTCCAGAAAATCCATGATCACAGGCTCGGTGAGGATCGTTGTCGAAACCCCCGTGTCCAGGATAAAATGCAGGGGTCCAAAGCCGTTGATTTTCAATGGTATGACGGCCAGATTGTTGCTTACCTTGATGGGGATATTTACTGCACTCCGGTCTCGGTTAAACCGGAACCCGCTTTCATCTGCCTTGGCAATTGGAGAATACACAGCCAACAATATGCAAGCTGCAATGATCCATCTGATTAATCCAGTGTACATGTGTTGATCTTAACAAAAACTTTACCAAAACGTCTTAAAAATAATAAATTATTTTTTATTGGAAGGACTTTTTTATACAAAGGGCAAAAAATGCATTTGCTTATTTTGCCAGCATGTCAGCATATTGAAATGGAAAGAATTCTGGAGTTTTAAGGAGGCTGGACTCGTTTGCATCTCCATTGCACAAGGCGCATGGTGGGATCATTGCCCCGCCAGTACGTTCATTAGATGTGATTGCAGTTGCCTCTGCATACCGCTGATCAAAGGATAATTTACTAAGGAGTGGAAAGGTTAACAGGGGATACCGCGCAGGGACTATGCACGCGTTAATACATGTTGATTGATGTCTTTTGCGATTGCCGGACCTGCATAGATAAAGCCGGTGTAGACCTGTACGAGTGAAGCGCCGGCATGGATTTTTTCGATCGCATCATCTGGTGAGAGGATGCCGCCAACGCCAATGATAGGAACTTGCCCCCCTGATTTATGATGCAAATAGGCTATTGTTTTTGTGGATTTATGCTTTAAAGGTTTGCCGCTTAGCCCTCCGGAACCCATGCTGGCAATTTTCTCCTTTGAAGTGCGGAGGTCATCCCGGTGAGGGGATGTGTTGGTGGCTACAATGCCTTGCAAATCAGCTTCATTTACAATCTCCAGGACCTCATCCAACTGGTTATCTGTAAGGTCGGGTGCAATCTTGAGTAAAATGGGTTTTGGGGATGGTTTTTGTTTGTTAATTGTTTGTATGGCCTTTAGTATCTTCAATGTCTCCTCTTTGTCCTGCAGCTTTTCCAGGTTTTTGATGTTGGGACAACTGATGTTGATCACGAAATAATCCACCAGGGCATAAAGCTTTTCAAAACACACACAATAGTCATCTGCGGCCTTTTCATTGGGGGTATTCGTATTTTTACCTATGTTGCCACCAATGATTACTTTTGGGTCATTTTTGCGGAGACGAGCAATGCAGGCCTCCACACCTTCGTTGTTGAATCCCATCCTGTTGATGAGTGCCTGGTCTTGCGGGAGGCGGAACAACCGCGGCTTTGGGTTGCCTTTCTGCCCTTTTGGTGTAATGGTGCCAATTTCTACATGGCTGAATCCGAAGTCGGCCAGGGCATTATAAAGCCCCGCTTCCTTGTCAAACCCCGCTGCCACGCCAACGGGATTGCTGAAGCGCAAACCAAAAAGATTTCTTTCGAGGCGTGGGTCTTTGACTACAAAGCTTTTTCTTACCTGTGCGCTTGCTCCGGGGATGGCTAAAAAAAGGGGCAATAGCTTTGCTACTGCCCGATGGATCCATTCAGGAGGAAAAACAAACAATATGGGCCGGATGACTTTGCTGTACATCAGTGCATGTACTTAAAATGTGTTTATGTATTGTCTTTTGTTTCCTTCTTTTCTTCATCCTTGGGGTCTTCTTCATCCCCGGCTGTTTTATCACTGGCCTCATTCGCTTCTGCATCCGGATCGCTGATCATGTCTTCTGCAAGGAGTATGCGGTACCAGGCAAATATCTTTTTCATGTCCGAAACATGTACCCTGTCTTTGTCATAATCCGGTATTGCCTCTTCAAAAGCGGTTTTTAATGCATCGGGTGATGCTTTGGGATCTGGTCCTTCCTGACCTTCATATTTCTGATGGATGGCCCATAACACTTCCTTCAGGGGCATGTCTTTTTCGTAGGTAAACACGCTGATGTCCTCAAGGGCAGACGAACGGTCAGTGGCAAATACCGGCATGCGTTTGCCGTCTTGCATGGATTCTACGATTAGCCCGTTTCTTGTCTGGGCAATAACTTTATAAAGTCCGGGCTTTCCGGATACCGTCATGATTTTACTCAGATCCATTGTGATTTATTTTGATTGGTGACAGAAAAACAGATTGCATATATTGGTCGATGCAGCATACAAAAATAATGAGAATTCCATAATCCATTGCCTTATGAAAACATTTGCAGGCTGTGCAGCTTCTTGTAAATGCCATCCTTTTCAAGCAGCTCCTGGTGCGTGCCGGTTTCCACGATGCGACCTTCGTGCATCACACAGATCAGGTCTGCATGAATGATCGTAGACAATCGGTGGGCGATTACGATGGAAGTGCGGTTTTGCATGACGTTGAGCAGGGCTTCCTGTACCAGCTTTTCTGATTCGGTGTCGAGTGATGAGGTGGCTTCGTCGAGGATGAGGATGGGTGGATTCTTCAGCACGGCCCTGGCAATGCTGATTCGTTGCCGCTGCCCACCTGATAACTTCCCGCCACGGTCGCCCACGTTGGTGTGATACCCCAGGGGGCTTTCCATGATGAAATCGTGCGCGTTGGCAATCCTTGCCGCCCTGACAACCTCCTCTTCTGTGCTGTCTGTGGCCCCAAAGGCAATGTTGTTGTAAAAGGTGTCGTTGAAAAGGATGGGATCCTGGTTGACGTTTCCCATGAGCTGACGCAGGTCTTTGATGCGAATGTCTCTGATGGGAATTCCATCGATGCGGACCTCGCCTTCTTCCACATCATACAGTCTTGGGATCAAATCAACAAGTGTGGATTTGCCCGCTCCGGACTGCCCGACCAATGCAACTTTTTGCCCTTTTTGTATGTGCAGGTTGATGTCTTTCAACACGTAGGCGTCTTCATACCGGAAAAACACCTTGTCAAACACAATGTCTTGTGAAAAGCTGGACTTTGTTTTGGCGTCCATTGTGTCCCGAATGCTTACTTCCGCTTTCAGGACATGGTCTATGCGCTCTGCAGAGGCCATTCCTTTCTGGATGTTATACCATGCCTTGGAAAAGTTTTTGGAAGGTTGAATGATCTGGGAAAAGATGCCGAGGTAGCCGATGAAGGCCTCCGGCGGCAGCGTCGCGTTGCCGCTAATTACCATGGAGCCGCCAAATACCAGGATAAAGATGACCACGGTAGTGCCCAGGAATTCGCTGACTGGCGAGGCGAGATCCTGTCTGCGGTACAACTTATTCATGATGCGGGTGTATAGGTTGTTCAGGCTACGAAAGCGTTTCCGCATCTTATCCTCTGCATTGAATGCTTTCACGACCCGGAGGCCTGAAAGGGTTTCTTCCATGACAGAGAGGATAATGCCCAGCTTGCTTTGCCCTTTCAGCGCCGTAGGCTTGAGTGTGCGGGCAATGCGCCCGATAACAAAACCTGCAATGGGCAGGAGGACCAGCACAAAGAGTGTAAGTGTGGGGCTCATCAACATAAGCCATGCCATATATACAATTACCGTGATCGGGTCACGGAAGGCGATGGAAAGTGATTGCACGATACCAATTTCGATCTGATGCACGTCGTTGGTCATGCGCGAGATGATGTCGCCCTTGCGCCCCTGTGAATAGTAGGCCAGCGGCAGATCCAGCGTTTTCTGATAGATGTCGTTGCGGATATCTCTGACCACGCCATTGCGCACAGGGGCAAGGTGGTAGAGCGCAAGGTAACGGAACCCGTTTTTCAGCAAGCTGGTGATGACTACGATCACACTGATGAAAATCAGCGAAGCCATTTCCCCATATTGTGTGGTCAACATGTTCATGTAGTAGTAGAAGTTGTTGATCAGCACCTCAAAGTCAAGCTGCATGGGCAGCAATTCATAGGTGCTGTGATGCGAGCGGAAAAGCAAGCCCACAAAGGGAATGACCATGTTCAGGCTGAACAGGCCAAAGATGACAGAAAGCAGGTTGAACAGCACATTTAATGCCAGCCTTGTCCAATAAGGAATAATGTAATGTGTGATCTTTTTAAAGTTCTTCATTCCCTTGGTTTTCTATCTGTTCAGTAGCTGCTGTCTGCCTTTTTTCGTTTTATTAAGCAGGAAGGGCCGGTGCCTTAATACTTCTTCCGTGGGAGGATTCCGGTATAATTAAATGGGGTAAGCGCTTTGATCCTGGCTTTTTCTTTCTCCGGGATATCCAGCCCATCCACGAATTTGTGGAGGTCTTGCATGGTGATGGCCTCTTCTTTCCTGGTCAGTTCTTTCAGTATTTCGTAGGGGTTTGGATGACCGATGCTTCGCAGGATGCTTTGTATGCCCTCAGCGATGACGACCATATGCTGTTCAAGGTCCCTGTTGAGTTGTTCCTGGTTCAGGGAGATCTTGCTGAGGCCTTTCATGGTAGCCTTGAGGGCGATCAGCAGATGGCCGACGGGGACACCGATATTCCTGAGGACGGTGGAGTCGCTCAAATCACGCTGCAGGCGACTAATGGGCAGCTTAGCAGCGAGGTGCTCAAAAAGCGCGACGGCGATCCCGGCATTTCCTTCGGCATTTTCAAAATCAATGGGATTGACCTTGTGGGGCATCGCTGAAGATCCGACTTCACCCTTTTTGATTTTCTGCTTAAAATAATCCATGGAGATGTATGCCCAGCAATCCCTGTCCAGGTCTATCAGGATGGTACTGATGCGCTTCAGGCAATCAAAGATGGCTGCAAGGCGGTCGTAGTGGTCTATCTGTGTGGTGGTTTGCGATCGGATCAGTCCCATCTCCGACAGCAGCTTATCGGCAAATGCAGGCCAGTCGACATCCGGGAAGGCCACATGGTGCGCATTGAAATTTCCCGTTGCGCCACCAAACTTTCCTGGAAAAGGTAAGGATTTGAGTTCCTCATGCTGGTTGGCCAGCCTTTCCCTGAACACCAAAAGCTCTTTGCCCAGGCTGGTGGGCGAAGCCGGTTGCCCGTGTGTGCGTGCCAGCATCGGAATGTCCATCCACGCTTCAGCCAATGCATCCAGACTGGCAATCAGCGCATCAATTTGTGGGTTCACCACCTCTTCCAGGGCTTCCTTCAGTGAGCATGGTACAGCCGTGTTGTTAATGTCCTGTGAGGTAAGTCCGAAGTGTACCCATTCCCTGTAATCTTCCAGCCCCAGCGCATCAAAACGTTCCTTGATCAGATACTCTACCGCCTTGATGTCATGGTTGCATTCATTTTCAATCGCTTTGACCCTTTGGGCATCATCATGAGAAAAGCCGGTGGCAATGTCCAGGATCTTTTCTTTATCCTGATCCCCCAGGTCTCTGAGTTGCGGGATAACGCGCGCCAGGGCCAGCAGGTACCTGACCTCCACCATCACCCTGAAGGATATAAGGCCCTCCTCTGAAAAGTATTTTCGCAGTGGTGCTGTTTGTTGCTGATAGCGCCCGTCGACCGGACTGATTTGTTGAAGCATGTGCATGGCTGTTCTCTTTGGTGCCTGCTTACCTCTTCTTGCGTTTCTTTTGTGCTTCTTGTTGCTTGGCCAGCTCTTCCATGCGCTGCTGCCACTTGGACTTTTTGACCGGTTTCTTTTTGTTGGCCTCAATTTTGGCATGAAGCGCATCTTCATCAATCACCTTTTTAAACAGGAACATTTGCGCAAAGGTGATCACATTGGCCAGGAAATAGTAATAGCTGAGGCCGGAAGCGAAGCTGTTGAAGATCGCGAGCAGCATCACGGGCATAAAGTACATCATGGTCTTCATGCCGGGCATCTGGCTGCTGGAACTCATCATCTGGGAGTTCATCTTTGTATAGATGATCATGGATCCGGCCATCAGCAGCGTAAACAGGCTTACATGGTCGCCATAAAACGGAATGGTGAAGGGCAGGTCAACGATGGAATCATAAGATGACAGGTCATCGGCCCACAGGAATCCTTCCTGTCTCAGCTCAATGGAAGCGGGGAAAAAGCGGAAGAGGGAGATCAGGATGGGCAGCTGCAACAACATGGGAACACATCCTGCCATGGGGTTCACGCCTGCCTTTTTATATAGTGCCATGGTAGCCTGCTGCTTTTTCATGGCATCTTCCTTATTGGGAAACTTCTTGTTGAGCTCTTCGATCTCAGGTTTCAGCAATCGCATCTTGGCCTGTGACATATAAGTCTTGTAGGCGATAGGCAGCAATACGATCTTAAGAAGGATGGTGAGGATCAGGATGACGATCCCGTAATTCAGGTTAAAACCATCCAGGAAGTTGAAGACGGGAATGACCAGGATGCGGTTAATCCACGAGGTCAGGAAAAAGCCCCAGCCTAACGGGATCTGTCTTTCAAGCTGAAGGTCATATTGTGTCAGGTTGCGGTAGCTGTTGGGACCAAGATACCATTTCATGTGGTAGATGTTATCCTGTCGTGCGCTGAAAGGCAGTACGATGGAGGCCGTGACCTCTTTCAGGTAGTCTTCTTCGTCTTCATCAAGCGCCGTACTGGAAACATCTGCTTCGGCAAAGCCTTCTTCGGAGATAAGTGTGGAGGAGAAAAACTGTTGTTTAAAGGATATCCACCTGATTCGTGTGCGCAGGCGCTCCGACCCGTCACGCGTTGGCCTGATCCTCGACACGTCATCGTTGGCATATTTGTAATAGACTGTGCTGTTATTCTGCTCATTGTCCCTGTTGCGCTCACTCCTTGGCAGCTTCGTGCGCCAATCCAGGTTGAGGAAGGTCATGGACCTGTTGATTGCGGCATCCGTACCAATGAAGCGTACATCGAAATCGAGCATGTAGTCCTCTCCGCGTAGCACGTAAACAAACTCAATATAACTGGGGCGCTCTTCGGTATGCTGGTTGGTGTAAGCACGCATGCTGAAGCGCTGTTCTTCCTCTCCGCTGATCTGTACCTTTTCGTGATCAGCCAGTGGCTGGTTGTTCAGGTAAGGGGAGAAATACAGGTTTTCGGTCGACACATTCCTGTCGTCAGAGAAAAAGTGCATGGTGAAGCGGTCCTCATCCAGGCCCTTGAAAAGCATGAGCGGCTCCTGGTCCCATGTCCTGTAATCTTTGAGCTCGGCGGAATGGATATGACCTCCGCGCGCACTGATGATCAGTCGCAGCACTTCGCTTTCCACCGTATAGTAAGCTTCCTCGCCAATGGCTGTAGCGGAAAAGTGTCCCATGCGTTCTCGCAGGCGTTCCTCTTCCAGTGCTTCCTGCAGTTCAGGGTCTTCTGTTACGATTTCAGGCTCCGGAATGGTGTCCTCGGCCAGTGCCACCTCTTCTTTGGCTTTTTCGGCCTCGATGGCTTCGATTTGTTCACGTTCGGCTTCCAACCTCCTGCGTTCAGCCAGTTCTTCCTCACTGGGAGCCATCCACAGGCTGTATCCGATGATAACAACGGCGATCAGGATAAGCCCAATGATGTTGTCTCTGTTCATATATCAAAATGTTTTACCGGAACAACAGCCCTGTCAGGGACAGTCGTCATGGTATCCGGAATTGCCTGCAAGGCAACTTGCCTGATGTTTTTTTGCCTTTGGCAAAGGCGGTTTTTTCGAGTGCAAAGATAAGCGAAATGATCGAACTGGAGATGGCGGTAAGCTGCAGAAATTACTTCCATTTTTTTGCTGCGCTCACAAAGCTGATAAATAAGGGGTGTGGCTTGTCTACCGTGCTTTTGTATTCGGGATGAAATTGTACGCCTATAAACCACGGATGGTTGGTGAGCTCAATGATCTCTACGAGCCCTGATTCCGGGTTGATCCCACTTGCAAGCATGCCAGCCTTTTCAAAGCGTTCCAGGTAAATATTATTCACCTCATACCGGTGTCGGTGGCGCTCAGAAATATGCTGCTGATGATAGATTTCGAGAATTTTAGATTCGGGTTTAAGGTCGCAGGGATAGGCGCCCAGTCGCATGGTGCCGCCTTTAATGTGTACTTTTTTCTGCTCTTCCATGATGTCAATGATGGGATGGGGTGTTTCCGGATCCATCTCGGTGGAATGTGCGTATTGAAGTCCCAGCTGATTTCGGGCAAACTCAATCATGGCACATTGCATGCCGAGGCAAATACCCAGAAATGGGATACCTTGCTCCCTGACGTACTGTATGGCCTTGATTTTTCCTTCTATGCCGCGATCTCCGAAACCCGGCGCCACAATAACGCCTTTAAGTCCGTGCAGTTGCTCCTCCAGGTTTTTTTCATCCAGTTGCTCCGAATGGATGAGTCGCAGGTTCACCTTGCAGTTATTGGTTGTCCCGGCATGGATCAGTGATTCGATAATCGATTTATAGGCATCCACCAGCTCCACGTACTTCCCGATCAATCCGATGTCTACGGTGCTCTTCGGTGAGTCCAGCCGCCTGATGAACTGTTCCCAATTCCGGAGTGAAGGACCCTTGCGTGCGGACACTTTCATGGTATTCAGTACCACCTTGTCAAGCTGCTCTTCCTTCATCAGCAGCGGGACTTTGTAAATGCTGCTTGTGTCAATGCTCTCAATCACAGCGCTGGCGTCTACATTGCAAAACAAGGCGATTTTGTTACGGATGGGATCATTCAGGGGTTTTTCCGTGCGGCATACAAGGACGTCAGGCTGCACACCATACTCCAGCATGGTTTTAACTGAATGCTGCGTGGGCTTGGTTTTTAACTCCCGGGCAGCTGAAAGATAGGGGATGAGCGTCAGATGAATCACCAGGCTGTTCACCCCCATTTCCCATTTGAGCTGACGGATGGCTTCAATATAAGGCAGCGACTCTATGTCGCCAACCGTGCCACCAATCTCGGTGATTACAAAATTGTAAGCATTGTTTTCTCCAAGAAGCTTGATCCGGTATTTGATCTCGTCCGTAATGTGGGGGATCACCTGCACGGTTTCACCAAGGTAATCGCCACGACGTTCTTTCTCGATCACCGACTGGTATATCCTTCCGGTAGTTACATTGTTGGCTTGAGAGGTAGGCGTATTCAGGAACCTTTCATAATGACCAAGGTCCAGGTCTGTTTCTGCACCATCTTCGGTCACATAACACTCGCCGTGTTCATATGGGTTCAGGGTGCCGGGGTCGATGTTGATATAGGGGTCAAGCTTTTGGATGGTTACCGTATAACCACGGGCTTGCAGCAATTTGGCCAGCGAAGCGGAGATGATTCCCTTCCCGAGTGAAGAGGTTACACCTCCTGTTACAAAAATAAACCTCGTCATATCAGAGCCAGCCATAATGATTCCTTTTTCCAAACATGCGAAAGTAAGAAAAGATTGTCAATTATGGTGCATGCGGATTGTGGTTTATCTGAACTCCTGTGCACTGATGTCGTCTCCTGGCTGGCATCCCCCTTTTACTTATCGTCATCCCGGTCGGACTGCCCCTGGCGGGATCTGCTCTCCTCGCTCCTGGTTTGCACAGTCTTTCTTTTTTCAACCACCTCGTCCCCGCCTTGCTGCACTTTCTCTTCGTAAACGATATCTGCTACTTCGCTCTTTTCTTCGTCGTCAGGAAATCCGCAGCCGCCACCACGCTTGATCAAATAGTAACCACCTGCAAGGGCAAGCATAATCGCGCCGATACCAATAAAGTCCATGCCCGTATGGTACTCAATGTCCATCACGATCACTTTTCGTGCGATGGCGATAATGGCGACCAACATCACCACCTCCACGTGGATGACGTGTTTCCGGAAATAGACCTTGATGGTGTCCAGGAGCTCGATGCCGATGACAACAAGAAGGACTACACCAAAAACGTTCATCAGGTTATCCAGGTTGATTACAAGGTGTTCGTCGTTGCTGTTGTATACAGAACTACCAAGAACCCACGCAAGTTCAATAGTGGCCAGCACCAGCAACAACGACATTAGAATCACCAATACCTTGATAATGCTTCGCTCAACGAAGCGGATAAACTTTTTCAGAATAGGGGGCGTGTGGTCAGTGTGTGGCATAATGATGGTTATTTTAATACTTTCACTTGCAATTTTGCAGAAGGACTTGCAAAAATACAAAATCTTCGTATTGCTTAAAAAATACTTAGCCATTAACCCGCATGAACATTACAGGTTCACTGTAAGCAGGGCAAAAAAGATTTCAGGAGGTGCTGGCGCAATGGCACATGTTTTTTTGCGCAGGATGAGACTTGAATGAAGGAAGGAGGGCGAAAAAAAAAGGCCGGCATTGAAAAAGTGCCGACCTTCAGCTACTTAAACCAAGGAGTATAGCGCGCTATGCGTTACCGCCTGCGAAATTGCATTTTAATTTATGTAAAATGGCAATTCTTCTTCACATTCAGGCTTTTGCAAGCTTCTTACCAATGCCTGGAATGTTTCATGATCCTGCGGATTGACTTGCTCGTGGTAAATGATGGCACGAAGGACATCCGGGATATCTTCATTGCTTACTTGCTCCTCGTAGGCTTCCATTTGCAGGGTTTTGCCATCGGGAGTTTCAAAAACCAATGTGTTTGCACCATACATGCCATCACCGGCTGCCATGGCGCCTGCAGTAAATAAGAGCAATACGGAAAAAATAAGTGTTTTCATTGTACTAAGTTTTTTGAGGTTATACATAATGTTTTGTTGCTTTCGATTATGAATGCGCTTATCTTTTGAAGCATTCTATTATATATACAACTAACTGCCCAATATTGTTCAAGAATATTTCAAAAAAATTAAACAAAATATATTTAATTGCAGTCATTGTGCCTGGTTCAGATAAACACATTAAAGCCTAACAAAGATTGATGCGGTTTGTTCAAGGAGGTAACAGGCCTTCTTTCATAAATTATCTAACTTTGCTGAAAATTGGAAAACCGGGTATTATCCAGTTTTTTATACTGCAATGATATGAAGCCTTATGAAGGATTGCGACGATCGACGCTATTGCTGGGTAGCACGTTGACGGTGATGGCTGGTGCGATCATTGCACCTGCTTTGCCGGAGATCAGCCGGGCATTTGATCACCTGGCTGACCCTGAGCTGATGAGCAAGCTGATCCTCACCCTGCCTGCTTTGTTTATTGCATTGCTGGCACCTGTTGCGGGCTATTTTGTTGATTGGTCAGGCCGGAAAAAGGTGTTGCTGTTTTCCTTGCTGCTTTATGCCCTGGCGGGTACGACGGGCGCATATCTTTCCAATATATATTTCATCCTTGTGGGCCGTGCCCTTTTAGGTATATCGGTAGGTGCACTGATGACCAGTATCATAACCCTTATCGGGGATTATTTTGAAGGCCCTCAACGCAGTGCATTCATGGGCTACCAGGCAGCATTTGCTTCGACAGGGGGACTGATCTTCATTTCCACCGGAGGTTTTCTGGCTGACTTGCACTGGCGATTCCCTTTTCTTATCTACTCGGTATCTCTCGTGATCCTGGTCATGGCGATGGTTTCGGTCTATGAACCCAGGCGGACTCAACCAGCGGGTGGAGTCAGGCTGATCAGCCTTGATTTGCTCAGGAGGATTCCTGCGCAGGCATTGTGGGTATATGTCATTGCTTTCTTTTCTTTTGCCGTTTTTTATATGATTCCGGTGCAGCTTCCATTCATGCTTAGCTCCCTTCCTGATGTCAGCAACACCCAGGTAGGCATAGCCATCGCATTCATGAACATCACCGCCATCATCATGGCCTTCAGCTATCCGTTTGTCAAAAAGAGGCTGGATTTTCCTTATATCATGGGGCTGGTTTACATACTTGTAGCCTGTGGTTATGCCATTATCAGCATCAGTGAATCATACTGGATGATGGTGGCGGGGATCCTTACAGGGGGTTTGGGGTTTGGCATGCAGATGGCCAACATCAACCTCTGGCTGGTTAACCTTGCACCGGCAGAGATCAGGGGCACCCTTGTCGGCTATCTAAACACCTGCATCTTTTTCGGTATGTTCATGTCACCGGTCTTGCTGCAGCCTTTGGTGGGACTAACCGATTTACATGCCAGTTTTTCCCTGGTAGCGATCTTGCTGGTGCTACTTGCCTTCATACTGATGTATTCAGGGAAACGGGGTTATTGGAGGAGTGCGGAATAACACGACACCAATGCTTATAAGTCAACTGGAAGGGGCAGGCTGGAATTGGACTCAGCGCAAGAGGGCATTCATTGAGGGGTGGCTTCGGCTATCCGGGCGCCTGAATGATGCACAAAGCATTTCACTGCATTGAACTCCTTTTGTGCTCAGCCAATAAGGTTTCACGAGGTGCAGGCATGTATGATGTCGGGATGGCTTCTTTTATCTGGGATGGTGTGCTCTTTCAGGTTGGTTTTTTCAGGGTCGAAATGGTTTTTTCAGGGTCGTCTGACTTAAAGACGGCGCTGCCGGCCACCAGGATATCTGCACCTGCATGCACCAGCCGGGCTGCATTGCTGGTATCCACTCCACCATCCACTTCGATCAGCAATTCCGGATTGCGTTCTTTACGCATCTTATTCAGCTTGGCGATGCGTCCGAATGCATTGTTAATGAAATGCTGGCCTCCAAAACCGGGGTTAACCGACATCAACAGCACGAAATCTACATCTGGCAATATGTCCTGCAAAAGATCTACAGGGTTGTGCGGGTTGACTACCACGCCAGGTTTCATTCCCAGCTTTCTGATCTGCTGAATGGTACGGTGGAGGTGCTGGCAGGTTTCATAATGCACGCTGAGCCAGTCGGCCCCGGCTTCTTTAAAATCCTGGAGATACTTATCGGGCTCGCTGATCATTAGGTGCACGTCCAACGGCTTTTCAGCCACCGACTTGATCTGTTTGATAATGGAGAAGCCAAAGGAGATGTTGGGCACGAAATGACCATCCATGACGTCCACGTGAAACATGTCTGCCTGGCTCCGGTTGACCATCTGTATATCCTTTTCCAGTTGAAGGAAGTTGGCAGACAGGAGGGAGGGCGCTACGAGGTGTTGCATGAGGGTCAGTGTTAATGGCTGCTTTGGCAGCTGGTTCAGCCCAGGTATGTTTTCAGGATTTTACACTTTGAGGTTTGCTTGAGGTGCTTGAGGGCCCTTTCCTTTATCTGCCGTGCCCTTTCCCTTGTGAGGTTCAGCTTTTCACCGATCTCTTCAAGCGTGTGCGGCTGTTTTCCGTTCAGCCCAAAGTAAAGCACGATCACATCTTCTTCCCTTTGGGGAAGCGTGGCGATGGTGCGTTCAATCTCTCTTTTCAGCGAATCGTAAAGCAGGCTGTTTTCGGGTGTGTTTGCATCATCCTTGTTTGACAGCACTTCATACATGTCAGATGAGTCTTCGGTTTCCAGGATGGGCGCATCCATGCTGAGGTGTCTTCCGCTGTGTCGGAGGGCCTCTTTTACCTCTTCTGCGGTAACGCCAAGCACCTCTGCAATTTCATCCGGGTTTGGCTCGCGTTCGTGCTTTTGTTCCAGTTCGCCGTATATTCTGTTGACTTTGTTGATGAGGCCAATTTTGTTCAGGGGAAGCCTTACGATGCGTGCCTGTTCAGCAAGCGCCTGCAGGATCGACTGCCTGATCCACCAGACGGCGTAAGAGATGAATTTAAAACCTTTGGTTTCGTCAAAGCGCTCAGCCGCTTTCAGCAAGCCCAGGTTGCCTTCATTGATAAGGTCGGGCAAACTGAGACCCTGGTTCTGGTATTGCTTGGATACGGAAACCACAAAACGGAGGTTGGCCTTGCAAAGTTTTTCAAGAGCCGCCTTGTCACCCTTTTTTATCCGCTGCGCCAACCGTACTTCTTCCTCTGCAGAAATCAACGGTACCTTTGCAATCTCTTGCAAATATTTGTCCAGTGATGCCGTATCACGGTTGGTAACTTGCTTGACTATTTTAAGTTGTCTCATGAAAACAGCCTTTACAGGGAGGAGTGATTGGTAGCCATGCTGAAAAGCAAAAGCGGATAATCAATCATTGCCCCTATTGGCAAAAACCGAAAGTTTTCACTCCAATAGGGGCAAATATAATCAAAAACCTTGCTGGTATAATCAAATAATCTTACTGCGAAGGTTTTTTGTCGCGCGGAAGCAGTACTTTTCTGGAAAGCTTAAGCTTGCCGGTCTTTTTGTCTACGTCCAGCAATTTCACCTCAATCTCATCGCCTACTTCAAAACCGCTGTCTTCTACTTTTTCCAATCTCCGCCACTCAATCTCGCTGATATGCAGCAAGCCTTCTTTGCCGGGAAGGATCTCCACAAACATGCCAAAGGGCACAATGCTCTTGATCTTGCCCTGGTATACCTGGCCGATCTCCGGCACGGCGATGATGCCCTTGATCCGGTCAACCACAAAGTCGATGGATTTCTTGTCTTCAGATACGATGTCTACCACGCCATAGTCGCCTACTTCTTCGATTACGATGGTGGCTCCACTTTCTTTTTGAAGCTCTTGTATCACCTTGCCTCCTGGGCCGATGATCGCACCGATGAACTCTTTAGGTACGGTCAGCTTGATGATCCTGGGCACGTGGGGCTTGTATTCTGCCCTGGGTTCGCTGATCGACTTCTCCATTTCCTGCAGGATGTGGAGTCTGCCTTCGCGAGCTTGCGCCAGTGCTCTCTCCAGCACTTCGTAACGCAATCCGTCAACTTTGATATCCATCTGGCAGGCGGTAATGCCATCTTTGGTTCCGGTTACCTTGAAATCCATGTCGCCAAGGTGGTCTTCGTCACCCAGGATATCCGAAAGGATGGCGTATCTGTCGCTTTCCGTATCCGCAATCATCCCCATGGCGATGCCTGATACTGGTTTGGAAATCTTTACGCCGGCGTCCATTAGTGCCAGGGTGCCTGCACATACCGTGGCCATTGATGAAGAGCCGTTAGATTCCAGGATGTCGGATACCACGCGGATCGTATAGGGGTTGTCGTTGCCGTTGGGGAGCACGTTTTTCAGGGCACGCATGGCCAGGTTGCCATGGCCGATCTCCCGGCGGCTGGTGCCACGCATCATCTTCACTTCGCCGGTGCAATATGGCGGGAAGTTGTAGTGCAGCAAAAACTTGCTCTTGCCTTCAATCACTGCGCCATCGATTGTTTGTTCGTCGAGTTTGGTCCCCAGGGTGACGGTTGTCAGTGACTGGGTTTCGCCACGGGTAAATATGGCAGATCCGTGTGCTGCGGGGAGGTAGTCCACTTCTGTCCAGATGTCCCGGATTTCTTCGGGTTTGCGACCGTCCAGGCGTTTCTGGGTGTCGAGCACAAAGTCGCGGATGGCTTTCTTTTGGATCTCGCCAAAGTATTCCTTGACCAAGTCGCCTTTTTCTTCCAGCATCTCTTCATCGAAGCCTTCAGTATACTGTTCCAGCACTGCGCCGAAGCTTTCCTTCCGTTTGTGCTTGTCATTGATGCACTGCGCGGCCACGTCATAGAGTTTTTTGTAGAGGGCCTTGTGCATGTCTTCTTTTAGTTTATCATCAGCTGGTTGTGGTGGATATTCGCGTTTGGTCTGTGCTTTTTCCACCCCTGCTGCCAGGTCAAGCTGTGCCTGGCACTGGGTTTTGATGGCACCATGCGCCTCCTTGATGGCCTCCAGCAGATCAGCTTCTGAAACCTCTTTGGTTTCACCCTCTACCATGATGATGTTTTCAAGGGTGCCGGCTACGATCAGGTCAATGTCGGCCGACTCCTGGGCCGTCATTCCGGGGTTGATCTCAAATTTGCCATCAATGCGGGCAATCCTGACCTCGGATATTGGTCCGTTAAACGGAATATCTGATACGGTGAGCGCAGTAGATGCTGCCAAACCGGCGAGTGCATCCGGTAAGGTGTCCTTCCCGGCAGAGATCAGGGAGATCAATACCTGTGTTTCTGCCTGGTAGTTGTCGGGAAACATTGGGCGAAGTGCCCTGTCCACCATGCGCGAAATCAATATTTCATGCTCTGACGGCCTGGCCTCCCGTTTAAAAAAACCACCCGGGAAGCGACCTGCCGCCGCATACTTTTCCTGGTAATCCACGGATAAAGGAAGGAATGACTGGCCCTCCTTCACTTCTGATTTGGCCACCACGGTGGCCAGCAGCATGGTGTCGCCCATGCGAACAACCACGGAACCGTCGGCCTGCTTAGCCAGCTTGCCTGTTTCAAGGGTGATCTGTCTGCCTTCACCCAATTCGATTGTCTTCTGAATTCCTTTTTGTGTACTCATCTTCAGTTTCTCGTCTCTTATTAATATTTAGGTCAATTAGATGTTTAGATAAAAAAACAGGCAATTAACGAGTAATTGCCTGTTTATCACCAAATAAATTTACTTTCTTAGGTTGAGCTTCTTAATGATTGCCCGGTAGCGTTCAATGTCATTATTCTTCAGATAGTTCAGCAATTTTCTTCTTTTTCCTACCAGCAATACCAGTGAGCGCCTGGTGCCCAGATCTTTTTTATTTGTTTTTAGATGGTCGGTCAAATGCTTGATCCGATGCGTGAACAGAGCGATCTGGCTTTCCGGGGAACCGGTATCGGTTTCTTTCCCGCCAAATTCCTTAAAGATATTCTTCTTGATTTCCGGACTTAAATACATGTTTTTGAAGCGTTTGTTTCTTTAATTCTCGTTTCTTCTTTTTCAGATTTGCAAAAGTACGAAGTTTTTTACGATACGCCAAACAACTTCAGCAAATATTTTGCTTTTTCTTGCTGGCAGGTAGCCATATGCACTTGGCCGTCCTCGCACATGATATGGGCTCAGTTCAGGATATCATTCACATAATTGCACCAGGTAAAAAGAATTGATGAATGGGTTTCTTTTATTGAGATAGGAAACCACAGACAGACCCGCCTCTGATTGGATCAAGCAGCATTTACATGCCGCTATAAACAAGATCAAGTCTCATGCAGGCTATGGGCAATTTTGTTATGCCTCTAATGGGAAAGAAAGGTTGGTGACATGCGGATCATGACAAAGGCCCAGTGAGCCCATTCATCGCTGTCACCTCCCCGGATGTATTCCATGCTTTCGCTGCCGAATAGCATGGAGTATCCCAATACGATCTGGGTAAATGGATTAAACCGGTAAACCATGTGTAAGTCGATTTCTGCACCCAGATAGGCATCAATGGCTTCTCCCGTTAGCGGGTTCGGGTAATCGTTTTGCAGGAAAAACAGATGCAGGTCGGCTGACACGGTGGTGGTCTCAGACAGGTGGTAGCTGTTTTTTATATAGGGGTTGATTAATCCGGCATTTTGCGTGTCGTCGGGGAAGTTGATAAAGTAGTTCATGTGTCCTTGCCTAGCATATCCCAGGCCATAAAGGTCACTGAATGCGGTAAAGGTATCGCCGGGATCTGTCTGGTCCATTCCGGAAAACAGCTCCACTCCCAGGGTGTTTTGCATGTTGTCTGCCAGGCTGGTTGCTGCTTCCAGCATGACGTAAAAGGCACTGATGTCCATGCCACTGGCCGTTTTTCCATGCTGGTAGGCCGGGTAGGCGCGCAGCTCCAGGTTGCTGGCAGCATCCCATACCTGGTAAGAAGCCCAGGTGTAGCGCATGTTAAAATCGTCGGGGTCATCAGGGTTTTCGTAGCCATCTGCAATCAGGTGAAATGATGACTGCAGGCCTGGTGTAAGCTGTGTATGATACCAAATGTAATTTAGCGTCTTGTAGTTATTTAAACCGTAATGGGTTTCAAACAGCCTGTTCTGGCTTTGGCTGAAGCTGGTTCCGAAATGCAGTTTGCTGCCGGTATCCGATGAGTACTGAAAAGTCAGTGCATCGTGCGCGCGTCCGGTAAGTGCCCAATCGTTGAAGGACAAAAGGCGCTGGGTGTCATACTTCAGCTCTTGTCTGCCCACGATGATATCCAGGTTGTCGGTAGGATGCAATCCCAACCAGGCTTCATACAAGCTGAAGGTCGGCCTGTTATCCATGGTCAGGTTTTGCCCCCAGAGGCGCGTGTCCTGAAGGGAGACCCTTGTACTGACGCGATCGTCAAGTACGTAAGATAATGACAAACGTGTGCGCTGGTTGATCTGTGCTGCAGGGCTGCTGTCTTCTGTTGGCATCATGCGGAACCCGTCACGGAATTCTGCCCGTGGCCTGATTTGCCCTTCCAGCGTAAACTGGGCATATGCTGTGCCGCTGAGGGCGATCATGAGGATGAATGTAGTCAGTTGCTTCATGTGTTTATAGTTTTTCAATTTGTTGGTTATCTGATGTTTGTGTTTTTAGCAGGATTGCTATTGGCTGTTGGCTAATTGGCTTTTGGTTATTGGCTTTTGGCTATTAGCTATTGGCAAGAAAGCCAAAAGCCTACTTAGTCTGAACGCCCCCGTGAGAATAATCATCCCCCTGTGTGCCAAAATACCTGTAATGGCCTATTTAATTTGCTGAGATCGTTAAGCAATAATCTTTATCTTGCGTGTCAATCTCAATGTCATTGCCCGGTTTATTTCAAAAATACACATTTAATGCTTTGGCCCGAAGATAAATGCGGTTGGTGCCGCGTATTTGCTTCAGGGGATATGCAGGCATACAGATATCTTTTTTATCTTTGGCCTGTTTTACATACCCTGCCTGGCACTTTATGAAAAAGTGGAAACAAAAAGCAATTGTTCAGAAAGCCATCTCCTACCTGCCTTATTCCAGGCGCATCAACTTCCTTTTTCAAAAATTCGTGACAAGGGGCGTACAGCTCACTGATCATTATTTCATCGACCGGTTGCAACATGCCCGGAATCATATTGGGGCCTATCAGCGTGCTGCTGATGACCGGGTGCCCGAAAGCACCCTGGAGCTTGGTACCGGCTGGTACCCAATCGTACCGGTCGCGCTGTTCCTGTTGGGCGCCGAAAACATCTATTCTGTAGACATCTCCACATTAACTTCCCGAAAAAGGCTATTGATTACACTCCAGTATTTTGCCCAGGCTGAGGAAAACAACACACTCAGGGACTATGTTTCCTGCAGGCCTGAGCGGATGTCGGTCATTCATGAGCTGATTCGCAATCCGGAACGCTTGTCATTATCGCAAATGCTCGAGCGCCTGCATATCCGTTACCTGCGGGAAGACACCCGGTCCATCTCACTCAGGGATGGTTCAATTGACCTCATACATTCGAACAATACCTTCGAACATATCTATCCGGACATTTTGTGCAGTATTTTAAAGGAATTCAAACGCATCCTCAGGAAGCCGGGTGGTGTGATGTCCCATTTTGTAGACATGACCGATCATTTTGCACACATTGACCCTTCCATCAGCGTGTATCACTTCCTGCGGTTTACTGAAAGGCAATGGCGCTGGATTGACAACGGGATACAGCCACAAAATCGTTTACGTGCAGATGATTACCTGCAGATTTATGCAGATTTGGCTATCCCGGTCACCGGTGAGGAATGTCGCCCCGGTGACCTGGAAACGCTCCGCAATATTCCTTTGGCTGCACGGTTCCGTGATAAACCCCTGGAAGTGCTTGCAAAGACCCATTGCCATTATCAATCTGCATTTTGAGCGTTCTGTGTATAGTTTTGATGCCAAAAAAAGGCGCCATTACCTAAAACAGCGCCTTTCTTTCACCAAAATAGAACCCCTTGCGGCGTGTCAATCGTGGTTTGGTTAGTTGATTGCTTAGTCGATCAGTGAGGAGATCATGGTTTCGCTTTCCTGCGATGCAACGCCCATCACTTCGGCAATCACGCCACCCATCATATTGCCCATCATGGCGGTGTTCATCCAGGATACATAGGTTTTGCCATCTGATTTTTCATAGATGGATACCCTGCAGGGCATCATCGAAGATACGATGCGCTCATCATCCAGTTCCAAAATTTTGCTCGCATGCTCAGGGTGGCAAAGTTCGAACACTTTGGCATTTAACACCTCATAGCCATAGTTGTCCATGGTTTCCTTCATGTCGTGAATGGTGGGTATGGACCATCCCATGTCTTCAGCTGTTTGGGTGAATACTTCCACGGAGGTATCAAAATCATAATTGCTTTCTGCTTCTTTCAGCATCATTCCCGGGGCTGCCCTGTAAGCCGTTAATCCCATCAACAATACACCAAGTACCAATCCGATGATTCCAAATAGATATTCTTTTTTCATTTTTCTGTAGTTTTTATGGTTTACAATTTTTGTTGTTTGCCCTTTAGGATGCCAAACACATGCCATAAACCACATAATGTTGATATAGAATATTTAACGGAAAGTGTTTTCACAGGCTGACAGCAATAATGCACATAAGTTAACGCACTTTAGTTAACAGTATTAACCCCAAGCATAATAAAAAGTTAACACAATATTAACTATTGAAGTCTCATGTGTGCTTTACTGGGTTCCTGGGTGTACCGGTATGCGCATATACGTGTGCTTTCAGGGCATGGGATACCCTTGGGCAGGAAAGTGCGTATATTGCATGTGTAAACACCAGGAGCGATTGGCCTTCCGTTCATTTGGAAGCACATAAATAAGTGGATTGATCCTGACTCTTTACATTCTGTAGACGCCGCTTACGGGTTCACCGTAAGGCTTATTGAGTGAGGTGGCGATAGCCATGGCGATCACGTGCCGGGTCTGCATGGGTTCAATCACGCCGTCGTCCCAAAGCCGGGAAGAGCTGTAATAGGCTGAGCCTTCCTTTTCGTACTTGGCCAGGATACTTGCTTTCATCGCTTCGATTTCTTCTGGGTCGGGTTCTTTGCCAGCGGCTTTGAGTTGATCGGTTTTGACCTGTGCAAGCACATTGGCGGCCTGTTGCCCACCCATGACGGATATCCTCGATCCCGGCCACATAAAGAGGAAGTGGGGGTCGAAGGCCCTTCCTGCCATCGCGTAGTTCCCGGCGCCATAGGATCCACCGGTGATGATGCTTATTTTGGGTACGCTGGCATTGGCTACTGCATGCACGAGCTTTGCCCCGTCGCGGGCAAGTCCGGCGTTCTCATAGGCCTTGCCCACCATGAAACCGGTGATGTTCTGCAGGAAAATGATCGGAATTTTTCGGAACGTACAAAGTTGGATGAAGTGTGTGCCTTTGAGTGAAGATTCGGCGAACAGGACACCATTGTTGGCGATGATGCCTACTGGGTAGCCCATTACATGTGCGAATCCTGTCACCAGCGTGGTGGCATACCTGGCCTTGAATTCGTGGAACCGGCTGCCGTCGATGAGTCGGGCAATGATCTCATAGGGGTCGGTTTGTTTTTTAGGATCTGTCTGGAGGATGCCTGGCAACTCGTCCGGTGCGTATTGGGGCTCAACAGGCTTTTGTTTTTCAAGCTTTTGCTGTGGCCCATGTTGCAGGGTTTCAAAGATGCTTCTGCAGATGGACAAGGCGTGTTGGTCGTTTTCAGCAAAATGGTCTGCCACGCCGGATTTTGTAGTATGGACTTCTGCACCGCCAAGTTCTTCCGGCGTGACTTCTTCGCCGGTGGCTGCCTTGACGAGGGGTGGTCCGCCAATGAAAATGGTACCCTGATTCTTTACAATGATGGTTTCGTCGCTCATGGCGGGGATGTAGGCTCCACCTGCGGTGCAGGATCCCATTACCAGGGATATTTGCGGGCAGCCCTGGGCGGATAAGCGGGCCTGGTTAAAAAAGATGCGGCCAAAATCATCGCGGTCGGGGAATACTTCGGCCTGGTTAGGCAGGAATACCCCACCGGAATCCACCATATAGATGCAGGGCAGGTTATTCTGCATGGCGATCTCCTGCGCCCTGATGTGTTTTCTGATCGTCTCTTTGACGTAGGTGACGCCTTTTACAGTGGCATCATTGGCTATGATGATGACTTCCCGGCTGTGGATCACACCAATCCCGGTCACGATTCCGGCACCCGGAAAACTGTCCTCGTACTGGCCATAGGCTGCCAATGTTGAAAGTTCAAGGAAGGGGGTTCCCGGATCAATCAGCAAATCGATGCGTTCACGTGCCAGCAGCTTACCCCGGCTACGGTGTTTTTCCCTTGCGTGTTCGGGTCCGCCCTGCATCACCTGGTGCATCACTTTGCGGTGACGGTCCAGCAGCTCCTGGTAGTGCTTTTCATTTTCCTGAAATTCTTTGCTGCCGGTTTCTATGTTTGATGAGAGTGTGTACATGGGATCCTGGGGTTTTTATATCATGTCAAAAAGTCGAAATGTCGAAAGGTCAAAAAGTCGAAAGGTCCGGGTATGCCAAGCTTAATGGGTTTTTGCTAGTTCCCGGGCTGCTGTTGCATTACCCGGCATCGATATTTGCCTTTTTGCAAAAATAAGGTTTAATTGAGAAGGCGGTCGTCTAAAGGCGTCCCATTTTTTTCCATAGTCTTCGGGCATGTTGCTGCGCCTGGTTCAGCACAGCGGGCGCATCGACGGTTTGCACCTCCCTGTCTTTAACCAGGATGCGGCCTTTACTGATCACGTCACGGACATGGGATGCATCCAGACCGAATATGAAATGGCCTGTGAAGTTTTCTTTGGTAACCTCGGTAGGGCTGTCATAATCGAGCACCACCAGGTTGTTGTCTCCATCGCCACGGAAATCATTGGACTGCAAATATCGGTGCACATTTCTGAACCGCTGGTAAGCGCTGTCAAAATGGATGCTGTCGTGCAGTTGTCCCGTAAAAAACGCAGCTTTTGCGCTTCTGATCATGTCGGAATGCATGCCGTCGGTGCCAAGCATGATCTGGTCTCCAAGGTCTTTGCCGGAAAAGGCACCCACTTTGTTTTTGAGGTTGCTTTCCATGTTTTGGGCAATCCAGCAGGGTTTTTTGCTGATCATTTTTCGCTCCCGGGCGTCGAGATGAAGGCCGTGTACCAGGATGGTTTTGGGCGAATCGATTACGCCTGCTTCATTCAGACGTTGGGTGACCTGCTGATAGTAGGTTTGCAGGCAGTGCTCCTGGTCGTATTTGTCTTCAGCCAGGTGCATGTGAATGCCGGTCTGGTGCCGATTCATAAGATCCACGGCTTTTGCCAGCGTGTCGGGCTCAACCGTAAAAGATGCATGCAGGCCCACAAGGCCTTGATTTAAGGTAAGATACCTTTCGTTTTCCCTGAGGCCTTGTTCGGCTTTTTTCTTTCCACCCCGGTCGGTGACTTCATAGCATAAGAGGTGGCTGATTCCCACCTCCTCAAAGGCTTTTGCTATAATGTCCAGTGAACCCGCGATGTGGTTTGGTGAGGCATGGTGGTCGATTACGAAGGTGGTGCCCGCCCTGGCAGCGGCAATCGCCGTAGCCAGGGCGCTGTAGCGGATGCTTTCCTCATCCAGGTTCTGGTCCAGGGTCCACCAGATGTACTTCAATATCTCCCTGAAGTCTGCTGGTGGCTCAGGAGGTGGGGGCATGCCCCTGGCAAGGGCCGAATACACGTGATGGTGCCCCGATGCAAATGATTTGGTCACCAGTTTTCCCGAGCAGTCTATCGTTTCATGCCGGCTTGCTTCCGCGAGCTCTTTGTCATCTTTCAACCAGCGGATGCCGCCCTTTGGTCCTTCCTCCACGAGAAGGTCACCAGTTCGGAAATCAAGGGTGTCCCATGCAATGAATGTGGTGTTTTTTAGTAAAATGTCCATAGAACAATTTTGTTTTCAAGTGTATATGTTTTTTTGAATAATTCCATTCAGTAAAGTGAATGCCCCGTCGTGATTTTTGTTTACAAAAAGTGTAAACCTAATTCAGGCCGACATAATCCTTCTTTCTTCTTACTTTATACTGCTTACTTCTTACTACCACTACCCCGAGCCAATGATCAACCCCGCTTAACCGGCAGCTCCTTCTTCATCTCCCCATCATACGCCGCATACGCATTGGCCACGGCGGCGGCCGTAGGAACCATGCCGATCTCCCCGATGCCCTTGGCGCCGTATGGGCCATGGGGATCCTTGGCTTCTACACCAATGACTTTCACCGGGGGCATCTCTTTGGCACGGAGAATACCCAGGTCTTTGTATTTAAAACTTAAAGGTACCCCTTTCTGCATTTTCAGGTCTTCCTGCAGGGCATACCCCAGGCCCATGTGCACGGAACCCTCAATCTGTCCTTCAAAAAGGGTGGGGTTCATGATCTTTCCGGCATCATGGGCGGCGATCACCTTGCTGATTTTGCCAGCATCATCAAGAACAGCCACCTGGGCGGCATAACCATATGCAAAATGAATAATTGGGTCTCTGACCTGGTCCCCCGGTTTACTTGTCCAGTCGCAGACGTATTGGCCATGATATACCTTGCCTGTCAGGTTTTCTGGGATGCTGTTCCTGTTATTTTGGAAAGGCAGCTCTTTCCGGATCTTGTCTGCCGCATCGAGAATGGCGTTCCCAAGAAGGGCTGTGCCCCTTGAGGACGTGGTCATTCCGGTCGGAACGTCATACCGGGTGTCTGCCTGCACCTCAATGATTGCCGGATCGATTCCGGTTTCCTGGTGCAGGGTTTGGATGGCCATGGTGTGGATTCCTTGTCCCATTTCGGTCCAACCATGGTGGATGATCACTTTTTCCGGGCTGCGAAACTCGATTTTGACACTGCTTTCGTCGGTCATGGCATTGCCCACTCCCGAATTTTTTATTGCACAGGCGATGCCGGCGTATCTGGCTTTCTGGAAGTCATCTTTTACCGCCAGCAGGCAATCACGCAGGCCCACGCCTTCCAATTTTTGCCCTGTGGCCGTCCTGGCACCATCGTGCAGGGCATTGTCATATCTTATCTGCCAGCGGTCGAATCCGCCTTTTTTGCAGAGGTCATCGATGCAGGCTTCAATGGCAAAAACTACCTGCGGCACCCCAAAGCCCCGCATGGCGCCGGTTGGTATGTTGTTGGTATATACGGTATCCGAGGTGATCTCCACGTTGGGAACCACATACGCACCAGTGGCATGTCCTACGACCCTTTCCATCACCTTGGTGCCTACGGATGCATATGCCCCGGTGTCGCCTGTTGCGCACATTTTCAGCGCAGTAAGCCTCCCTTGCTGATCGCAGGCCAGTTTCATGTCCATCTTGACTGCATGGCGTTTGGGATGCATGCGGATGGACTCTTGCCGGGTAAGGTGAACCTTCACGGGTTTATTCAGCAGGTATGCAAACAGACTGGCATGTCCCTGGACACTGAGATCCTCTTTCCCGCCAAACCCCCCGCCATTAGACACCTGCGTCACCCTGACATCCTTTTCAGCCAGGTCGAGGATGGCGGCCACCTGTTTGCGGTCCACGTAGACTCCCTGGCCCTGGCTGTAAAGGTGCACACCATCTCCTTCGGGCAGCGCTGCCGCACATTCCGTTTCCATGAATGCGTGTTCGATGAAAGGGGTGGAGAAGTGGGCTTCGGATACAAAGGCGGCATCATGAAAAGCTTTTTTTGTGTCACCTGAGGCGATCCTGGCCGATTCCAGGAGGTTGGACTTGCCCGGATGAACTTCCGGGGCATCGGGTTGAAGGGCTTCCTCGGGAGCACAAACCGGCTCCAGCACTTCGTATTCCACTTGAATTGCCGCGGCAGCCTTCCTGGCCAGCTCCTCCGATTCGGCTACCACTCCCGCAATCACATCGCTGATGCAGCGTGTGGTTTCTCCTGTCTTGATCATCAGGGGCCAGTCGTCGAATATCAGGCCGTTATACCGCCTGCCCGGGATGTCGTCGGCGGTAAAAACGCGGATCACGCCTTCCATGTTGGCTGCATCGCGGGTATCGACGGACAGTACCCTGGTTTTTGGGTGGTCGCTGAAACGAAGGGCCCCGAAGGCCATCCCATCGAAAAAGAGGTCATCCACGAAGGGACGATCGCCCAGGGCTGTTTCCACTGCCTGGTATTTCGGCCAGCGTTGGCCCACGGCGGCATTATTTACATCCATGGCCTTCTCCTCCTGCTCATCCAGTGCCCGCTCAATGGCCTCAAGGATTTTGATATAGCCGGTGCAACGGCAAATGTTCGGGTTGATGGCCTTTACGATTTCCTCCCTGGAGGGGCGCTGCTTTTGCTCAAAGAGCTTTTTGCTTCGCATGATGAAGCCCGGTGTGCAGAAACCGCACTGCACGGCACCGTGCCGGGCAAACATATGTCCGATCATGGCCCGGAAATCTTCAGGCAGGCCTTCGGTGGTCAAGATAGTGGCTCCATCCAGGCTTTTAAACCGGGTGCGGCATGCAAGTTTTGGCTTCCCGTCCACTTCAATGGTACAGGCACCGCAGCTGCCCTCGCCGGAACAACCGTCCTTGGGCGAAGTGATGCGTAGCTCATTCCGCAACCAGGGGAGGAGCATCGCTTCCGCATTGCCATCGTACTGATGTTTCTTGCCGTTGATGGTGAAGGTTATCATGGATTAGGTTTGAGGTTCTTACTACTTACTTCCTACTTCTTACTCTCTCTCCCACTGCCTCCAACGTCGGTACCACAGCCTCCGGCACTTCCAACGCCCCCTTGATGGCTTTCAGGTCTTTCAGTCCGCTGCCGGTAGACATCACCACATTGTTGGAACCGGTGGGGAGTTTGTCATCCCTTTCATATCTGAGTAATCCTGCATAGGCAGCTGCTGCTGCGGGTTCTGCAAAGATGCCCGTATTGCGCGCCATCACGGAAGCTGCCTGCATGATCTCATCATCGCTTACACTGAGCCATTCTCCGCCATAGGTCTTCAGAAACTTTTTGGCCATGTTGAAATTGCGGGGTACATCCACGGAGATGGAGTCGGCCAGTGTACTACTTGCTTTGGCCTCGAAAGTATCTGAATCCATGTTTCGCACCAGGTTATCGCTTTTTTCCGCCTGAACGGCTACAATGACCGGTACCTTTTCCATGAAGCCGAGTTTTACCAGGTCTTCAAATCCTTTATAGATACCGGAAATGATCACACCATCGCCCACGGAAACAAATATTCTGTCCATCTCTTTGCCCTGCATCTGGTCAAAAAGCTCAAAAGCGGCGGTTTTTTTCCCTTCAATGGTCAGCGGGTTGTATCCGGTATTCCTGTTAAACCAGCCATGTGTATCGGACAGGGCTATGCTGAGGTCAAAGGCCTGGTCGTATGTGCCTCTTACCGGCAGTATTTGCGCACCGTACATCATGATCTGGCTCACTTTGGCCTCGGGTGCTGTATGAGGCACCAGCACCACTGCTTTTTGCCCTTGCGATGCGCAAATCCCGGCAATGGATGATCCGGCATTGCCCGTGGAAGCAGCCACGATCGTATCGATCCCATTTTCTTTGGCATAGGCCGATACGAGGGCAGATGCCCTGTCTTTGTAAGAGAAAGTGGGGTTTTGGCTGTCGTCCTTTATGAAAAGATGGTAAGGCAAGGTTTTGCCGTTCATAATCTTGAATGGATACAAAGGGGTATTGCCAATACGCAGCGGGGGATAACTCTCAGCGGTTTTTACCGGGAGTATATCGGTGTAAGCATTTGTCTTTAGGGATTTGAAAACCCTGACATTCCGGGTAATGGCATCATAATCATAAAGCGTTTTCAATGCGCCGGGTGGTGGTTTCCCTTCAACCTGTTTGTCGCCGCAGGTCTTGCAGAGATATATAACTCCTTTGTCTACGGCATGTTGTTTCCCGCAGTCCACACATTCAAATAGAAAATGATCTGCCATCATAAAGTATCAGCTTGCCTTCGGTTAAACTGCCAATTTATTAAAATTTACTGAATTACTTTACTTGTAAGCAAGATATTTCCTATGTCAATTTTATAAGGTTCACAAAATCAAACCAAAAAACTTGATGATTGAATGCGTTATTCCTTCTAATTATTCATCAAGCTAAAGAAGCGGGTGCTTTTAAAGCCCATCCCGATCATGTTCGCATTAGATAATCATTCCCTCTGCGACAAGCCCTCGCGGTGAGAATACATATGCTTTTTTTATGAACAATAATCCCATACAATGTAAAATTTACAGAAGTTATTCAAAAAACATAAAGTCTTGACAAATAAATATATACATGACAATATATCTTTTTCGTTGTAATTCAGCATTTTAACGTATCAAGCTACCTTCATCAATGTATTTAACTGCAAAAAACAGTTAAAAAACATTTCCTGTGATTTGTTTTATAAAAAAATATTTGCGTAATTCGCTATTGCAAAACAGAAAGCTATATGTTATTTTTCTTTTACCAAGTAGCAAAAGTATGGCGAAACTGCACTTGCTATGACATTTTTGCATAGGTAAAAATTTGTTTTTCCAATCATGTGCAAACATGCAAATGAAACGGATAAGAAAATATCTTTTTATTAAATAAGATTAGATGAGTTGAAGACAAAAATGATCGATAAAAACTGAAGTAGCCATGAATATTCAGGAATAAGTTTTTTATTTAATACATGGAGGTCCGTTTGCTTTGTTTCATTTATAATTAATATCAATATGCGATGAAAAGAATTCTACTTATTTCCATCCCAACAATTTTCTTATTTCTTATTTTTTCATTGGAAACGAATGCCGGACAGAATACAATTTTTGTGTCCGGTTACGTTCAAGGCGAATGGACTGATACAGTAATAGTTCACAATGACATTACGCTTCATGCTGATGATTTGCTGACAATCCACCAGGGGGCTGTGATCGAATTTAAAGGGGGTGCAGGATTTTTAGTGAAGGGCACATTAATGATTGCAGATGATGGACAGCAGATTGACACAATCACCTTTACAAATCATCATGATCATGAAAAATGGAACGGTATATCAATCGAATCTGATAAGACACCTGATACCTTCGACTATTTTAGGATTGAAAATGTTGATGAAAATAAAAACGCATTGACACTCGGGCAACACACAATTGTTGAAACAATCAGACATGCCACATTCGAAAATTGTGGGACTGCCATTTATGCAAATGCTGGATCCAAACTTAATTCAATCGAGCACGTAA
>PUOJ01000045.1 GCA_003552075.1 Bacteroidales bacterium
GTCCCGACTCTCATTACTTACGCCTTCGTTTTTACTTCGTCAAGTTGGCTCAAAGCCAATTGACGGGTCTGCTTTCTGTCAATTTTTTTGGTCTCCCAGTCCCTCAAAGATCGTTTCCGTTTACCTGCCCGAGATTACATTTTCCCCGAACAGGGAGTGCAAAGATAATACATTTTTTTCTTTCGCAAACACCTTGCCGAAAAAAACATAAAATTTTTCCGGGAAAGACAAAAGGACGAAATGTCGAAAAGTCGGGGGCAGCCAATGGGTTATGGGGTTATGGAGCTGTGGGGTTATGGAGTTATGGGGTTATGGCGTTGTGGGATAGTGAGGTTTTTGATGCAAAGGGTTCTCGCAGATGCGCGCAGAGGGCTTCGCAGAAGTTCGCAGAGGAAGGGGTTTGGCCGCATCTACAGCTCTCATCTTCCCAAAATTTCTTCCTGTCTATTGCCTTCTGCTTCTTACTTCTTCCTTCCTACTCCTCCAGGAAAGCACGCACGATTTTCTCCACGCTCACATCCTCGGCTTCTGCCTTAAAGTTGCGCACAATGCGGTGTCGCAGCACGGAGTAGGCAATGGCGTTCACATCTTCAATATCGGGTGCATATTTGCCGTTAAGAACAGCATGGCATTTTGCCCCGATGATGAGGTATTGTGAAGCTCTTGGTCCTGCTCCCCAGTGTATATATTCATCTGCCATTTGATGTGAGCGCTCAGCCTTGGGACGTGTTTTTGCTGCCAGGTTCACGGCATAATCCATCACATGATCTGTCACCGGCACTTTCCTGATCAAATCCTGAAAGAATAGGATTTCATCAGCCTGCATGACCACATCCAATTCAAATGTTTTATCTGCCGTGGTGGATTTTACCACTTCCAGTTCCTCCTGAAAAGAGGGGTATTCGAGGTACACATTAAACATGAATCTGTCTAGCTGTGCCTCAGGCAGCGGATAGGTTCCTTCTTGCTCGATAGGGTTTTGGGTGGCAAGCACAAAGAATGGCTCTTGCAGCCGGTAGGTCGAACCTGCTGCAGTCACTGAGCGCTCCTGCATGGCTTCAAGCAGCGCTGATTGTGTTTTGGGAGGTGTTCGGTTAATCTCATCCGCAAGGATAATATTGGCAAATAAAGGTCCCTTCACAAAGCGGAAATTCCTTGTCTCATCAAGAATTTCTGTGCCAATAATGTCGGAGGGCATGAGGTCAGGGGTGAACTGAATTCTGCTGTATTTAAGGCCCAGCACCTTTGAAATGGTATTCACCAGCAAGGTTTTTGCCAAACCGGGCACACCTACCAACAGACAATGCCCTTTGCTGAATATTGATATGATCACATTTTTTACAACTTCATCCTGTCCAATGATCACCTTTCCAATCTCCCCTTTCAGGCTGCTATATTTTTCCGCCAAGGCATCAAGGGCTTCCACATCTGAAGAAAACTTCATATTCCACATTTTAAATCAAACAATTAGTAGCGATCTGCAAGCAACATCGCTTCATTCTTATGCGTTGCAGGAAACTGTAAAAAACTTCAACCGTCATCTCGCATATTTAAGCCAATCATGGTCAAACCCGCAGTGTTCATAATCTTCATGAACGGTAATATATGTTCCTTTCAGTCTGCTTTTGACCCATTCATTCAGTCTTTTGTCCTTTTTTTCCTTTAATGCCAGGTTTTTGATGAAGTCATAATCCTGTTGCAGGTTAGCTGGATGCGGATCCACCCTTTCTCTCACAGTGACAATCTGAAATGCCTGACCACCATCTTCTGTTGCGGTCTGCATGGGTCGGGATATTTCACCTACCTCCAGCCTATCAACTACGAAAAAAAGATTGGGGTCAAGTTCATCGGTTTTAAATCTTCTGGTTCCCGTATAAGGGTTGACCATAATGCCTCCACTGCTTGCACTTCTATGATCTGAATACTGACGGGCTGCATCACGAAAGGTAATGTCGCCACTCATGATGGCGGTACGGATGCTGTCAAGCTTGTTTATGGTTTCCTGTTCCACTTCAGGCGACACCTGGGGCCTGAGCAACAGATGCCTTACGTTGACCTCCTCACCCCTTCGCTCGATGGGTTGAATGATGTGATAGCCTGAGCGCGTTTCAACGATACCGGATACCTCTCCTGGTTCAAGGCTAAAAGCCACTGCTTCGAATTCCGGATGAAGTTCGCCACGTCTGACAAAACCTAATTCTCCGCCCTGGCGCGCTGTACCAGGGTCGTCAGAGTACAATATGGCCAGGGTCCGAAAGTTTTCTCCTTCAATGATACGCTGACGGTAACCCTCCAGCCTTTCTTTTACTGCCTGCACTTCTTCTACCTGCAAAGTGGGTTCAATCACAATTTTGGCCAGGGCCAGCTCACTCTCCACCATGGGAATTTCGTCTTCCGACAAGGATTCAAAGAATGTCCTGACTTCAGATGGCGTGACCGATACATTGCGGGTAATTTTTGACTCCATGCGCTGACTGATGATTTGCTCCCTGATAGGGTCCCAGAACTCTTCACGCAACTCCTCAACACTTTGGCCATAATACTCTTCCAGGCGCTCCCTGGAACCAATCTGCTGTATAAAGAAACGCAGCCGCCTTTCAATCTCCATCTCAATTTCCGAATCATCCACCTCAATGCTATCGATCATTGCCTGGTTGTAGAGCAGTTTTTGAAACATCAGGTCATCCAGCATTGTGCACAATGGCTCATCCCCAAGCTCGACTCCCTGGGTCTGAACCTGGATTTTCTGATCCATCAACTCTGACTTTAGAATGGCGTTGCTGCCAACCACACCAACGATATGGTCCACAACAATATTTTGCTGCGTAAAGCCCTGGTGATGAGGCATAAGCAGCAGTAAAAAAACCAACGCTGCAATCATTTGCATGTGCTTATACATAAAAATTATTCCTTTAAATTACTTGTTAATAAAACACTTCCACATGATTCCCTTCAATTGCACTATTAAACATCTCGCGCCTTCGATTTTGCAAAAAATCTTTTTTTCTTCTGCTCAGAATACGCTGCCTGATGTTTTCTTTCTCAAAAGTTTTGGGAGATGGATCTCCTCTCACGCGGAAATCATGTATATATAGGAAGTAACGATAATAGTCATCTGTTATTTCCACAAAACGGTTGTTGTTCAAAAAAGAAACCGGATCATCTACCTCCAGAGGCAGCTCTTTGATCAGATCGTTAAACGCAAGCCACTGTCCGGGATCAATCTGATAGCTTGCAGCATGCTCCAGACTCAGATTCTCAAGTTGTCGCAGGTCATCTTCAGCCACTGATCGATAGAGTGAACGGATTTGGCGCACAGCTCCCGTATTGTGGGGTAGTTTTATAAAATTCACTGCCACAATCGTATTACGCACCCTTAAACGTTCCTGGTGGTTATCGTAATAGCTGCTGATTTCGTCATCTGTGACAATGGTATCCAATTCATTCTTCACAAGATCCTGTTCAAAAGCATGCACAATCAAGGCGTTTCTGTAGTCCTCCACGCGTTGTTCGATATTCATTGTTTCCAGGTTGGCATATGCTTTTGCATGGTGGGTATAGATCTGTTGATCAACCCACCGGTCCACATATCTTTTTACCATTGCAGCACTGTCTTCTGGTGCAGCTCCGGCAGGGACTACACCCTGGACGTCTAACAGATAAAGCCTGTTGCCATATACCTCGGCAAGCAGTTGATCATCTGGTCTGAATTCAATGAGATTACAGCTAAGTGGCATCATGCCCGCAAAGATGATCAGAATACGTGTTATTGTCCCTAAGAGACGACGAGAAAACATGTGTATCATGCTATCCTGTTATTCTGCTGCTTTAATGGATTCAAGCAAATCTTCATTAATCCATACCTCATATTCCTCTCTTAACTGGTTAAGCCACTTTTCTTCAAGGTACTGCTGGTAATCGGCAATAACCTTGCCACGAATCTCTGTTACACCTTCCGCATCATATTTTTCCTTGTGGTTTTCAAAGAACAATTCCAGTCCCGTGCTGTCGGTGGTAGCTTTGGACCAAACTTCCTGGTTGGTGATTTCAAAAAGCAAGATGCCATCATGATACTCTTGCATAACCTTTCTGAACTCCGGATATTTGCTTTCCAGGTTTTTCTTTTCGTAAGCAAGGATCTCCTCTGTGACCATCTGGTCTAAATATTTGTACAATAAACCGGGTATGCTGGCGGGATCATGGTCTCTTTGATGCGCATCAAGA
>PUOJ01000090.1 GCA_003552075.1 Bacteroidales bacterium
AGTTTAAACATTTCTTCCCCGACAATGCCGTGGAGTATTTTGTATCCTATTATGATTATTACCAGCCGGAAGCATACATACCGACAACCAATACCTATATTGAAAAGGATCTGTCCATAAATGACGAAATTGAGAAGCTCAGGCTCAGCACCACCAGCGCGCTTTTATCGGGCCGAAGAGACGTGATCGTTGTCAGCTCGGTATCCTGTATTTACGGCATCGGCAACCCGGACGATTTCAACAAAAACACCATTGGATTAAACGTAGGCGACGTGCTTAGTCGCAACCGCTTGCTTCACCGCTTGGTGGGGAGCCTTTACAGCAGAACAACTGCTGAGTTCACCCGGGGGAACTTCCGGGTGCAGGGTGATACGGTGGATGTGTTCCCTGCATATGCCGACAAGGCTGCACGGATCGTTTTCTGGGGTGATGAGATCGAATCCCTGGAATTTTTTGACCCGGAAAGCGGCCGCTCCATAGAGCCTCTGGAGCACCTGACCATCTATCCGGCAAACATCTTCGTGACCTCCCCCGACAGGATGAAGGAAGCAATCCGCATGATCCAGGACGACCTGGTGGAACAAGCTGCCTTCTTGCGCGAGACAGGCCGTACGCAGGAAGCGGAACGCCTTGAGGACAGGGTGAATTATGACCTGGAGATGATTCGCGAGCTGGGTTACTGCTCCGGTATAGAAAACTATTCACGATATTTTGATGGCAGGAAGCCCGGATCGCGGCCATTTTGCCTTCTTGACTACTTTCCCGATGACTTCCTGACCGTGATCGACGAGAGCCACGTGACGGTGTCGCAGATCCACGCCATGTACGGCGGAGACTTTTCCCGTAAGAAAAACCTCGTGGAGTATGGGTTTCGCCTGCCTGCCGCCCTCGACAACAGGCCATTGAAATTTGATGAATTCGAACAACTCATCAACCAGGTCATCTTCGTGAGTGCCACCCCTGCTGACTATGAGCTGCAGAAAAGTGAAGGCGTGGTGGTGGAGCAAGTCATCAGGCCCACCGGACTGCTTGAGCCGCCCATTGAAGTACGACCCAGCCTGAACCAGATCGATGACTTGCTTGAAGAGATCAACCAGCGCAGCGACAAGGGCGAGCGTACCCTTGTCACCACGCTGACCAAAAGAATGGCCGAAGAGCTGACCAAATACCTGACCAATGCCGGTGTGAAATGCCGCTACATCCACTCGGATGTCGACACCCTGGAGCGCGTGGAGATTTTACGCGACCTGCGCCTGGGCAACTTCGATGTCCTGATCGGTGTGAACCTCCTCAGGGAAGGACTCGACCTTCCGGAAGTCTCCCTGGTGGCCATTCTGGATGCCGATAACGAAGGGGTCCTTCGTTCGGAGCGTTCCCTCATCCAGACCGCCGGGCGGGCAGCCAGAAACATAAACAGCCGCGTCATCATGTATGCCGACCGCATCACCCGATCGATGCAGGCTGCCATCGACGAAACAAACCGCAAAAGGGAAAAACAGCTCAAATACAATGCTGAGCATGGGATCACCCCGGCGCAGATCCAAAAATCGGTCGAGGCCATTCACGGCCAGACTGCCGTCGTGGATGCCCAGGGCAAACCCAGGGCTTATGCCGGCAAGGATACAGTAGATGTAGCTGCCGATCCCGTGGTCCAATACATGAGCAAGGAACAACTGCAGAAAGCCATTCAGCAAAGCAAACGGCAGATGGAAAAAGCTGCGAAGGCGCTGGATTTCCTGGAAGCGGCAAACCACCGGGATGACATGTATGCCCTGGAAAAGTTATTCAAGGAAAAATACCTCTGATGATCACAGACACTTTACTAGCCAAACACAGCCACAGCTTTCATAAGCTGTTCCAACCCGACCTGCACCGGGACAACACATTGATCCTGGACCTCTCCGCCGCCAATCCGAAAATGAAGCACCTGGATTATTCCAACACCCATAGCCTGGGTAAGGTGATCTTTGAAGAGATGCAGAAAAAAGGGCTTCGTTATGCTTACGGCGGCTATCTCGAGGACAGGGAGGTGTATCGCCGCAGCCCGCTATTTGCTGGAAAAGCAGAAGAAGCCCGGAGCATCCACCTCGGCATCGATGTGTGGACCGCCCCAGGGACCCCGGTTTATCTTCCTGTGGACGGCAAAGTGCATAGCTTTCAGAATAACGATCAATTTGGTGACTATGGCCCCACCATCATCATGGCCCATGAGCTGGCCGGTGAAAGCTTCTTTACCCTCTACGGCCACTTGTCTGAAGCATCGCTGGAAAATCTCCGGGAGGGCATGCCGTTGGAAAAAGGAACTGTCTTGTGTCATTTGGGGGATGCTCCCGTCAACGGAGACTGGCCGCCCCATCTACATTTTCAGGTCATCGCCGACATGCAGGGTTTAAAGGGAGACTTTCCCGGTGTGGCCTTTGTCAGCGAGCAAATGAAATACCAGAAGCTGTGTCCGGATCCGGGAACTTTCTTCCCCGGGCTTTAGCTTCCTGGTATCTAAAGCGGCCCTGAAGGTTGCAGGTAATCTTGTTTTCCAAAGGATATTCTGTTATTTTTGTTGCAGATATTTATGATACCAGCGTTTTTTTATTGATCACTACAATGATGTATAACATATGACGGATATTTTTACGAAGGCAACGAGCAAGATGGGACCGCTGGGGCAGTACGCCGACCAGGTCCACGGATATTTCACTTTTCCCAAGCTGGAAGGAGAGATCTCCAACCGCATGAAGTTCCAGGGCAAGGAAAAGCTCATCTGGAGTCTGAATAACTATCTGGGGCTGGCCAATGAGCCGGAGGTCCGCGAGGTCGATGCCAGGGCTGCCAGGGAATATGGGATGGCCCTTCCGATGGGCGCCCGCATGATGTCGGGTCAGACCGATCATCACGAACGGCTCGAGCAGGAGCTTGCTGATTTTGTTGGCAAAGAGTCTGCTTACTTGCTCAATTACGGCTACCAGGGCATGGTCTCGGTGATTGATTCCTTGCTGGACCGCCAGGATGTGGTGGTATATGACTCTGAATCGCATGCCTGTATCATTGACGGCCTGCGCATGCACCTGGGTAAGCGCTTTGTTTTCCCGCACAACGACATGCAAAGCCTGCGCAAACAGCTGGAAAGGGCCACCAAGCTTGCTGAAAAGACCTGCGGCGGTGTGCTTGTCATCACGGAAGGCGTGTTTGGCATGTCGGGCGACCTTGGCAAACTCGATGAGATCGTGGCCATGAAGAAGGATTTTGATTTCAGGCTGCTTGTGGATGATGCGCACGGCGTGGGCATCATGGGTGAGACAGGTGCCGGTACCGCCGAACACTTCGGCGTACAGGATGGTGTGGACGTTTTCTTTGGAACCTTTGCCAAGGCTTTTGCATCCATTGGTGCCTTTGTGGCTGGCCCAAAAGACATCATCACCTACCTGATGTACAACATGCGCAGCCAGATCTATGCCAAGTCCTTGCCGATGCCCCTGGTCATTGGCGGCTTAAAGCGCCTGGAGCTGATCAGGAACAAGCCTGAGCTACGGAAAAAACTCTGGACTATCGCCAACGCCTTACAGGACGGGCTGAAAAAGCGGGGATTCAACATCGGAAACACCCAGTCGCCCGTCACCCCGGTGGTACTCAGCGGAGACACCCCCGAAGGCACCAACCTGACGCACGACCTCCGGGAAAACTTCAACATTTTCTGCTCGGTTGTAGCCTATCCCGTGATCCCCAAAGGGATGATCATCCTGCGGCTAATTCCCACCGCGGTGCATACGCTTGAGGACGTGGAATATACGCTGGATGCATTCTCCCAGGTAAAAGACAAACTGGATAAGGGTGCATACGCCACCGGAAAGATCGTGGACGTGCTCTAGCGCGATCTATAATACCAGATAAACCGCCCCCTGGGTCCCGGACACACGTTTTTTGCGGATTATAAGGCACTCACACTGCCGGGCGACCGCGCGGATCAGTAAAGCTTTGACCTTTTCACGAGCATGGACATTAGGATGTCCTCGTAGCCTTTGTTGATGTCGGAGGGCACGAAGTCGATCTTGTATTGCATACATTTCAGGCGCAAGTTGTTGAAATATTCCGTCATCCGCTCCACATAATCTCCCTTCAGATCGCCCGGGTTGAGCCGGACGGTCTCTCCTGTTTCCATGTCGACAAAGCGGTAAGGCCGGCTCTGAAAATCAAAACCCAGCTCTTGCTGCCCTTCATAGACATGGAAAAGGATAACCTCGTGCTTGTTATGTTTCAGGTGTTGCAAGGCGGAGAAGATGTTATCCGGGCTGGCTTCGTTATCCATCATGTCGGAAAAGATGATTACCAGGGAGCGCTTATGGATTTTTTCTGCCAGCAGGTGCAACATATCCGCCGTATTGGTGCGCTTCTGTTCTTTTCGTTCGGACTCCTGGTAAAGCTTGTCGAGGTGGCCATACAGCATTTTATGGTGCACGCTGCTGGACCGGGCCGGGGTCTGCAGTTCCATTTTGTCGGATACGATGGTGAGCCCGACCGCATCGCGCTGTTTCCTGAGCAGATACATCAGTGCGGCACTGGATTCGATGGCAAAGTCCAGCTTTGTCTCGCTTCGTCCAGACTTTCGCTGTCCGCCAAAATGCATCGATGAAGAATTGTCGACCACGATATGACAGCGCAGGTTGGTTTCTTCCTCGAAGCGCTTTACAAACAGTTTTTCGGTCCGGGCATAGAGTTTCCAGTCGATATGCCGCGTGCTTTCACCAGGGTTATAAATCCTGTGCTCGGCAAACTCCACGGAAAATCCATGAAACGGGCTTTTATGCATCCCCGTAATGAAGCCTTCCACCACCTGGCGGGCCAACAGCTCGAGGCTTCCAAAACGACCTGGTACTTCCGGATCAATTTTCTTTATCAAAAGTATACAGATTTTGAAGGCCTCCGCGTCATTGCCGAAGCCTTCGGATTTTCAAATCTGGAATGAATAGGACAAGAATACGAAGACTACAGCAGGCTCTCGATCTTGCCGGCGAGCACATTCTTAGGAACAGCACCCACCTGTTTGTCTGCGACCTCCCCGTCCTTGAAAAACAAAATGGTGGGAATGTTGCGGATGCCATATTTCATGGCTACATCAGGATTGCTGTCCACATCCACCTTACCAACGACGACTTTGTCTTTGTACTCTTCGGCCAGCTCATTAACAATAGGGCCAACCATCCGGCAAGGGCCGCACCATTCAGCCCAAAAATCCAAAACCACGGGCTTATCTGCCTTCAATACGTGCTCTTCAAAGTTGGAATCAGTGATTTCAAGTGCCATACTTCTACGTTTTAAATGGTATTCAACACAAAGATATGAATTGCCGTTTCATTTCGCGCAAACGCCGTGGCATTTTGCAAAATATAACAAATTGTCATGAGGGAACGCCTCAGTTTAAACGGAATTTTACCTCATAATGTTTTAATAGCTCCTGCAGGAAGCCTACAGGCTCGACTTTAACCGTACGAGACAACATCTCAATGGAGTTGTGATCCACCGGATCGATCAGGTATACCTTCAGCCGCGACCTCCCCTTATGCTTGGTGGCCGTTCGTTTCATCCTGTCCACCAGATGCTGGTCGATGTCAGCAACCGGTAGATGAAGCACAAGGTCAGACCGATCTTGCGCTACCATCTCACTGAGCAATGTCATGCTTTTCACTTTGATGTCCAGCTGGCCGGGATTCCTACGGTTTGGCTGAATGCGTGCCTTCACGAATACCGTGTTCTGGGGTTCCATGAAGTGCTTTACCTTCAAATAGTCTTCTGCAAAAAGGTATATCTGGTGCGACTCGGAGTAATCTTCAATCTGTATGGTACCATAAGGGTTTCCATTCTTGGCATATTTATGTGCTGCAGCCGTGATAATCCCTGCAAAAGTAATTTCCTTGTTCTTGAGCGCGTGCAGATTTTTAAGGTCACCTACCTGGTGGCTGCAAAAGCTCTGGATGTGGATTTTGTAATTGTCTAGGGGGTGCCCGGAAATATACATCCCCGTAACATCCTTCTCCTGCTTCAGCATTTCCAGTTTGCTCCAGGGATCACATTTGGGCAACTCCGGATCCGGAAAGTAGACTTCGCTGGTTTCCTCAAAAAGATTCATTTGAGAGGTGTTTTCTCTTTGCTGGACATTATGGGTATGCCGGATGATCTTGTCCAGAAAAATGCTGGCGCCGTTGTCTTCTGAGTAGAAAAACTGTGCGCGATGCACCCCTTCGAATCGATCGAAGGCCCCTGCCCGGGCAAGCGATTCAAAAACACGCTTGTTTACATTCCGGAGGTTTACCCTTTTGGCAAAATCAAAGATGTTCTTGTAAGGGCCATTGGCTTCCCTTTCCGACACGATATTTTCCACGGCCCCTTCTCCCACCCCTTTGATGGCACCGAGACCAAAACGGATCTCGCCCTTCTCGTTCACCACGAAATTGAAGGTACTCTCGTTGATGTCGGGCCCCAGCACCGGTATTTTCTGGCGCTGGCATTCCTCCATGATGAAAGTGATCTTTTTGATGTCGCTGAAGTTGTGGGTCAGCACGGCAGCCATATATTCAGCCGTGTAATTTGCCTTCAGGTAGCCCGTGCGATAGGCCACTACCGAGTAAGCTGCTGAATGTGACCGGTTAAATCCATATTCAGCAAAGCGTGCCATCACATCGAAGATCTTTTCTGCATGGGCTTTCTCCACGCCTTTTTTGGTGGCACCCTCGATAAAGAATACCTTCTGTCGCTCCATTTCCTCGACCTTCTTTTTACCCATGGCACGGCGAAGAATGTCTGCATTGGCCAGCGTAAACCCTGCCATGATCTGCGCAGCCTGCATGATCTGCTCCTGGTAGACCATGATGCCAAAGGTGGGCTTCAGGATGTCTTCCAGCCACGGATGGGGGTATTCAACCTTTTGCTGCCCGTGCTTGCGCTTAATGAACATCGGGATAAAATCCATGGGACCCGGGCGATACAGGGCGTTCATGGCAATAAGGTCTTCTATGTTGGTGGGCTTTAACTCTTTCAGGTATTCCCGCATGCCCTGTGACTCAAACTGGAAGGTGCCGATGGTATCTCCCCGCTGATAAAGTTCGTAGGTTTTTTCGTCGTCCAGCGGAATGTTTTCCAGGTCAATTTTGGAGCCGTAGCGTTTTTCAATATTCCTGGCGGCCTCCTTCATAATGGACAAGGTTTTCAGTCCAAGGAAGTCCATTTTTAGCATGCCCACCGACTCCACATATGATCCATCATACTGTGTAACAGGCAGGTCAGTGTCTTTCTGTGTGCTCAGTGGCAGACAGTCAATCAGGTCGGTGGGGCCGATGATGACCCCACAGGCATGCACACCTGTCTGCCGGGCAGATCCCTCCAGGCTTTTGGCATACTTCAGGGTTTCCTGTACAACGGGCGGGGCTTCCTTAAGTGCTTTGGCCAGCTCAGGAACTTCCTTATAAGCATTTTTCAGGCTTGTCCCCGGCCTGTCAGGTACGAGTTTGGCCAACTTGTCGGCCTCAGGGAGAGGCAGCTTCAGCACACGGGCGACATCCCTGATGGATGAGCGCGCGGCCATCGTGCCGAAAGTAACGATCTGCGCCACTTTCTCCCTGCCATATTTTTCAATGACATATTGCAGTACCTTCTCTCTGCCTTCATCATCAAAATCAATATCGATATCGGGCATGGAGATCCTTTCCGGATTCAAAAAACGCTCAAAAAGAAGGTTATACCTAATGGGGTCAATGGCAGTGATGCCTGTACAATAGGCTACTGCTGAACCTGCTGCACTCCCCCTGCCGGGCCCGACAGCCACATCCATCTCCCTGGCCTTGTTGATGAAGTCCTGCACGATCAGAAAGTATCCAGCAAACCCCATATCGCCAATCACCTTTAGTTCAAAATCCAGCCTTTCCCTGATCTCATCGGTAATTTCCGGATACAGTTTCCTCGCGCCTTCATAGCACAGGTGGCGCAGATAAGCATCCTCTGTGTCAAATCCTTCTGCCAGTGGAAAAGAGGGCAGCATCACATCCTGTGTGATCTTGTAATCCTCAATTTTATTGGTGATGTCTATGGTGCCTTCGAGGGCTTCAGGGACGTCCGAAAACAGCTCAGCCATTTCCGCACGTGTCTTCAGGTATTCTTCCCCTGAGTATTTCATCCGCGTATCATCTTCCAGGTCGCGACCGGTCTGCAGGCAGACCAGGATATCGTGTGCACGGGCATCGTCCCTGTTAATGAAATGACAGTCGTTGGTGGCAATCAGCTTGACCTGGTGTTTCTTCGCCAGCTGAATCAGCACCTTGTTGACCACTTGCTGCTCTTCCAGCCCATGTCGCTGCAGCTCCAGGTAATAGTCTTCACCAAATGCTTCCAGGTACTCCAGCAACACTTTTTCTGCGGCCTCTGCTCCCTTTTGGAGAATGGTTTGCGGGATTTCTCCGCCTATGCAGGAAGAGGTACCTATTAGGCCCTCCCTGTGGGCAAGAAGCACCTCCTTGTCGATGCGTGGGGTGTAATAAAAGCCTTCAATGTAGCCAATGGAGCAAAGCCTGGAAAGGTTTTTATATCCCTGGAAGTTTTTGGCCAGGAGGATCATATGGTGTCCACTGCGGTCGGACTTGGCCTTTTTTTCGTGGCGGCTGCCGTCGGTCACATACATTTCGCAACCGATGATCGGTTTGATGCCCAGGGCTTTGGCCTGTGCGGTGAACTCCATGACCCCATACATGTTGCCGTGGTCGGTAATGGCCAGGGCCTGCATCCCATCATCAGCGGCTTTTTTCAGTAACGGACCAATGGCTGCAGCGCCATCAAGTATGGAATATTGGGTATGTACGTGTAAATGAGTAAATTGTTTATCTGACATGCCTGTTCGTTTCTGTTTTTAAAATTATACAAAAAACGATTGCCGCGGAGGGCAAAAATAGCTGCACAATATTTTTTTAATTCAGAAAAAAAAACGATATTTGCACCTTCTTAAAAATCAACATTTTCTAAACTTTAATACACATTTACAATGCCAACAAGGATCAGACTACAGAGAAAAGGTAAAAAAGGACAACCTTTTTATCATCTTGTAGTAGCGGACGGTCGTGCACCCCGGGACGGAAAATTTATTGAGAGACTTGGCACTTACAACCCCATGACCCATCCAGCTACCATCAACATTGATTTTGACAGGGCCCTGCATTGGGTACAAGTGGGGGCGTCTCCATCTGACACGGCGCGCAGCATCTTGTCTACCAAGGGTGTCATGATGAAACATCATCTGCTTAAAGGTGTCGCCAAAGGCGCACATACCGAGGAGGAAGCAGAAGAGAAATTCCAGGCCTGGCTGAAAGAGAAGGAAGCCAGGATTGAACAAGCCCGCAAGGATGAGGAGCTCAGTAAAAAAGAAAAAGTAAAGAAGCGCCTCGAAGAAGAACGGAAGATCAATGAAGCCAGGGCTGCAGAGCTTTCCAAGAAGTTAGCCAAAGAGAGCTTGAAGGTAGAAGAAGGTGCGGCAGAAGCACAGGAGGAGACCCCTGCAGAGGAAAGCAAGCAGGAAGAAACGGCAGCTGAAAAGCCTGAAGAGAAGAAAGAAGAAAAAGCCGAAGAAAAAAAGGAAGAGGTAAAAGCTGAAACAAAGCCAGAGGAGAAGGCTGAAGAGAAAAAGGAGGAGAAAGAGGCAAAAGCCGAAGAAAAGAAGGCAGAAAAGGCCGAAGAAAAGCCCGAAGCCAAAGAAGAGGCAAAGGATGCTGGCAAAGAGGAAGAGGAAAAGAAGGCAGACGACAAAGCATAAACAATTGTCCTACCATGCGCAAGACCAGGTTTTCCTGGTTGCGTGAAGATCGAAAAAACCGGTATCCTGCTTCATGCGGCAACCGGCCACCTGAATGGCTGCGGTTCATGTGATGAATGATTTCAGGAGGCACCAGATGAAAAAAGAGGATTGCTATTATCTGGGTTACATCATAAAAGCCCTGGGCATTGAAGGAGGTCTGCTCATCGCCCTGGATACCGATGACATTGAACACTACGAATCACTGGAATCAGTTTTCATTCTTATAGAAGGGAAACTGGTTCCTTTTTTTATAGAAGACATGACCTTGAGGCCTGCAACCAAGGAGGCGGTTGTCCATTTTGAAGACGTAGATACGATAGACAAGGCCAGGCACCTCTGCGGACAGGAGGTTTATCTTCCTATTGATCATTTGCCGCCACTGGAAGGTGAGTCCTTTTATTTTCATGAGATCGCCGGATACCAGGCCTACCTGGATACCGGAGCGCATATTGGTGAGATCAGTAAGGTCCTCGATTTCCCTGGCAACCCTGTTTTCAGCATCATGAAGGCTGGCAAGGAGACGCTGATTCCGGTGGCAGATGAACTCATCACCGCCATAGACCACGATGCCAGGGAGATCCGTCTTAATCCTCCGCCCGGACTGCTCGATCTTTACCATTAAGCTGTACCTTCAGCTTCTCTCCCTCTGAACGTGCGATGATCACAGCACCGCAGGTATCGCTCCAGATGTTGACAGATGTACGGAACATGTCGAGTATCCGTTCCACGGCCAGGATCAGGCCAATCGCCTCGAGGGGCATTCCCAGCACCGACATGATGATGGTGATGACCACCAGACCGGCCATGGGCACACCTGCTGCTCCAATCGATGCGAGCAGTGCCGTGATGACCACGATGAGCTGCTGCACGATGGATAGCTCCATCCCAATGACCTGCGCGATGAAAAGCACGGAAACACATTCATAGAGAGCCGTACCATCCATATTGATCGTAGCACCCAATGGCAATACAAAGCTGGATGTCTTTTTAGAGACCCCGGCCCGCTGTTCCACTGCTTCCATGGTAAGGGGCAGCGTGGCGCTGCTGCTGGAAGTGGTAAAGGCTGTCAGCAGCGGTACGCTCATTGCCCTGAAGTGCTTGCGCGGATCAACACCCCCTACAAAACGCATTAGCAAAGGCAACACGACCACGGAATGCACCATCAAGGCCAGGATTACGGTAAGCATGTAAACCCCCATGCTCGAAAAAATGCCCACCAGGTCATCGGCCTGCTCCGCTACGATCCCCGAAACAATGCCAAATATGCCCAATGGAGCGAAGCGGATCACAAACATGGTGATGCGCATCATGACCTCAAAAATCGCGTTGAAGGTCTTTTCAATGGGCGCCCTGTACTTGTCATTGAGACGAGAGGCGAAGAAGCCGAACAGGATGGCAAAGAATATGATGGAAAGCATGTCCGTCTCGGCAATGGCCTGGAAAATATTGGTAGGCACGATCTCCAGCAAGGTTTGTCCAAGGGTGGCCGGGTCTGCATCCAGGACGAACTCCTCCTGCAGGCGGATGTCGGCGCTGTGTCCCGGACGGATGAGATTCACCGCAATGATCCCCACCGTGGCCGCAATCAGGCCAGTAACCATGTAGTACCCGATGGTCTTGGCGCCCATTCGTCCCAGGTTTTTGGAGCTACCCAGGTTCAGCACGCCGGATATGATGGAAGAAAGGATCAGGGGCGCAATGATCATCTGCAACGCACGCAGGAAAAGATCCCCCATCCAGGTCACATAATGCACGTGATCCCTGAAGAAATAACCAAAAATAATGCTGAATGCCAGTGCAATCAGAATTTGCCAGTGCAGTTTCAATTTTTTCATAGTCCAAAAACGTCTAAAGGTCGAAATGTCAAAAAGTCAATGCCGCAATAATACAAAATCCTTTCATATTCGGCTACTGAAACCCTGTCAGTTCATGAAAAAAAGCACTGTCATTTTGACTTGCAAATGGCGTTAAATAACTTATGGCGCACAATTTGATGCAATTGACTGTAAAATACTTTTAGTTTGAAAAACAATTAATTTAGGAGGATACATGCATTTTGATCGTTTAACCGTAAAATCACAGGAGGCCATTCAGAAAGCCCAGGAGATCGCCATGGGATATGAACACCAGGCCATTGAAAGCGGGCATTTGCTGAAGGGTATTCTGGCTGTGGATGATCATGTGACTCCACATTTGCTCAAGAAAAACAATGTGCCTGTTTCCAGCATCATGCAGGCGCTGGACCGGATTATCGGCAGATATCCAAAGGTGGCCGGGGGCGAGCCTTACCTGGCAACTTCAGGCAAGAAGGCACTGCAAGTGGCCAACAGCATGCTCAAAGAGTTTGGTGATGAATACATTTCCATCGAGCACCTGATGCTGGGCATTATGTCCGGATCGGATGATGCTGCACAGTTACTGAAAGACAGTGGTCTTACGGTAAATGGACTGAAGGAAGCCATAAAGAGCCTGCGTCAGGGAGCAACCGTGGATAGCCAGTCAGCAGAAGAGCGCTTGAATGCCCTGAATCGCTACGCCAACAACCTGAATGATCTGGCACAAAGCGGCAAACTGGATCCGGTGATCGGCCGCGATGAAGAGATTCGGAGAATCCTTCAGATCTTGTCGCGGCGCACCAAGAATAACCCCATCCTTATTGGTGAACCTGGCGTGGGTAAGACCGCAATAGCAGAGGGTCTCGCACACAGGATCATCAATGGCGATGTGCCTGAAAACCTGAAGTCGAAAAAGATCTTTTCGCTTGACATGGGTGCCCTCGTTGCTGGTGCGAAATACAAGGGTGAATTTGAGGAGCGCATCAAGGCGGTGGTTAAGGAAGTGGTAGCTTCTGACGGGGAGTATGTCTTGTTCATTGACGAGATCCACACCCTCGTTGGTGCCGGTGCTGCAGGCGAGGGCGCCATGGATGCTGCAAACATATTGAAGCCTGCACTGGCCAAGGGCGAGTTGCGTGCCATTGGTGCGACCACGCTGAAGGAGTACCAGCGATATTTTGAGAAGGACAAAGCCCTGGAGCGCCGCTTTCAGATCGTCATGGTGGATGAGCCTTCCAGGCCTGACGCGATAAGCATCCTGCGCGGCCTGAAGGAACGATATGAAACACACCACCAGGTGCGCATCAAGGATGAATCCATCATCTCGGCAGTAGAGCTTTCGCATCGATACATATCAGACCGTTTTCTACCGGATAAAGCCATTGACCTGGTGGATGAGGCCGCTTCGAAGTTACGCCTGGAGATGAATTCGGTACCGGAAGAGCTGGACGAGGCGGAGCGCAAGATCAGGCAGCTGGAAATTGAACGGGAAGCCATCAAGCGCGAGAAGGATGAAGCGAAGCTGAAGATCCTCACGGAGGAGTTGGCGAACCTGCAGGAGGAGAAAAACAAACTTAAGGCCCAATGGGAAGATGAAAAGGCAGTAGTTGACGAGATCCAGAAACACAAAGCTGCCATTGAGCAGTATCGCTTTGAAGCCGAACAGGCTGAGCGCAGCGGGGATTTTGGAAAGGTGGCTGAAATCCGCTATGGCCGCATTAAGGATTCCGAGAAAAAGCTGCAGGAACTTCATCAGAAGCTTCGTGAAATGCAGGCAGAAAGCGCACTGATTAAGGAAGAGGTAAGCGCAGAGGACATTGCAGATGTGGTGTCGCGCTGGACGGGCATACCGGTTAGCCGCATGCTTCAAAGCGAGAGAGAAAAGCTGCTTAAGCTCGAAGATGAGCTGCATAAACGCGTTGTCGGCCAGGATGAGGCCATCGAAGCCGTTTCCGATGCCATTCGCAGAAGCCGTGCCGGTCTGCAAGACCCCAAACGTCCGGTTGGCTCGTTTATCTTCCTGGGCACCACGGGTGTAGGTAAGACAGAGCTCGCCAAGGCACTGGCGGAGTTTCTTTTTGATGATGAAAACGCCATGGTCCGCATCGACATGTCTGAGTACCAGGAACGCCACGCCGTGAGCAGGCTGATCGGTGCACCTCCTGGATACGTAGGCTACGAGGAAAGCGGCCAGCTGACAGAATCGGTCAGGCGCAAGCCCTATTCCGTGATCCTGCTGGATGAGATTGAAAAGGCGCACCCGGATGTTTTCAACATCTTGCTGCAGGTACTGGAAGATGGCCGCCTCACAGACAACAAAGGACGTACAGCAGACTTTAAAAATACCATCATCATCATGACCTCCAATGTGGGTTCAGGCTTGATCCAGGAACAGATGGAGATGATTACTGATGAGAACAGAGAAGCGGTCATTGACAAGTGCCGGCAGGATGTGCTTGACTTGCTCAAACGCAGCATCCGTCCTGAGGTCCTGAACCGCATCGATGAAACCATCATGTTTAAGCCATTGACAAGAGATGAGATACGGGGCATTGTATCCTTACAGATGGAATACGTAAAGGACATGCTGGAGGACAATGACATGCGGGTTGTACTTACTGATGCAGCTGCAGATTGGATTGCGGAAGCGGGTTTTGATCCGCAGTTTGGCGCAAGGCCACTGAAACGCATCATCCAGCGACACGTGCTAAACAAACTTTCCGTGGAAATCCTCGCCGGAAACTTCAAAGCCGGTGATGTAATTAAAGTGGACAAGGAAGGTGATCGACTGGTTTTCCAGGTCAGCTAAAAGTGCTACTTTTGGTAAAAATCATTTGCCTTGAATATACCATTATATATAGCCAGACGCCTTGGCGGTGCCCGTAAGGGGAAAACATACATTGCCCTGATCAGGAAGATCGCCATCATCAGCATCGCCCTGGGCCTGGCCGTAATGATTGTCTCCATGGCCGTGGTCACAGGCTTTCAGCATGAGATCCGGGAGAAAGTGATTGGCTTCGGCTCGCATATCCAGATCACCAATTACGATTACAATGTATCGTTCGAGGCCCAGCCTATCAGCAGTGAGCAAGACTTCCTGGATGAGCTTCGTAAAACTGAGGGTGTACGGCACATTCAACGATTTGCCACAAAACCGGGCATCATCAAAACTGATGAGGACATCCATGGAGTGATCCTTAAGGGCGTAGGCCCCGATTTCGACTGGTCCTTTTTCCGTGAAAGGCTGGTGAGCGGGGATACACTCCACATGGACGACACCACACGTTCGGATGGGGTCATCATCTCTGAATTAATTGCTCGCAGACTCATGCTGGATACAGGGGATGACCTGTTCATCTATTTTATTCAGGATCCTCCGCGAATCAGAAGGTTACACATCAACGGGATTTATGACACCGGACTGGAAGAGCTGGACAGGGTATTTGTATTAGGCGATATCAGGCATGTGCAGACACTCAATGACTGGGAAGCTGACCAGATTGGGGGTTACGAGGTGCTGGTCCATCATTTTGATGACATACCGGAGATCACAGGGAAAGCCCTCGACATGATCCCCTATCACCTGGACGCGCAAAGCATCAGGCAGCTTTATCCACAGATATTCGACTGGCTCGCTTTGCTGGACATGAACGTGTATGTAATCATCGTCCTGATGATTTTGGTCGCTGGCATCAACATGATCACCACCTTGCTGATCACGGTGCTGGAAAAAACGAATGCCATTGGGATCCTGAAAGCGCTTGGCGCAAGAAACACCCTGGTAAGAAATGTATTTCTATATCATGCGGGCATGCTCATCTCACGTGGCTTGTTATGGGGAAACCTGATTGGGATCGGGCTATGCCTTGTTCAAGCTTCCACAGGGTTAATAAGCCTTTCCCCGGAATCCTATTATGTATCTGAAGTGCCTGTAAATTTGCGTCTGAGCCACGTCCTTTTGCTCAACCTGGGGAGTTTTGTTTTCTCCATGGCCATGCTCATTCTCCCTTCCTATATTGTTTCCCGGATATCGCCGGTCAAAGCGATTATCTTCCGATAAGCGAAAAGAGCCATTCCGCGCCTAATAGTTCAATGATGATCTTAAAGCAAATCAGAAGATCACAATGCCAAGACTGATGATATGCTGCCTCTGCCGGATGTTAAAATCAGCATAAGCACCACCGATGTCAATGCCATCACCCAGCCGGCTGATTGAACCCTCAAGTCTGTAATCCAGGCTGATATTTCCTATCCTGATACCGGCCATGGCCTGGTAGCCCATCCTGGAATCTTTGTAATTAAAAGATATCCCATCATCTAACGAAATGGAATCAAAGAATCCCCGGGTATTATCCAGCATATAGGCATAATAAGGGCCTGCCCCGATGCGAAGAAACCCAAATTCGATTCCTGCAGTAATCGGGATTTTGATATTACTGAATTTTGGGGTAAAACTGCTGATTTCAGGATTCCCTGCCGCATTGTTCTGGCTGATGAGCACCAGTTTCTGACCTGTTTCTTCAAAGAGAAATTCAGGTTGCACAAAAAGACTGGCATAAGAAAAATTGGCAAAGACACCAAAGTGAAAGCCGGTGTGGCTGCTTTGGGGAACTTCCAGCATATGATCAGTCCAACCGTTACTAAAAAGTGTAAACTCATCGGATGAGGGCACTGAAGAGAAATTTAGTCCTCCCCTGATACCAAAGTCAACCGCATGAAGAGGCAGAATCGCTGCAGCAAAGCAGACTAAGCATGTCAGCAACACTTTTTTGGCCATGATGAGCGCATTTTATCAATGTGTTACCTGACAAAGATACAAAAAATTCGAAATTAGCTGTCAGCCAGGATCTTCATCTTTTCTCGCAGCATCGTAATCTCATTACGCGCCTTCTCAATTTTCTCTTCAAATTCCGCTTTCAGCACATCTGCTTTTTTGGAAGAAGCAAAGAAGCCAATATTGTTTTCCAATACCTGGATGTCACCTTCCAGGTTTTTGATCTTGTTCGCCAGGAAATTTCTTTCTTTCTGAATGATGTTTCCGGCGTTGGGTGCGCCTTTAAGGTTCTCGATTTTTGACCTGAACGACAGTGTGCTCTTGGCTTTTTTGTTCAGCTTGAGTTTATCAAACTGCTCATCAATGGCTTTTCGGAACGCTGCCTGTATCTGATCCTTCTGCTTGATCGGCACATGTCCGATATCCATCCACTGACGCTGAAAGTCTTTCAGGATGTCAAGGTTTTCCTTGTTATCCTCACTATATTCATATGTTTTGATCTTGTCAATAAGCGCCTTTTTCTTTTCCAGGTTTTCTTCCTGCTTTTCACCGATATTGGCAAAATGCTCAGATTTCCTGTTAAAAAACACATCACAGGCTTCACGAAAACGCTTCCAGATCTTATCAGAAAATTTTGCAGGAACAGGTCCGATCTCCTTCCATTCCTTTTGGAGGGCAATCAAGCTTTCTGTCGTTGCACGCCAGTCCTCGCTGTCCTTAAGTGCTTCAGCCTGCATGCAAAGGTTCAGTTTTTGGTTATAATTCTCCTTTTGCTGGTCTTTGTATTTCTTAAAGAACTCCTTTTTGTTGCTGAAAAATGTGTCCAGAGAAGCCCTGAACCGATTCCACACCTCGTTATTCACTTTCTTTGGTGCAAAGCCAATGGACTTCCAAACCTTAAAGAGCTCGTTGATCTCTTCTGTTCTTTGTTGCCACTGGCGGGGCGTCTCCGGAAGGTTCACTATCAACTCTTCCGCCTTTTCACAAAGGACCAGTTTGGCTGCATAATTTTTGTTTTGTTCTTCGCGCAAGGTTTCGTAGTGCTCCTGGCGACGCTTATTGAGTTTGTCTGTAGCAGCCTTGAAGCGATCCCACAACTCATCTTTCTTATCCTTGGGAACCGGTCCTGTTTCCTTCCAGGCTTCATGCAATTTTTGCAATTGCTGGAATGACCTGGTAACACTTGTCTCCAAGAGCAGCTCCTCGGCCTTTTCACAAAGCTCCGTTTTGGTTTCCAGGTTCTTTTTAAGATCCAGGTCCTTCAGCTCTTTGTTGATATTGACCTTATCAAAAAATTTCTCTACCAAAAAATGGTAGTTGTTCCAGAGTGTTCCTTTGGACCCGCGGGGAACCGCTCCAACAGCACGCCAGCGGTCCTGAAGGGAGTTGAAATGATCATAAGTCTTTTTAAGCTCTTCCTCAGAATCAATCAGCTCACGCAACTCTTCAAGGATCTGCTCTTTTACCCGCAGGTTATCATGCATCTCCTTCTCAAGGGCTTTGTCATGCGCAGCTTTTTTCTCCTTATACTTGTCAAAAGCAGCATCAAACCGTTCTGTCAGCAAATCTGCTGGAACTTCAGCCTCCTCCGATGCATCCTCTTTCCCTAACCGCTGCTCATAAGCAGCAAGGTTTTCATCACGAAGAAGCTTGCGGTAAGCCGCCTTGATGAATCCAATATGCTTTCGTATGTAATTGACATCCTCGTGATTGACCAGTTCTTCAACCGCCGCTACCAGTTCATCGCGATCCATGGCCGCATAACGTGCCGACAGCACATCGCTGTCATCTTCCACCTCTTCACCATCTTGCTTATCATCTGCCTTTAGCTCAGGCATGTCCTCGCCGGATTGGTCGGTAGCAGGTGCAGGTTCATCCTGTTGCTCCGCTGCCGGTGGTTCGGCCTCAGGGGTCTTTTCCCCAGACTTGTCCTCGCCGGATTGGTCGGCAGCAGGTGCAGGTTCATCCTGTTGTTCCGCTGCCGGTGGTTCGGCCTCAGGGGTCTTTTCCCCAGACTTGTCCTCGCCGGATTGGTCGGTAGCGTGTGCAGGCGGTTCCTGCTCTTTGTTTTCAGGTTGTTCAGCTGAAGGGATGGTCTCCCCGGCACGTTCTTGTTTTTGTTCTTCGCCGGAGTTGCTCCCGGCCAGGCGCTCGTCCCCTGCCGGATTTGCATCGGCTTTAGGGTGCAGTTGATCCTTGTTTTCCATGAGAATGTCTGATTACTAATGAAAGTTTGAAGCAATTCTTCGTTATGTACACTTGCAACCAAGCGTGAAAGCCCCATAACCCGGGCAGTGTGTTATCAAAAAGGGTTATATTTTGTAATTCGTTGCAAAAATATGAATATTTTCCGGGCAGCCGCAATAAAAACGGCCTCTTTCCAAGCATGTTTATACCTTTTCAAGCGCCTGATTCAGGTCAGCCAGGATGTCTTCCACGTTTTCGATACCTACGGAAAAGCGGACCAGTCCATCAGTGATACCGGATTCCTCCCTGGCCTCCTTATCGACCTTGGAATGGGTCATGGAAGCCGGATGCTGTATCAGGCTTTCTACCCCACCAAGGGATACTGCCAGCATGCACAGCTTGACTTCGTTCATCAGGGTTTTTCCTGCCATTAGGCCGCCTTTCATCTCAAAACTGATCATGCCTCCGGGGCCGTCCATTTGCTTTCTTCCCAGTTCATACTGGGGATGACTTTTCAGTCCAGGGTATCTGACCCAGGCCACCTTTGGATGGTCCTGCAGGAAGTGGGCGATCGCCAGGGCATTTTCCTGGGAACGATCCATCCGTAACGACAGCGTTTTCAGTCCCCTGATGACCATATATGCCTGATGCGGATCCATATTGCACCCCAAATTAATCATCATCGGGCGCAGCTGACTGTCCAGCTCCTTGTTTTTGCTCACAATGACACCACCCACGATGTCCGCGTGGCCATTCAAAAACTTGGTGATGGAATGAAATACCACATCCACCCCAATATCCAGGGGCCTCTGCAAATAAGGAGAGCAAAACGTATTGTCGGCTACGGTGATCAGGTTGTGTTCTTTGGCAATGCGTACCATCTCTTCAAGGTCTGTGATCGTCATGGTGGGGTTGGAAGGAGTTTCCACGTAAAGTACCTTGGTGTTTGGCCGGATCGCTTTTCGAACCAGGTCAGGATCGGAAGTGTCTACATAGGTAGACTCGATGCCAAACTTGCTGTAATGCTTTTCCATCACTATCCTGGATGGCCCATATACGGCGTCTGTGCTCACCATGTGGTCGCCCTGTTGCAACAGGGCACTGTATATGGTGTTCACGGCACCCATACCCGAGCTTGTCGCTATGCCACGGTAACCGTTTTCCAGCTCTGCCATGAGTTTTTCCAGGGAATCAATGGTGGGGTTGTTGAGCCTGGTATAAATGTATCCGTCTGAGTCCCCGGCAAAACAGGCTGCCCCGTGATCTGCGTTTTTAAACCGGAAAGTACTGGTTTGATAGATGGGTACGGTGGCGCTTCCGAACTGGTCATCAAACATGCCGGCATGGATCAACTTGGAATTGAATGCTTTTTCTCGGGTGTCCATAATTTATCAGTTTAGAAAAATGTGGTAGTCTTTGTTTTAATATTTTCAACGTGTTGAATCAGAATGTTTTAGCCCATTTTTCTCAGAGGCTCGCTGAAGGCATCGCAGGGCTCCGCAGCGGAAAAATCCCATGAATGACAAGCATCCCCCCGTGCGCAAGCACATTGTCATGGGCGTTTTGCTTGTTGAACATTAAGTCAACACGCTACAGGTCAATTGCTGGTCAGCTTCAGTAGGAATCTGTGCTCAGCATGATGAGGGTGCAGTCTTCCACGCACTCGATGCCAGCTTCAGTGGCCATTTCTTCCAGCGTGTCATTATAGGTGCCGGGATTAAATATGATGCGCTCCGGTTGGAGTGATATGATATAGTCCAGGTATTCGTCCTGATTTTGTGGTCCAACATACAGCGTGACGGTATGAACGTCATCCAGCGGGGGTGTACCCTTGATGACATCCACATCCTCAATTTGCGTCTCCCGTTTGCCAATGGCAACGACTTCGTGGTCGTATTCCCGCAGGCGCTTGATGGCCTTATGGCTGTATCGTAAAGGGTTTGGGCTTGCTCCGATGACAAGGGTCTTCATGATCCGTCTTATTTGGATACAGTGTTTACGACGAATTCAGGTGCCTGGGCAATGTGTTTCTTGACAGTACATGCACCAGCAGCCTTCACCACGGATTCCTTATACTTCTCCGGGAAGTCAGGAGGCAACAAAATATCGATTTCAATGGTGCCGATCATCCTTGTCATCTCATCGATGTGCATGCGTTGCACGATGTCAATGCCTTCGTCCGGAATGCCACGTTGTTTGCAAAATGATTTCACATAGTAACCGGCACACGTCCCGACAGACGCCAGAAAAAGATCAAAGGGAGAGGCCTGGCTGTTATTGCCACCGTCTTTCTCCGGTTGGTCCGTGACAATCACATGTCCTTTATAGTGGGCTTCTACGATTTGGTTTTCGCCTAATACAATTTTCATTTCCTTCATGACAATAGAATTGTTTTATAACTTAAAAACAGGTTCACTTTTCGGATTAATCAGATGCCTGCACATACATGCAACAGGCCTGCTGATGGGCTTGTGATCAAAAAATCGCCAGCTATGCCGTATTTATTTTAAAGATCGTGTGCGCTGCGCTTCCATCTTGTCGGTAAACCATCTGGGCGCCGGACATGGTCTTCCGGTATCCTTATTCAGAAAAGCCAGTGTGGTATTGCCGATATTCAGCAGCGTACCTTCCTCGTTATAAATTTCATAACGAAAGTGCATACGTGATGTGGGCATCTCGGGAACGGTGGTCTTAATGGTCAACAGGTCGTCATACCTGGCCGGTCGGATATACTTGATATCCATCTTTGCAATCGGCATCACCACGCCTTTTTCTTCCATTTCCCTGTAGGTCATCCCCAGGTCTCTCATGGCTTCCGCCCGTGCCACTTCATAATACTGTGGATAATTGCCATAATATGCAAAACCCATCTGGTCCGTTTCTGCATACCTTACCCGCAGCTTGCATATAAACGTAAACATATGTCGTTGCTTAAGAATATTACATCTGCATCATGTCCTGGCTGCCTTAGCCAGTACAATCCTTGATCTTATTCCGCATTTAGAGCGACTTTACTCAAAAAGTGGCGCTGACTCGACACTAACTTGCCTTGCCGTGGCATTGTTTGTATTTTTTACCGCTGCCACAAGGACAGGGTTCGTTTCTTCCTACTTTCTTCTCTACCCTTACGGGCTGTGTTTTTTGTTGTCCGCCCCGGCCTCCAGGCAGGTCACTCCTGCCCTCCTTCAGTTTACTCATGTCGGTTCTTTGCTGTTCTGTGCCCTGTTGGATTTGTGCGGGGTCTTTCACCGGAAGCCTGGCTTTCCCGAGGAAGGAAATGATGTCCTTGTTGACTTTGCCTATCATGCGCTTAAAAAGCTCAAATGACTCGAACTTATAGATCAGCAGCGGGTCTTTCTGCTCATAGGCTGCTCCTTGTACCGATTGTTTCAGGTCGTCCATTTCCCTCAGGTGATCTTTCCAGGAATTGTCAATGATACCCAAGGAGATGCCCTTTTCGATCGCCAGCATCACCTCACGGCCTTCGGTTTCGTATGCCCTTTTCAGGTTGGCGATCATGTTCATGGTCTTCATTCCGTCGGTGATTGGAATGGCGATGTTTTCGTACTTTTCCGAGGCCTTTTCGTACACCTGCTTAATTACGGGATAAGCTGTGTTGGCGATGTGTTCGCTCTTCTGCTTATAATTCACCAGGGCCTTCTCGTACAGGATCTCTGTAAGCTTATCTGCCTTGGTTTCGAAGAACTCATTTTCAGCAAAAGGTGACTCCATGCCAAAGGTGCGCAGCAATTCAAAGGTAAAACCCTCGTAATCGCCATTTTCTTGATATTCAAGGATCATCTGGTCACAGGTATCATACATCATGTTGGCGATGTCTACGGCCAGGCGTTCCCCGAAAAGGGCATTTCTGCGTTTTTTGTAGATGACCTCGCGTTGGGCGTTCATCACATCGTCATATTCCAGCAACCTTTTCCTTATACCGAAGTTGTTTTCCTCGACTTTTTTCTGGGCGCGTTCAATGGATTTGGTGATCATGCTGTGTTGTATCACTTCTCCTTCCTTAAGGCCCATCCGGTCCATCAGTGAAGAGATCCTCCCTGAACCAAACACGCGCATGAGGTCATCTTCCAGTGAAACAAAGAACTGGGATGAACCCGGATCGCCCTGGCGACCCGCACGACCCCGCAGCTGCCGGTCTACACGCCGTGATTCATGTCTTTCGGTACCAATGATAGCGAGTCCGCCTGCCTCCCGAACACCAGCACCCAGCTTGATATCCGTGCCCCTACCCGCCATATTGGTCGCGATGGTTACCTGGCCAGGCTGACCGGCTTCTTTTACGACCTGTGCTTCGCGCTGATGCTGCTTTGCGTTCAAAATGTTGTGCCCGATAGACTGTAACTTGAGCATACGACTCAGCAGCTCAGATATTTCTACCGACGTGGTACCTACCAGTACAGGCCGTCCTGCCTGAACCAGGCTGACCACTTCGTCGATGATGGCATTGTATTTTTCACGCTTGGTCTTGTATATGAGGTCTTCCCGGTCATCACGGATGACAGGCCGATGGGTAGGAATGACCACCACATCAAGTTTGTAGATATTCCAGAATTCCCCTGCTTCAGTTTCTGCGGTACCGGTCATCCCGGCAAGCTTCCGGTACATCCGGAAATAGTTCTGTAGCGTAACCGTGGCATAGGTTTGGGTGGCAGCCTCCACCTTTACATTCTCCTTGGCCTCGATCGCCTGGTGCAGTCCGTCAGAATATCTCCTGCCTTCCATGATGCGGCCCGTCTGCTCGTCCACGATCTTGATCTTGTTATCCACGATCACATACTCCGTATCCTTCTCAAAAAGTGTATAGGCCTTGAGCAGCTGGTTGATGGTGTGCACACGCTCGCTCTTTACCTGGAAATCATTAAGCAGCTCGTTTTTCTTCTCCATCTTTTCTTCTGCCGGGAGCGTGGATTTTTCCAGCTCGGCCATCTCCGAACCGATGTCGGGCAGAATAAAGAAGCCGGGATCATCCGTCTGGCTGGTAATCAAGTCGATGCCCTTTTCGGTGAGCTCGATGGAGTTGTTTTTCTCTTCGATGACAAAGAAAAGCTCGTCATCGATCTTGTGCATATGTTTTCCCTGTTCCTGCATGTAGAAGTTCTCTGTCTTCTGCAGGATGGTTTTCATACCAGGCTCAGAAAGGAATTTGATCAAAGCCTTGTTTTTGGGAAGACCGCGGTGGCATCTGAGGAGCAGTTCACCGCCTTTTTTCTCATCAGGCTCGCCCTCTTTGGGTAAAAGCAGCTTACGTGCATCAGCCAGCAGGTTGGTCACCAGCATGCGCTGGGCGCTATACAACTTTTCGACCTTGGGTTTGAGCTCATGAAACTCATGCTTTTCACCTTGCGGCGTGGGGCCCGAAATAATAAGTGGCGTACGGGCATCATCGATCAATACGGAGTCCACCTCATCCACAATGGCATAATTCAGCTTGCGTTGCACCAGTTCTTCCGGGTTTCTTGACATGTTATCACGCAGGTAGTCGAATCCAAACTCATTGTTGGTGCCATAGGTGATGTCGGCATGATAGGCAGCACGTCTTTCCTCCGAATGCGGCTGGTGCTTGTCGATGCAGTCTACCTTCATGCCATGGAATTCAAATAGCATGCCCATCCATTCCGAGTCCCTCTTGGCCAGGTAATCATTCACGGTTACGATATGCACTCCCTTGCCGGACAGTGCATTCAGGTAAACAGGGAGTGTGGCTACCAATGTTTTCCCCTCTCCCGTGGCCATCTCGGCAATTTTTCCCTTGTGGAGATGGATGCCGCCGATCAGCTGTACATCATAATGCACCATGTCCCAGGTAATCGTATTGCCTCCGGCTGACCACTGATTCTTATAATATGCCCGCTCACCCCTGATTTCGATACTGGGACGCGAAGACGCAAGCTCCCTGTCAAAATCGTTGGCCTGTACATCCACCTCAACGTTGTCGTTAAAACGGCGCGCGGTTTCCTTAACCACACTAAAAGCCTCAGGAATCAGCTGTTCCAGTAGTTCTTCCACTTTTTCGTTCTGCTTGTCGTCGAGCTCATCAATTTGCTTGTAGATCTGTTCTTTTTCTTCCACATCAATGTCGTGATGGGTATCTAAGTATTCCCTGAGCGTGTCTATCTGACGCTGTTCATCGGCAATATGTCCGGCGATCCTTTCCTTGAACTCGTTGGTTTTCGCCCGAAGCGCGTCGTTGTCCAGCATCCTGATCTCCTCATACGTGGAGATGGTTTTATGCAGAAGATCCTTGATTTCTTTGTAATCCCTATCTGCCTTGGTGCCAAATAGTTTTTTGATGAGGTTAAGCATACATGCGTATTTTTTTCAGAACCGCAAAGTTAATCATTTATGCAGACTAATGCCAGCCTGCCTGCCTACAAAAAAACCGGCATTTCGCCGGTTATCTGATTGTTTTCTGATTTAGGCCTTGGTTAATATTCATCTTCATGGAAAAAGAAGTCATCCTTTGTGGGGTAATCCGGCCAGATATCTTCTATGCTCTCATACACATCGCCTTCATCTTCAATTTCCTGAAGGTTTTCAATGACTTCCATGGGTGCGCCTGATCGCAGGGCATAGTCGATGAGTTCTTCCTTGGTGGCAGGCCATGGAGCATCTTCAAGTTTTGAAGCCAATTCTAATGTCCAATACATGGTTGTAATGGGTTGGTTATTTTTTGCAAAAGTATATTTTTTTATGAATAACGCAACAATAATGCAATTTTTATTCTGCAAAAGGGCAACACTTCATGGGCCATTTGGTTTAGTCTTCAATCAAATCTTGATGCATGCGCGATTTTCTTCTTAACTTCGCGCAGCAAAAGACCTGGCATGGCGAACAAAAACATTGAAATAAAAAACAAGAAGGCTTCCTTTGAGTATTTCCTTGTGGAGGAATATACGGCAGGTATAGCGCTTACGGGCACGGAGATCAAGTCCATTCGTGCCGGCAAGGCAAACCTCAGCGATGCCTATTGTGCCTTTGACGGACATGAGTTGTACGTGCGCAATATGCATATTTCTCCCTATTCCCATGCTTCTTTCAGCAATCATGAACCCAAGCGGGAAAGAAAGCTGCTATTGACAGCGCGGGAGTTAAAAAAGCTTAAAACACGCGTAGATGAACGGGGTTACACTTTGGTACCCGTCATGCTTTACATTAACGAAAAGGGCTTGGCCAAACTGGACATCGCATTGGCCAAGGGAAAGAAAAAGTATGATAAGCGGGAGAGCATCAAGCAAAAAGATGTTCAGCGGGACCTGGACCGCAGTGGCTTGTAGTCATATTTAATTTTAATGCCGCCTTCCTGCCTGGCTTTTTTGGTATCTTCTTGCTGACAACTGCTGCAACCCTGCTGTTTTTGCAATCTTCGGGTTTCATTCATTGTGTGGGCATCCTGACCGGCTGCCTGTGCGGACGTTTCGGTCACGTATTCGTCCGTTTGTTTCAAGGCATCTGTTTTCGGGTCATCATCTGCCTCTTCCAGTTCCCAGGAATAGACCGGTCTTTGGGGACCGTATCCCCTGAAAAATAATGCCAGTATGACTCCGGCGATCAGCCCCATCAGGTGCGATTCCCAGGAAATGTGGTCCTTGATGGGGAAAATCCCCCACACCAGTCCGCCATAGAGGAATGCTACCAACAAGGAAAGCGCCATGAGACGGGGGTGTCGTCGCAGAATGCCGCTTACAAACAAAAAGGCAGCCAGGCTGTAAACCACACCAGAGGCACCGATATGGTAGGATTCACGGGCAATAATCCATACCCAGATGCCCGTTATCAGTATGGAAGCGATCACCACGCTGGGTGCAACTTCCCGGTAAAAATAGAAGAGCGCACTGCCCAGCACCAGCAGGGGAATTGAGTTGGAAGCAAGGTGGGAAAAGCTCCCGTGGATAAATGGTGAGAAAATGATTCCTTTCAGACCACCGAGGTCCTGGGGGTATATGCCGTAATGATAGATCTCCCAACCAAACAGCATTGTGATGCTTTTCACCAGCCACAACACCAATACAAAGGCAAGTGGGAAAGTGACGCTTGCCAGCATCCGGCTTTGTTCCTGCTTTTTTTTACCTTTGTGGCTTGATATTTCCAATGCCCTATATTTCTTTTTGAATGCCCGGGGTTTGGCCCCGTTTTTGTAATTGTTTGAACAAAAATACGCATAGTTTCCTTTTTTTCATAGGACCATGCGGATCTCTTAAAAAAATTATTGCAACCGACAATTTATTTCAGAAGCAGAAAAGACAAGTATAATGAACCAAACAAATCGATTTCTCCGTTACCTGATCCTTTCATTTGCCGCCATTTTCTTTATACAATCTGCGGCACATGCGCAGGTCAAGCAAGAGCAGTTTGAGAAACTTCAGCGCGCCATACAGTTCATTGAGTTCGCTTACATTGAAGAACTGGATGCAGACAAGCTCGTAGAAGATGCCATTAAGGGCATTCTGAAGGAGTTGGATCCCCATAGTGTATACCTGTCTGCGGAAGACAGGCAGCGTGCTGAGGAACCCCTCGAAGGCAGCTTTGAAGGCATTGGCATTCAGTTCAACCTGGTCAATGACACCATTGTGGTCATCAGTGCGATCCCCGGCGGACCCTCTGAGGAAGTCGGCCTCCTGCCCGGTGACAAGATCATTAAGATTGATGGAGCACAAGCTTATGGCAGCGATATCAGCAACCAGTTTGTACAGGACCATTTGCGCGGCGAGCGTGGATCCAGGGTAGATGTGGCCATTAAGCGTGTGGGTGCTGATGAGTTGCTGGATTTTACAATCACCCGTGACCGGATCCCTATCAACTCATTGGATGCTGCATTCATGGCTACACCTGAAATCGGATACATCAAGCTTAACCGTTTTTCCAGGACCACCATGCGTGAATACCGCGAAGCAAGCCAGCAGCTATTTGACCAGGGCATGAAGCACCTGATCCTTGACCTTAACTTCAACTCCGGTGGGTATCTGGATGTGGCCATCGACCTTACGGACCAGTTTCTCGATCGCGACCATCTCATTGTATACACGGAAGGGCATGCTACCCCGCGCCAGGAGTTTGAAAGTACTTTCAGGGGGAATTTCCAGGAAGGTAAGGTGGTCGTGCTCGTGAATGAGGGCAGCGCCTCGGCCAGTGAAATATTATCGGGTGCCGTCCAGGATTGGGACCGCGGCCTGGTTGTTGGCCGACGCACCTTTGGCAAAGGCCTTGTGCAGCGGCCATTCGAACTCCCTGATGGCTCTGCAATCCGGTTGACTACCGCACAGTACCATACCCCCACTGGAAGAAGTATTCAAAAACCATACGACCAGGGCAGTGAAGAATATTACCAGGACTTATCCGACAGACTCTCCCGTGGGGAGCTCGTAAGCCCGGAAAACATCACCTTCCCGGATTCCCTGAAGTATTTCACCAAAATCAATGAACGCGTTGTTTATGGTGGTGGTGGCATCATGCCTGACTTTTTTATTCCCCTCGATACGGCGGAAGTCAGTGACTTTTATTCCAGGATGATGCGCAGGGGCATCCTGAACAATTTTGGGATCGAGTATACCAACCGGCATCGGGAAAGGCTTTCAGAATCATACCCCGATATTGAAACTTATATCGATCGCTTCGAAGCTGACCGCGCGCTGCTGGATCAACTCTATGACTACGCAGCGGATCAGGACCTGGAGGTTGATGAAGACCTGGATGAAGAAGCGGAAAGCTACATGAAACATCAGCTAAAAGCGCTTATTGCCAGAAATTTATTTGATTTTGCCGCTTTTACACAGGTAATGATGCAGGAAAATGATGCTTTCCTCAGGGCCATTGATATCATTGAGGATGACACTTTTGAAAACCTGAACATTAAATTTTGATCAAATGCAGGTCACATCATTTCTACGGCCCGGACTTTATCCTGCATGACAACAACAACCCGTTTTTAACGGCCAAAACAGATGTATTCGCTCAATGGTCAGCTTATCCAGCAAGATGCGTTTGCGCTATCACCTGCCAACAGGGCTTTCAGATATGGTGACGGTGTCTTTGAGACCATTCGTGTCGCTGGTGGCCGGGTATTGTGGGCACCTTTACATTTTGCACGTGTAACCAAGGCTGCTGCCACGCTCTGCCTAAACCTCCCAGAGCAATGGGCCTTGCCTTACTTTGAAGAGGTGATCACGGCCTTGTCCACGACCAACCATGGCAAAGGATGCCACGCGCGGGTGCGATTTTCCTTGTTCCGTGAAGATGGCGGCCGCTACGCCCCCATTACCAACAATGCTGCTTTTTTGATCGAGTCTGAAGGCCTGGACCAAGGTTTATTCGAACTGAATAATAAAGGCCTGCTTATCGGCATCTATCCCGAGATCCGTAAGCCAGCCAACATGCTGTCGTCGCTGAAAAGCATTAATGCCCAGCTCTACGTGCTGGCGAGCATTTACAAGCGCAACAAAGACCTGGGCGACATCCTCATATTGAACGAAGAGGGTTTTGTCGCCGAAGCCACCAGCTCCAACATCTTTTTGGTAAAGGGCGGACGCCTGATCACTCCTGCACCTGATCAGGGTGCTGTTGAAGGCATTATGCAACAGGTGATTTGTAGGTTGGCCACGGATAATGACATCCTGGTGAAGGCTTGCCCAGTTTCGCCCGACGACCTGCTCGCGGCTGATGAGATCTTTCTCACCAATGCCATACAGGGCATTCGTTGGGTGATGGGGTTTCGGCAGAAACGTTATTATAACAACTTTTCTCGAAAGATGATGGCCTTGTTAAATGACCAGGTACGTGCCTTTCTGGATCATGAGGGTTGACCACCCGGAAATTTTCAGATCAAATAAAGAACACCAGGCTAATAGCCATGACGGCCATGCCACCGGTTAGCCCATACAAACTCAAATGGGGCTCTCCGTATTCACGTGCTGCCGGCAAGAGGTTGTCGATGGAGATAAAGACCATGATTCCGGCAACTGCTGCAAACAAAAAGCCAAAAACGGCCTGGTTGAGAAAGGGCAACAGGATAAAAAAGCCCACCAGCGCACCAATTGGCTCTGCCAGTCCGGCAAGGAAAGAATACAAAAAGGCTTTTCTGCGACTGCCGGTCGCATGGTGAATGGGCACCGAAATGGCAATGCCTTCCGGGATGTTATGGATTGCAATGGCGATGGCAATGGGCAGTCCCAGCCGGAAATCCTGCAGGGTCGCCATAAAGGTCGCCAGTCCCTCGGGAAAATTATGGAGGGCAATGGCCACGGCCGACATCATGCCCATGCGGTAGAGCTTGCTGTTTTTCTTGCGCTCCGGTTCGTGCATCTCCTCTACCCTCTTCAATTCATGTGGATTTTCAAACTCAGGCACCAGCTTGTCAATGATGGCAATGAAGATCATGCCCGTAAAAAAGGCCAGCACGGCGAGGAGATATCCCGCATGAACGCCCTTTTCCTCCGATAGGATTGCTTTGGCCTCAGGGAATATTTCTACGAAGGAAAGGTAAATCATTACGCCAGCAGAAAAACCCAGCGCAACGGAAAGAAACTTGGTATTGGTACGTTTTGCAAAAAAGGCAATGGCGCCGCCAATGCCTGTAGACAACCCGGCAAAAAGGGTCAATCCCAGCGCAATGAGCACCTGGTTGATGTCTGTAGCAGCTTCAGCGATCATAAAACGGGATGGCTGTTTGGAGAAAGAATTGGTTGTAAGTCCTTATAGTAATTGCACAATTCACGAGCGTACAACAAAATCTTCCAGGCTTTGTTCTTGAAAATATTCTTTAAACTGCATGGTCACATCATTGACCAGGCCATTCATCAGGCACTTGTCAAAAGGACATATTTTACGGTCTAACGGGCATTCAGGGACATCAATCCTGCCTTCGATGGCCTCATATATTTCCAGCACACTGATATCCTCTGAGGACTTACTCAGTATAAATCCTCCACTGGGTCCGCGCACGGATTTGAGGTATCCTTGTTTGACCAATTGCTGCAGCACTTTTGCCAGGTGATTCCTGGAAGCCCCCATTTCCTCTGCGAGGCTGTTGACATTGATGTGATTTTCCGATTTGGCAATCAATACCATGGCGTGCAGTGCCAGTGAGGCTGCCTCGGAAAAATGTACCAGTTTAGCCATGTGATTTTGATTTGTTTTGCTGAATAATACCCTATGATTTACCTGATTAATACAGGTTAAAACACCATCTTCTGTACTTTCACATTTTCCAATTTCCACAATTCATTTTCCAGTCTCATGCACTCTTCCTGGCTACCGGTTAGTTCCAGGATGATCAGCCCGCAGTTTTCACAATCTTCCATTTGCAAGGTATGCAAACCAAGGCGGGTGCGTATGGTACATCCGTATTTTGTAAGGATGTCCTGTACCCTTAAAGCTGCTTTTGTCCTGGATTCAACCATCACACCTAATATTCTGATTTCCGACATGATATCATGTTTTATTTGAACAAATAATCAAACTTCATTTCTTTGATTTCCACGCCGCCGATTTCGGCTAGTTCTTTACGTAAATCCTGCCATTTATCAGGTTTTCCCTGCAATATTAACAATATGGTACCCACGCGGCTGCACGTGTGATCATCAAGCTCATGAAAACCAAGCCTGGAACGGATCACTTCCGCGTGCCTGGTTAAAACTTCCTGTGTCTTGCCGGCTTCCTTGATGCGGTCAAACACCAAAATGCCAAGAATCATGGTTTCTTGCATAATCGGGTGATTTTTAAAAATACAGATCTCTTTGTCCTGATTTGATTTTATCCACTTTTTCCTTTAACCTGGCTACCTTTTGTTCCTGACCCAGCTCCTCGATCTTCTTGCTGATGAGCTTGTAGCCGGCTTGCTTGGTCTCTTCCGAGGCGTAATCCTCCAGGTATTCTGCCAGGGTCAGCAAGGCGTTGGGTGTGCAATACCTTTTGATGAATCCGGGGACGGAAAATTCCATGAAATGCTCACCGGTGCGTCCAAGTCTGTAGCAAGCCGTGCAAAATGATGGAATATAGCCGGTATTGATCAGCTCATCCATGATCTCACTAAGCGACCTGTTGTCATTGATCTGAAACTGTCCCTTGCTTAAATCCTGGGTTTCTTGCTTGCCCTTGGAGTATCCGCCGAGCTCCAGGTTTGTGCCACCATCAATTTGCGAGACACCGAAACGGAGGATCTGGTCGCGGGTATGTGAAGGCTCCCGTGCCGTCAGGATCATGCCGGTATACGGAACGGCAAGCCTGAGAATACTGACCAGGCGGATAAACTCATCATCCTTCACAAGGTGTGCTTTGTCGATGTCCAGGGACAAGGCGTTTTGGATCCTGGGGAATGAAATGGTATGTGGACCCACATTGTAGACTGCTTCAAAGTGGTTTACGTGCCGCACGAGCCCCATGACCTCAAAACGCCAATCGTAAAGGCCAAAAAGGGCACCAATGCCCACGTCATCTATACCGGCTTCCTGCGCCCTGTCCAGTGCCGTAAGGCGCCATTCATAGTTGCGCTTGATACCCCCAAGGTGTACACGCTTATAGGTGGGCTCATGGTAGGTTTCCTGAAAGATCTGAAAGGTGCCTATACCCGCATCCTTGATGGTTCGAAAACCAGGGATATCAAAAGGAGCCGCATTGATGTTCACCCGGCGGATCTCCCCGTTGCCGTGTGTTACGTTGTAAACAATACCTACAGTCTCAGCGATAAATTCAGCAGAATACTTGGGATGCTCACCATAGACCAGAATAAGCCGCTTGTGTCCCTGCTCAATCAAGGCTTTTGTTTCCCCAATCAGCTCCTGCTCGTTCAGGGTAATGCGTTTCACATCTTTGTTGGATGCCCTGAAACCACAATACTGGCAATTATTGGTACAAAGGTCCCCCACATACAATGGGGCAAACAACACGATCCGCTCACCATAGACTTTTTCTTTTAGGGTGCGCGCGCCCTCTTTGATCTCCTCTATCAGTTCAGGATCCCTGGCATTTATCAGGACGGCTGTCTCTTCCAGCGAAAGGCGCTTTTTGTCCAGAGAGGCCTGGATCACATCCCGCACACGTTTTTTATCCTCCCTGGTGTTCCGAATGTAGCCCCATATCTCATCCGGATCAATGAAAGGCTTCATTCTTTTGTCAGGGATACTGTATGTTTGCGGATGATATATCATGATTTAAGAATTTTCTATAGTTATTGCAAAAATACGGAAATTTGCGGCATCATATACGTTTAAAACGTAAAAAAAGCATTGGGATAATTAAAATGTCTAAATACCTGAAAGGGGGGATAGGACAAAAGTACAAAAGGTCGAAAAGTCAAAATGTCTAAAAGTCCGGGTTTGTGATGTTTTCAACCTGATTTAAACAACGCCTTGGGCAACATCAAACATCAAGCCCATTAACCCCTCAACTTCAATCTTAATCTCAACCTTAACCTAAAACCTCATTCGGCTATACTTGAATATGCAGCCCGTCATAGGCCAGCGCCACATTTTTGGGAAGGGACCGATTAATCTCCTCATGCAGGCCGATGAAATGACTTAAATGGGTGATCCAGGCCTGCTGGGGCTGCACTTCTTCTATCACCTTCAGGGCTTCTTCGAGTGAAAAGTGAGAGATGTGTTTAGACTTACGTAGTGCATTAATTACCAGTACTTTACTTCCCTTGATCTTTTCAATTTCTGCCTGGTCGATATGGCTGGCATCCGTGATATAGGTAAAGTCGTCTATTCTGAAGCCCAGCACGGGCATTTTGTGATGGAGAACCTCCACCGGGGTGAAGGTGTTTCCATTGATTTGAAATGGCTTGTTTTCGATGATGTGGAAGTGCAGCTGCGGGGCACCAAAGAACCTTTTCTCCTTCAGGATGTATGGAAATTCCTTGTTGATGGAGTCGATCACCTTTTCGGTGGCATAGATGTCAACGGTTTTGTTCAGTACATAATTGAAAGCCCGCACGTCATCTAGTCCTGCAATATGGTCGCGATGCCCATGGGTGAAGATGATGGCCGAAATATCTTCTACCTTTTCACGGATCATCTGGTAGCGGAAATCCGGTCCGCAGTCTATGACATACTTGTGCACGCCTATTTCGATCATCACGGATGTTCTCAACCGGTGATCGCGCGCGTCATTGCTGGTACACACCTGGCAATCGCAAGCCACCACCGGCACACCTGTAGACGTACCTGTACCGAGAAAGGTCACCGCCATGCTTGAAGTGTTCACCATGTAGCCAGGTTTTATGTGTTAATAAATTAATTCTTCAACCAGTTCCCTGGCCTCATGCATCATGTGCGCATCCATGGCCCCATTACCCCCGGGATCTCCTTCCATCACACGTTTGTAAAAATAGAGGGTCCCTGTTTTGTCAGTGACATCCGCGCGGTCATATATGAAAAAGCTCTCCACCCTGGGTTGCTTGTGCTGGTCATACAGGATATAGGTCATGGTTTTGTGCCACGCATCGTTCAGCAGCAGGTTGGTGGCATACACACCAGGTGGTGGTATGAGCTTTTCATCGGCGGTAATTGCCACGCCGGCCACTTCATAGGGGCTGATATCCGGATACACCGGGCCCTTATACAGCGCACCTTTGATGATGTACTGGTGGTCCAGGTACGCATTTGCCCTCTGGATATGCCCCTCCTGCAAGGCTTTACGGATTTTTGTTGAGCTCACAGTTTCGTTCTCAATCATTTGAAGGGGAATCTCTTCCACGCCAAAGTGCATGTCCCTGCTCAGGCGATGCAGATAGGAATAATCCCCTTTCCTTGCATATCCAAAATGATGGTTGTGTCCTACTACTATGACGCGTGCTTCGAGATGGCCGATGAGCATGTTGACCACGAAGTCATGCGAGGTGGTCTTGGAAAATTCGAGCGAGAAAGGAATGATGAACAGGTTTTGTAAGCCTGCCTTTTGAAGCAGTTCAATTTTCTCTTCCTGCGAATTGATCATTTGCAGGCTCTTCTGATCAGGGTACAACACCTTCCTTGGATGGGGGTAAAAGGTGATCAGCACCGATTCGCCACCAATGTCGGATGCAATTTCATTGAGCCTGTCGATGATCAGCTTGTGTCCTACATGGACCCCATCAAATGAACCTGTGGTGACTACTGCATTTTTGATTTTTCCTGCCGCTTCAGCGGTATGGTGAAATACCTTCATTTTACGAGATAAGCTAGTTTTTCGAGTGATGTGACAATATCATATTCTTCCAGGTGCACTCCTTCTGGTACGGTAAGCGGCACAGAAGTATAGTTGAGTATCCCCCTGATGCCGGCTTCAAGCAGTTTTTTTGCCACATCATGGGTCGCCTCGGGAGACACGGTAAGTACGGCGATGCTAACCGCTTCCTTGTGCACGATCTCTTTGATCTGGTTAATGTGGAAGCAACGTATGCCTGCCACCACACGGTCTGTCTTCTGCAGGTCATTGTCAAAAGCAGCTACTATGGCCAGCTTGTCTCTCTTCCCGGCAAAATAGCTGGTGATGGCCCTTCCCAGGTTACCCATGCCGACAATGATGATCTTCTGGCCCTTGTCACTGTCGATGATTCTTCCAATCAGGGCCACGAGGTCCTTCACCACGTATCCCTTGCTTTGGCTACCGGAATAACCGATCAGCATCAGGTCGCGGCGCACCTGCACCGGTGTGAGATTCATCATCTTGGCCAGTTCGTGTGAGTATATGTTGGCTTTCCCCTCACGGATGCTGTTGTACAATATCCTCCGGTACTGACTGAGCCTTTCCACCGTTTTGCCTGGCAACTCTTGCGGTTTTTCTTTTCCCATATGCCTGATCTATGCTTGAATAATGGTTTACTTTGCCAGCCTGCATGAATATAAGACAGGCCAAATAATATGGTGTTGGTCTATTGACTGAATTCTACCGTAAAACTGGTGCCTTCTCCGGGTGTACTGTCCACGGAAATATTGGCATCATAAAGGTCCAGGATCTTTTTCACGATGGAAAGCCCCAGGCCACTGCCGCTGATGCCCTTTGTCTGTTCGCTTTTTATCCGGACAAAGTCTTCGAAAAGGCTTTTGGTGTCTTCTTCCTCCATGCCAATTCCGGTATCCTGCACGCTCAGCAGGATTTTGTCTTCCTCCTTGTTCAGGTTGACGTCTACCCTGCCACCCTTGACATTATATTTGATCGCATTGGATATTAAATTGTTACAGATTATTTCCAATTCCTGGCGGTCGGCGTCCATGGTGATCTTTTCGCTGCAGTTGAGATACACGTCCACATCTTTTTGTATTGCCAGGGGTTGAAAGGAATCGATGCAATGCTGGCTGATCTCGCAAAGGTTTTGGGGTTCAATTTTTCGCTGTTTTTTGCCGCTTTCAATGCGGGTGAAGTCCAGCATGTCCATGATCAGGTTACGCATGCCCTGCACGCGATTCAGTGAGCGGTCAATGATCTCCATGTATTCTGTGATATGCTCTCCGTACTTTTTTTCCTGCATCATCCGCAGATAGCCTTCAACGGCGTTTAGTGGTGATTTCAGTTCATGTGAAAGCACGGAAAGAAACTGAAAGCGGACCTGGCGGCCTTCGGTGTTGAGCTTTTGCGTCATCTTGCGCAAAAAAAGTTGTTTGGTAATGGTTTCCACGGATGCCCGAAGCTCTTTGGGCGTAAAGGGCTTTGGTACGAAGTCATATGCACCTTTCCGTGTAGCTTTCACCGCCAGCTCCAAAGAGGCGTAAGATGTAATCATCACCACCACCACATCAATTTGTTGCTGGTTGATGTATTCGAGCACTTCAACCCCCTGTATCCCGGGAAGCTTATTGTCGAGCAGGATGATATCCAGGGGTTTGCTTTTGATGATCTTCAGGGCCTCTTCTCCGGTCTCTGCCACGTCCACATCGAAGCCATAATCTTCATCCATGAATGGGAAGCTGACCGTGTGGTTTTCAAGGATACGCTCCACGCCGCTGCGGATACCGGGTTCGTCATCTACAACCAAAAGCTTAAGTTTTTCCATGAAATTATATCTTTAGCAACTTCTTGATCTCCTTGTGCAGCTGGTCATTCCGGATGCCTTTGTCCAAAAAGAGGTCGGCCTTGATCCAGTCACGCTCTTCCTCGGTAGTCACATCGAAAAGCATTCCTGTTTCAGCGGTAACTGCTGAAACAATGATGACCGGTACGTCCGGGTGTTTGCTTTTGATTTTGTGGCTCAGGATGAAGCCCGTATCCTGGTTTTCCATCATCAGGTCCAGGATGGCCAGGTCCGGTCTGGTGCGCTCGATGATGTCCTCCGCCTCCTTTTGCGTACCGGCTGTGATCACGTCAAAACCCATGTCTTTCACGCCTTCGCGCATCTGAAAGAGATAATCGACATCGTCATCGACAATCAATATGGTTTTCTTCTCTTGTTTTAGCATAATACTGAATGTTTTATGGGTTTTAGCCAATTGCCTCGTCTTCGTTTGCCAGCTGATCGCCTGGCACTTTCTCTTTTTCTGCCGACTTGCGCGGCAAGCTCAGGTAAAACGTAGTGCCTGTTTCTCCTTTTTGCGGATCATCGTTGGAATCGACCTTGATATTTCCCCTATGCATTTTGATTATGCCATAAATGATGGGCAGTCCCAGGCCGGTTCCATGCCCGGACTCTTTGGTGGTGAAAAAGGGTTCGAACATCCTTTCTTGATTCTCTTTGGAGATCCCCGTACCGGTATCTGAAATCCTGATCTCCAATCCGTCGTTGTTGGGTTGTTCGCCCACCACGATGCAGAGTTTGCCGCCTTCTGGCATCGCATCCACGGCATTCTTCAGAAGGTTGGAAAAAACCTGCACCATCTGATCGTGATCGCACTCCAGGCTGGGATCCCTGGTATTGACCCTGATGTCAAGTTCTACGTTCTTTGGCAGCACAAATGTCTTAAGACCACTATTGATGAGTTTTTTTACATCCACCTTATCGATCTTTACCTTGCTCTTCCTGGCAAAGTTGAGCAACCCGCCCACGATTTTCTTGCACCGGTCCGCCTGCTCAACGATCATCTTCAAATCCCTGTATAATGGCGAGGTCGGATCCATTTCATCCAGAAGGATATGGCTGTACATGATCACCACGCCAAGCGGGTTGTTTACCTCGTGTGCAATCCCAGCCGCCAGCTGCCCCATCGAAGCCAGTTTTTCACTTTGTTTGAGGGCATCCTGTGTGCTGGCCAGCTTCTGGTTGGATTTATCCAGCTCCATAATGTATTCATGCAGCTTATCAATGGTATAGGGCAGACACATCTCTGACTCAGCAAGGCCCTGGTGGATGGCCACTGCATGTTCATGACAGGTGTCGTAGCCGCAGGCGCCGCAATTCAGTTCATCTTCAGGTTCTTTTTTACCGAACTTCCTCAATATTTCCCGTATCTCTTCCTCGTTGGGTGGATCAGGAAAGCGCTGATCATCCGCTTGGAAAGTCCTACTGAGCTCCAGCTTGAGGTAGGTTTCGAGGTCCTTTTGCCACTTTTCCTGGTCGATCAGGTCATTTCTGCGCTTGGCAAAGTTGGATATGTTTTTCCTCTTGTAGAAAAACTGTTGGTTATGACTCATGCCGGGTCCGTTGATGCATCCGTTGCACAAGAGCAAGTCGAACATTTTGGCTTCCAGGTAGCCTTCTTCAAATTCTCGCAGCACCTCGATGATGTCGTGGCGGCCTTCCGCCACGATGATATCTCCCTTCACAAAGTCTTCTTCGAGGTCTACGGTTTGCAACATACCTCCGCTGATGGGGAAAATGGCTCCTTTGCCAGCTACCGGCATATCAAATTCGTGGGGTTTTGCATTTTCCTCCGTGATGTTTTTCTCCGCAAACATGCGCCTCAGCTCCAGAAAGGAGATCACCTCGTCGATCAGCCCCTCGAACTGGTCTTCGCCGGCCTCCACTTTTTTCGCAATGCAGGGACCGATGAAGACGATCCGCAGGTCATCTCCGTGCTTTTCCTTGAGTACCTTGGCCGTAGCCACCATGGGGGAAACCACGGGCACGAGTGAGTCTATAATCTGCGGATGATGTTTTTCCACATAGCTCACAATGGATGGGCAGCTCGTGGAGATGAGCGGCCTGCCCGGCTTGGATTCCAGCAGCTCTTTGTATTTGCTGGCGATGAGTTCTGCGCCGAATGCTACCTCGTTGACGTAGTCAAAACCCAGGGCTTTGATCATGCCCACAAAGTGCCGGTAATCCTTGATATCGGTAAATTCGCCGGCAATGGAAGGTGCCACGATAGCAGCCACCTGGTGGTGGCTGTTCAGCAGTGATTTCACCTTATCGATGGAGAAGGCAAACATCTTGGCGTCGCGGCTGCATACGCGAATGCAGTTGCCGCAGGCAATGCACCTGGAAGAAATGATCTCGGCCTGGCCATTGATGATCTTGATGGCTTTTGCCGGACATTCCCTGACGCAGGTATAACATACCTTGCAGCGATCCTTGACTGTATAGATGATTTCCTTATTTTCTTTTTCAGACTTCATGTATTTGTGCTTATGTTTTACTTGTTCGCCTGCTCCCACAACTTGTTACCCCTGAAGGGGATGCGGGCGAAAAAGTCAGCAGCCACGGTATTTTCACTGGCAGATTGCCATGTGGCTGTTTTTTCCATGTCTCCACAGAGCTTTTTTCGGGCCTTGGGTTTATCAAATCCTCGGCTGATAGGTTGGCCACCGCCACCGGCACATCCGCCGAGGCAAGCCATCACCTCGATGTAATGGATGTCGTCACGGCCTTCTTCCCTGAGTGCATCCAGGTAATCTTCTGCTTCGGCAATGCTGCTCACCCATGCAAATCCCACTTGCTTTTTGCCAATCGTCACTTGTGTTTCACGTTTGCCAGCCATGCTTTTAGGCTGCAGAAACCGGAATTTTTCTTTGCTATTGCCTTTCATGATTCGGAACAATTCCCGTGCCACTGCTTCGGCTTTTCCGCCGGAGTAGCCCAATTTATATGCTGCAGCAGAGGACTGCTGATAGGGGCTGTCCGGAGCTTCTTCTTCCATTTGTGCCAGGTTCAGTCCAAAGCTTCTGAGCAGCCGGAAAAGCTCTCGCACGGTAAGCACGGCATCCACTTCTGAGACACCCTGGTGCGTGTTTTTTTCCCAGCTTGCTTCATATTTTTTTGCTACGCAAGGTGTAATGCTCACGGTATAGATATTTTCACCGGCAATGCCATGTTCACGGGCGTAGTCCGTTTTAAGCAAGCTCCCGGCGATGTGCCCTGGCGATTTTACCGATGCCAGGTGTGGCAGGACTTTGGGGCGGAATACGGACACATAGCGCACCCAGGAAGGACAGCACGAAGACATGAGTGGCTGATGCTCCTTGTCCTTATTTTTTAGCATTTCCGCCAGCTGCCCGGCCTCTTCCATCACATGGATGTCTGCAGCTGTCCCCATGTTGAAGACCTTGCCTGCACCAAGCCTTTTGAGTGCCGCTGTGAGCCTTTCCAGCACCTTGTCCTTTGCCTTGAAGCCCATAAGCTCTGTCACGCTTGCGATTGCCGATGGACTAATCACAAACATCACCTGTTTTTTATGATTGCCAAGTGCAGCCTGTACTTTTTCCAGGTGGGAAATGTCGAGGAGTGCGGCGGTGGGGCACACCTGTATGCATTGCCCGCACTGTATACAGGACGATACGTTAAGTCCTTTGCGAAAAGCGCTGTTAACTTTTGTCTCATTGCCCCTGGAAATAAAGTCAATGGCGGTGACCCGCTGCACTTCTTCACAGATGCGGACACATCGACTGCAAAGTACGCACTTGGCGGGGTCCCTGGCCACGGAAGTACTGGAATAATCGGGGTTGTCCGTCAGTTTGCCGGCAAAGTATTTTCTTTCTTTCACGTTCATTTCGCCGGCAAGCCACTGCAGCTCGCAATGGCCATTGCGCTGGCAATAGAGACAATCATCGGGATGATTGGAAAGGAGAAGCTCAACCAGCGACTTCCGGGCCTTGATCACCCGCTGTGAGTTGGTTTTCACTTTCATTCCGTCCTTCACGGGGTATGAGCAGGAAGTTACCAGGTCTTTCATGCCTTCAACCTCCACCACACACAGTCTGCAAGCACCTGTAGGCGAAAAGCGGTTCATGTGGCAAAGAGTGGGGATTTTAAACCCATGTTCGCGCAAAGCTTCCAGGAGGCTTTCTCCTTCCCTTGCCGGGATCATCTTATTGTTTACTTCAATCTTACATTCCATACCTTGAATTCACTTATTTGATGAGCACCGCATTGAATTTACACACGTCAAAGCAGGTACCACATCCAATGCATTTATCCTGCACAATGTAGTGGGGATAGCGCGGTGAACCAATGATGGCATCTACCGGGCACTTTTTGAAGCAAGCGGTGCAACCGGTACAGGCATCCACGTCGATGAAATAGATGCGCAGGTCTGTACAAATGTTGGCACTGCATTTTCGCTCAAAGATATGCGCATCGAATTCCTGTTTGAAGTGCTTGAGGGTGTTGAGGATGGCGTTGGGTGAAGATTTTCCTAACGAACAGAGTGATGTTTCACTGATGACTCCTGCCAGGCTCTTCAGCTGCATGACCCCTTTAAACCGTTCCAATGTCTGAAAGGAGTTGTTTTCACTCGGCCTTCTTGTGGCATTTTCCATGATCTCCAGCATCCTGGCAGTGCCTTCGCGGCAGGGAATACATTTCCCGCAGCTTTCCTTTTTGAAGAAGGCCGTAAAAAAACGTGCCAGGTCCACCATGCACACCCCGGTGTCGAGCACGACAAAGGCGCCGCTACCCAATGCCCCGCCGATGTTTTTCAGTTCTTCAAAGTCGACGCGGGTATCCAGGGTCTCTTTGGTGATATAGCTGCCAGTGTTAATGCCCAGGACAATGGCTTTAAAATCCTGCTTACTTTTCAAGCCACCACCGATATCATACACGATGTCACGGAATGAAGTCCCCATGGGTACTTCTACTGTGCCGTAATTCTGAAGCCTTCCTGAAAGTGTAAACACCTTGGTGCCATTGCTTTTTTCCGTGCCCGTCGTGCGAAACCATTCCACGCCGTTTTTCATGATCAGAGGCACATTATAGAGGGTTTCGACGTTGTTGACAATGGTGGGATGTTGCCAGAGTCCCTGTTCAGCCGGGTAGGGTGGCTTGGAAGTGGGCATGGCCCTTTTGCCCTCAATGCTGTTGTTCAACGCTGTTTCTTCGCCACAAACGAAAGCACGGGCGCCTTTTTTAATGACCACCTCGATATTTACCCCCGAATCAAAGATGTGGTGACCGGTGATGCCATAATCACGCGCTTGTTTGAGTGCTTCTTCCAGCCTGGCAATGGCCAGGGAGAACTCTTCTCGAATAAAGATGAATGCCTTGCTGGCACCAATGGCATAGGATGCGATCAGGGCAGCCTCAATAAGCCTGTGGGGGTTGCTTTCGATAATTGCCCGGTTCATGTAACTTCCGGGGTCACTTTCCACGGCATTGCATACCATGTATTTGTTGTCACTAACCGCCTCCAGGGCTGCAAGCCACTTTTTGCCGGCTGGATATCCGCCTCCTCCCCTGCCTGACAATCCACTTTCGGTAATAATACCACATACCTGGGCCGGGGTGTTGCTGGAAATTGTATCGATAAAAGCCCAATAACCACCTTTGGCGATATAACTGTCGATGGAAACGGGATCTATCACACCACAATGCTCCATAAGCAGGCGTTGCTGTCCACTGAAAAAGGGATGTTCCTGCAGGGTGGAAATTCCCTCCCATTTTTGCAGGATGGGATTTGGGTATTGCCACTGCGGTGGCTTTGCATCGGGCAGGTTGTCGTTGAGGATGTCATCCAACAGGGACTGCACCTGGTCATGGGAGACACGACCAAAAGATAAGCGGGCCTTGCCCGGCAACTGGATGTCCACAATGGGCTCTTCCTTGCATAATCCCACACACCCCCCCTCCACAAGGGTAACATTTGCATCCTGGTCTTCAAGGTATTCCTTTATGGCGTGGAATGTCCTCTCTGCGCCCGCTATTCTCCCACAAGTGCCCATGCCAACGTATATCATCGGGTTATGCACACGTTCTCCGGCAATATAAGACAGTGATTTGCGTATACCGGCATCCTCATCCCGCCGGGGATCCAGCAACACCTTGTTGGTCAGAAATTGACGCGTATCCTGCATGGTTTCCACACTCATAGGGTTTCATTTTCTTTTTCCCTGATCATCCGCACAAGCTCCTTCAGCGATTCAAGGGTGATGTTCGTATAAAATTCATCGTTCACCTCCACCAGTGGCGCCAACCCGCAGGCCCCAAGGCAACTGGCAACCTCAAGGCTGAAGAGGCCGGATTTATCCGTTTCACCAGCATGGACCTTCAGCAGTTTCTCCAGCTCTTTTTGCAAGGTGCTTGCCCCAGCCACATGGCATGCTGTGCCCTGGCACAGACGAAAATGATATCTGCCCACCGGGCCAAAACGGAAATTGTCATAGAAGGTGGCTACACCATAGATTTTATTTGTACTGATGCGCAGATACTTTCCCACAGCATCGATGGTTTCTTCCGAAAGGAAACCCTTCTCATCCTGGATGACCTGCAGGATGGGGATCAGATCCTCCCTTTTCCCATTGGGAAAATGTGTAAAAATATGTTCCAAATCGGATTCCATAGATTTTTGAGTGTTGATATTTGGTTCACAATATAAAACAATTTTTCTTAATAGAATTAAACCCCTTTATATCAGCAAAATATGTTTGATATAACCCATACAACAAAGATAAATAAAAAAATGTCACGGCCGTAATATTCCGAAACAGGTGGGTCCATATCGCGAATAAATGTTATTTAGATTAAATCTTAAATTAATCTTTTATTTAAGATGTGAAGGAATTAACTGGTTTTTCAGAAAGCTTTCCTTAATTTTGTATGGCAAGAAGGGAAAAAGGATCTTATGAATCAGGAAAAACCAGAAATTGTGATCTGCATGGGAAGCAGTTGCTTCTCCAGGGGTAACAAAACGACATTGGGCATCATCAAAGGCTACCTGGAAACCCATGACCTTGAAAGCGGTGTGGTATTCAGGGGTTCTCATTGCTTTGGTGAATGCGAAAAGGGCCCTGTGCTAATGTTGGGTTCGCGGAAGCACACGCAGGTTTCTCCCAAGCAAGTAACCGAGCTGCTGGACGCTTATTTTTCAGAAGACTAAGGTTGAGGTTAAGGAGTTAATGCATACCTGGACATTTCGACCTTTAGACATTTTGACATAATGTAATCACATGAAAATCATCGAAATAGACCACAAGCGATGCACCCAATCCTATGCCTGCATCCGAACCTGTCCGGTTAAAGCCATTGCGGCACGTAATAAGGACGGCATGCCGGTTGTCAATCACAACCGTTGTATAGGTTGCGGCAGTTGTTTGCATGTATGCGCCTCGGACGCCGTCAGTCACTATAGCGAACTGGATCAGGCCATTGAGCTCCTTGAATCAGACAATAAGATTGCTGCCATAGTTGACCCGACCATTAGCGGGGAATTTCCGGACATCACGGATTACAGGAAGTTTGTGGAGATGATCCGCACCCTGGGTTTTGACTATGTGAATGAAGTGTCTTTTGCCGTAGATTTGGTGGCACAGAAATACCAGGAGCTTCTTGCCAATTTCAAGGGAAAGTATTACTTGATGGCCAACTGCCCGACACTTGTTGCATATGTGGAAAAATACGCCCCTGAGCTTACCGACAACCTGGCCCCCATTGTCACGCCCATGACAGCCGCCGCAAAAACGGTGCGCAGAAATTTTGGCAATGACCTCAAGGTGGTCTTCATTGGCCCCTGTCTCTCTGCCAAACATGAGGCGCGCCTGCACAAGCAAGACGGCCATGTTGACCTGGTACTCACATTCAAGGAGCTGCGCGAGCTATTCAATAGGTTTAAGGTGAAGGAATCGAAAGTGGAGTATTCAGACTTTGATGCCCCAATCGGCTACCAGGGGTCACTGTATCCCATCAGCAAAGGCATTGTGGAGGCAGCTGGGATTGATGACTCCCTGCTTGAAGGCAAGGTGATCACGGTGGAAGAGAAACTAAACATGATGGATGCCGTGGATGAGTTCAACGACCACACCGAATCTCTCAAGAAGCACTTCAACATTTTCTATCATGCAGGTTGCCTCATGGGACCGGGTACCACGGATCAATCAAACAAGTATGTGCGACGCACCATGGTGCTGGATTATGTACACAAAAGGCTGAAAGACTTTAATAAAGACCAATGGCAAAAGGACATGGACAAACACCTTGACATGGACCTGAGCCGCACTTTCATAAATGATGATCAGCGTCTGGCGCAACCGGATGAAGAGCAGCTGGAGGAGATCCTGAAGAGTTTCGGTAAAAGCATGTCTGAAAGCGCTGCATGCAATGCATGCGGATTCAGGAGTTGTCGTGACTTTGCTGCCAGTATCAGCCAGGGCCTCTCAAAACCAGAAATGTGCCTGAATTACAGCATCAAAAACAAACAGGATTATATCAAGACCCTGAAAAGCAATAACGAAAAGCTGAAGGAGCAGCAAGAGGGCCTGGTCGAAAAAGAGAAATCCTTACTTGAAGAAAACCAGAAACTGAAGCAGCGCACGGATACCACCTCAGCCCTGTTGAAAAACCTGCCGTCTGCCGCCGTGATCGTAGACGAACAGCTAAAGGTCATTGAATCAAATGAAAGCTTTATCCGAGTCCTGGGCGAAGATGCTGAAATGATCAATGAAGTGATCCCCGGTTTGGCAGGTGCTGATTTGAAGACCCTTTTACCATACAACCTGTATAACCTGTTTACTTATGTGCTGGAAAACGATGAAAACATCACCGGCAAGGATGTACAGCACGATGACCGCTTGCTTAACGTAAGCATATACTCACTAAAGCCAAACAAGATCGTGGGCGGTGTGTTCCGCGACATGTACGTGGCTGAAGTCCGCCAGGAGGAGATCATCAACAGGGTCAGCGAGGTAATTGACGAAAACCTGAAGATGGTGCAGCAGATCGCTTTCTCACTCGGAGAGGGAGCAAGCACCACGGAGAAGATGCTGAACAGCATCATAGAAACCTACAAGAAAACCAGCAAGGACTAGTGTCGTGTCAATGCCAGGGTGTCGAATAAGTTGCAGCGTTTTTTCTCAGCTCAAAAATGAGCACCGCGCATGGCATGAGCTATGTAAGGGCATTATTTTGCAGGAATGCGGAAAAAGATCAAGACTTGGGCCGGCTAAAGTAGCGTTGACATGACACTAGCGTTCACATGACGTCAGGGCGACCATAACGCAGAAACATGGAAAACAGTTTTTATATAGAGGTGGGATCTTCGCAGCGCAATCATTTGGGAGAGCGTATTTGTGGAGACATGTTTTTGTCGGAGAAAGTAAAGGAAGAAGGCCGCACGGTGGTGGTGCTGTCCGACGGGATGGGACATGGTGTAAAGGCCAACTTACTGGCCACCCTCACGGCCACCATGGCGATCAACTTTACGAAAGAGCACAGGGATGCACACAAGATCGCTGAGATCATCATGAACACACTACCTGTGTGTTCCGAGCGGAAAATCAGCTATGCGACCTTTACGATTGTTGATATCGATAAGGATGGGCAATGTACCATTCTCAATTATGACAACCCCGATTCCATGGTATTTCGTGAGAAGGAGTTGCTGGAACCGGAATGGCAGACCATCAGGCTGGAGGCTGATGACCGGTCGGAAAGAGAGCTTCGCGCATGTACCTTCAAGGCCCAGAAAGAAGATCGCGTCCTGCTCATGACCGATGGCATCACGCAATCGGGCCTGGGAAAAGGAAAATATTTGCTGGGCTGGGGATACGATAATGTACGTGAACACGTGCTGTCGCTTTTAGGAGACAAACCCCGTATCTCTGCCGGCAAGCTGGCATCCCTGCTAGTGAATAAGGCACATGCCAATGATGGATACCAGGCAAAGGATGACACCAGTGCTGCCGTCATCTATTTTCGTGAACCACGGCACCTGCTGATATGCAGCGGACCGCCTTACGAAAAGAAAAAAGACAGGGAACTCGCAGAGCTGGTGAAAAATTTTCAGGGACGCAAGATCCTTAGTGGCGGCACCACTGCCGATATTGTGTCCCGTGAACTGGAGATTCCCATTGAGGACACCCTGGAGTTTGACGACCCCGACCTCCCCCCCTTGTCCTTCATGGAGGGCATCGACCTGGTAACCGAAGGCATCCTGACACTCAGCAAGACAGCAGAATTGCTCAACAAGTATGGTCCACGCACCGAGCTGGGAAAGGGCCCGGCCGACCTGATCGTAAAACATATATTGGAAAGTGACGCCATTCACCTGGTGGCAGGTACGGCCATCAATGTGGCACATCAAGATCCCAACCTGCCTGTTGAACTGGAGATCCGTCGTTCGGTAATGAAAAAGATCGCAGGCATTTTGGAGGAAAAGTTTTTGAAGGAAGTCTCACTAAAGTATATCTAAGTTTAAGATTGAGGTTAAGGTTAAGGTTAAGATTAAGATTTAGGTTAAGGTTAAGATTAAGATTGAGATTGAGATTGAGATTGAGGTTTGAACACGCTGCGCATAAGGATGAAATTATATGCAAACAGACGAATTATATATGCAACGCTGCATTGACCTGGCTCGCGGGGGGCTGGGACGGGTTGCGCCAAATCCCATGGTGGGTGCGGTAGTGGTGCATAACAACATGATTATCGGCGAGGGCTATCACCAGGCCTATGGCGGTGCGCACGCCGAGGTGCATGCGATAAATTTGGTGAAGGACCAATGGAAGCTAGAGGAGGCAACCATGTATGTCAGCCTGGAGCCCTGCTGTCACCAGGGAAAGACACCACCCTGCACAGATTTGATTCTGGAACACAAGATCCCGCGTGTGGTGGTTGGCACCGTTGACCCTTTTGACGAAGTGGCTGGCAAAGGCATTGCCCGTCTTCGCTCACGGGGCTGTGAGGTGAAGGTTGGCGTGCTGAAAGAGGCATGCCGCGAGCTTAACAAGCGGTTTTTCACCTTTCATGAAAAGAAACGCCCCTATATCATCCTGAAATGGGCGCAGACGACCGATGGATTCATTGATATGGAGCGGATGCCTGGTGCCATTAACCGACCCACCTGGATCACGAGCGAAAAGCTGCGCATGCTGGTCCACAAGTGGCGCACGCAGGAACCAGTGATCATGGTAGGCACGCAAACGGCACTGAAAGACAATCCAAAACTCAATGTGCGCGATTGGCATGGAGCAGACCCCTTGCGCATCGTGCTGGATCAGGACCTGGCCTTGCCTGCCAGTCTGGCCTTGCTGGATGACAGCCAGAAAACGGTCATCATCAATGAAAAAACAGAGAAAACCCGCGGAGACACACAATACTGGAAGATACACTTTGACGAGCTTCTTCTGGATAAGCTCCTTGGGCGCTTATACCAGGAGAACTGCCAATCGGTAATCGTAGAAGGCGGACGTCAGCTGTTGCAAAGCTTCATTGACAAGCAATTGTGGGATGAAGCAAGGATTTTTACCGGATCTCACTTTTTTGGAAAGGGGACTGAAGCACCGCGCATTGAAAGTCCGCGAAACATGACAGAAGCCCACATCGGAAAGGAGTGCTTTTACTACTTCCGAAACAATGGCACCAGTCCAAAAACCTGACCGCCAAAGGCTGTGGGCCTGATGAGGGCCCGGGGGACACGGCCCGGGCTGCGCTATATGGATTCACATGTTAAGGGATGATGAACCTACTGGCTTATATGCTTAACCCTCACTCCTCAATCTAAATCTCAACCTTAACCTTAACCTAATGGCAAAATTTTATCACCCCTCATTTACTCGCCTTCCACACTATGAAAGATACCTATAAAACAATCACTAAAGAATCACAAGGTTTATATAAGGAAAAAGGCAGCAAGTTCATTGCACTGGCCTTCCCTGTCAGGGATGAGGAGCAGATCAGGGAAATACTTGCCGGGGTAAAAAAAGAATATTACGATGCACAGCACCACTGCTACGCCTGGGTCTTGGGTTATGACCAATCGCATCATAAGTTTAACGATGATGGCGAACCGTCAGGCACAGCAGGAAAACCGATTTGGGGGCAACTGCGATCCCATGAGATTTGCAATGCGTTGATCATCGTGGTGCGTTACTTTGGAGGCACCAAACTGGGTGTGCGCGGTCTGATCGATGCATATAAGGGTGCTGCAGGTGATGCGCTGGAAAACAACAAGATTGTGACCAGGACCATTCGTGATTATTACAGCATCCATTTTGATTACCCGGCCATGAATGACGTGATGCGCATCATGAAGGAGTTTGACCTGCCCCAGCATACCCACGACTTTGGCATGCGCTGCCGCATCGAATTCTCCATAAGGCAAAAGGATGCTGAAAAAGTCTTGAATCAATTTAAATTAATCCGGGAAACCCATTTAACATTTATGCATACCCGCTGATTCATAAACTGTTGTTTGAACCTGCCAATTTAAATTACATCTTTTCGACTTTGTGCTATTGTTTTTTTGAATAATAAGCATTAATATTGTTATTCAATTTTTCCACCAAACGTACGATTATCATGTTCAGGCACCGAAATTCCTTAATCGGTATCACCCTTCTTATACTCTTGTTTTTTGTTTCCTGTGGGTTGCCTGAAGCCCCTGTGCACATCGATGGGAAATTGATTCCCGTGGACCAGGAACACATTGGCGAAAAGGATCAGGCTGTGGATTCCATCATCGCCATTTACCGTAAGGCCATGGAAGAGGAAATGGAGGTTGTGCTTGCTCATTCTGCGCAAAGACTTGAGCGGGGAACTCCCGAGGGTTTGCTGAACAACTTCGTAGCAGATCTCATCATGAAGCAAGGGCAGGATCTTTACCTCCCGGAGGATGGCCAGCCCATAGATTTTGCCCTGCTGAATTATGGTGGGTTGCGTGCACCTTTGCCGGAAGGGCCGGTTACCCGTGCCAACATCTTTGAGCTGATGCCTTTTGAGAATGAAATGATGGTGCTGACCCTTACCCCGGAAAGCACCCGGAAAGCTTTTGAATACCTGGCACAGGCCAATGTGGGGATGCCGGTGAGCGGTATTGAACTGGTCGTTTCGGATAACCAGGTCGAAGAAGTCTACATCCAGGGAGCGCCTTTTGACAGCAGCCGGAACTACAAGGTCTTGACCTCTGATTACCTGGCGGGCGGCGGGGATGACATGCGCTTCTTTCTTGACGCAGTTCAGGAAGAAATGCTGGGTAAAAGAATCCGGGATGCCATCATCGCCCATGCCATTACCCTTGATGAGCGAGGAGAAAAAATAAACAGCGAACTGGACGGACGCATAAGGATAGAATAACCATGCTTCACATTGATAGACGCAGATTTTTAAAAACGGTTGGGATAGCAGGCGCCGCATCGCTTGCCGGACTTCCGGCATTGGCCCTGCGTGATGCCGGACTCAGCAAGATCGCCATCATCCACACAAACGACCTTCACAGTCGCCTGGATCCTTATCCTGAAGATGACACTGACTACCCTGGAATGGGTGGTTTTGCCAGGATAGCCGCATTGATCAACAAGACCAGGAAAGAAAATCAACATGTCCTGGTATTGGATGCGGGCGATGTGTTTCAGGGAACCCCATATTTTAATATGTATGGTGGCAAGCCTGAGCTCAAATTGATGAGTAAAATGGGTTATGACGCAGCAGCGTTTGGAAACCACGAATTCGATAATGGAAAGGATGGGTTCCTGGAAGTGCTTCCTTATGCTGACTTTCCCTTCCTGGCGGCCAATTACGACTTCAGTGATACCATCCTGGCTGGCAGGGTCAAAGATTACACCATCATCAGGCGGGGTGATCTGAAAATAGGGGTATATGGTCTGGGCATTGAAATGGAAGGATTGGTCAGCCAAAACCTTTACGGGAGTACCGTATATATGGACCCCATTGCCGTGGCCCGGGAAATGGAAGAAAAGCTGCACAGTCATTATGGCTGTGACCTGATCATCTGCTTGTCACACCTTGGCTACAAATACGAAGATGATCAGGTGAGCGATACCTGCATTGCGAATGAAACCCGCCTCACCCATCTGATCATAGGTGGCCATACGCACACCCTGCTTGACCCTCCTGCTGTGTTGAAAAATAAGGCCGGAAAGGAGGTATGGATAGCCCAGGCTGGTTATGGAGGTGCTTATGCCGGAAGGCTGAATGTATATGTCGACCGGCAGGCTGAAAATCATTTCGTCGAATCATATACAATTAAATTAGGACAAAAACAAGGGTAAAAACATTTTTTTATTCACTTTTTTTAACCAATTTTTGTTAATAAGTTATTTAGCCCAAAGGCTTTTGCTGAGTGCTTGATTATCAAGATCGAAGTTTTTGATCAACGAATTCCACTAAAACCAAAACAAGGCATGGAGCAAGCTTACGAAAAGGTATGGTCGCAATGTCTGGCCGTCATAAAGGACAACATCAGTTCTAGTGCCTTTAAGACGTGGTTTGCGCCCATTAAGCCGGTTCGTCTCATAAAGAATGTACTCACCTTGCAGGTTCCCAGTCAGTTTTTTTATGAGTGGCTGGAGGAACATTACATTGACTTGCTCAAAAAGACCATCA
>PUOJ01000163.1 GCA_003552075.1 Bacteroidales bacterium
ACGGCCAAAGAGCACCGGGCGGCATACAGCACCGACGGCGACTATTTTTCAAATCCGAATGCGGAAGACGTGTTTGAGAAGATCTACCTGCTAATGCACGAATACAATCCGGCAGCGTATCCGCATATTTTCTGAAACACCCAGGATCACGATCACCCTTCCGGGCAAGGCAAGAACACTTCCCTCCCACCTTGGATGGGCATAATGGGTCCATCCGGAAGGTTAAGCGGACAAGGAATTCGCATGGATGAACGGAGCAGATACCATCTGACCAATATGCCATTAGCTAACAGCCAAAAGCTAAAAGCCATTAGCCAATAGCTAAAAGCCAAAAGCCAACAAGCCTAATAGTTTTCGGCCAGCTCTTCAAACCAGGCCTGCGGATGACGACAAGCGGGGCAGTTCTTCAGGGCCTTCTCCCCTTCGTAGATGTAACCGCATTTGATGCAGAACCACTGGGTCTTTTGCGGCCTTTCAAAGACCGTACCTTCTTTTACGCGCTCCAATAATTTAAGATAGCGTTCCTCGTGGTGCTTCTCGACCTGGGCCACCAGCTTGAATGACGTGGCCACCCTTTTGAACCCCTCTTCTTCTGCCACGCGGGCAAACTCCGGGTAAAGCTCAGCCCACTCTTCGTTTTCACCGGCAGCGGCCGAGGCAAGGTTTTCCGCAGTGGTACCTACCCTGCCAGCCGGATAGGCAGCTGTAATCTCCACCTTGCCACCCACGAGGTACTCATAAAAAGTCTTGGCGTGGATCTTCTCATGGTCAGCAGTCTGCCTGAAGATGTTGGCAATCTGCTCATAGCCCTCTTCGCTGGCCACCTTGGCGTACATTTCATACCTGCGGGCCGCCTGCGATTCCCCGGCAAAGGCCTTCAACAGGTTTTTCTCCGTTTGTGTTCCCTTGATTTCTTTTTCTGACATATCATTCGGTTTTTTTGGGATGAGTAATTTAGACCACGGAAAGCCGTTGCAGGATGCCAGCACCTTTACGGATGAGGATCTCCTTGCGGTCGGCCCCGACAGAGATGATGTCGACAGGCACTTTGACAAAGTCTTCGATGACCGCCACATAGTCCAGCAGTTCCTGCGGAAGCGCTTCAAAGGTATGGATGTCGTCCAGGGGGCGGTTCCATCCCCTCAGCTCTTCATAGATTGGTTCCATGTCCTGCTGGCCGGCAGAAAGCGGCACCACATCGTGCGATTCCCCATCCACCTTATAGGCAACACAGACACGGATCTTCTCCATGCTGTTGAGCACATCGGCTTTGGTCATGATCAGGCGACTAACACCATTGATCATCACGGCATACTTGAGGGCAGGCAGGTCGAGCCAGCCACATCTGCGGGGCCTGCCGGTGGTAGAACCATATTCATGCCCTTCATCGCGCAAACGGTCTCCATCCGCATCTAAAATTTCAGTCGGAAATGGCCCGCTTCCCACGCGTGTGCAATAGGCCTTAAATACGCCAAACACCTCTCCGATGCGCGAAGGCGCCACGCCAAGGCCCACGCAGGCCCCGGCAGTGATGGTATTGGATGAGGTAACATAAGGATAAGAGCCGAAATCAATGTCGAGCAGGGTCCCTTGCGCACCTTCAGCAAGCACGCGGGCACCTTTATCAAGCGCCTCATTCACAAAAACTTCGCTCTGTATCCTAGGCAAAGCCTTGAGCCTTTCCAGCCCTGAAAACCATGCTTTTTCATAATCATCAAAAGGCAAACCATCCAGCACCAACTCCCTGAGGTCATAACCAAGATCTTTGGCAATCCGCAGATGCTCCTGCTTCAAACGGTCATATTTCTCATCAAATTCAGGTGTGGCCGTATCGGAAAGACGCAAACCCGTCCGCGCCACCTTGTCCGTGTAAGCCGGACCAATGCCCTTGAGCGTACTGCCAATCTTCAGCTTGCCTTTCTTGTTTTCAATGGCAGCATCCATTAACCGGTGGGATGGCAAGATCAAGTGGGCCTTGCCGCAAACAAAAAGAGACTCCTGCAACTCCTCATCAGGGATGTTGAGCTGATCAAGCTCCTTGTTGATGATGAAGGGGTCCAGCACCACCCCATTGCCCACCACATTCAAGCACCCCTTATGGAAAATGCCGCTGGGGATGGTGTGCAGGATGTACTTCTTGTCTTCGAAAACCAGCGTATGACCAGCATTGGGGCCACCCTGGAAACGCGCAACCATTTTATAGTGTGGAGTCAGCACATCCACAATCTTTCCCTTGCCTTCATCTCCCCACTGCAAGCCCAGCAGGACATCGGCCTTGTTTGTGTCGTTCATGGTTATTGGCTTTTGGATTTTGGCTATTGGATATTAGCGGTTTGTTGGCCCATGGCTTTTGGCCGCGAACATAACTGTCCGGATCAGCTGCTTTGCCTGATCAAAAATAGCACAAATAAATAAGAGAAACAATTTGGATTACCGGCAATTTTTACAAAGCCCATAAAAAGCAAAGGAACGGTGGGTGACCTGGAAGTTCATCAGGTCTTCAACGGAGTCCTGGATGGCCTGCAGGCGTGGGTCGCAAAACTCATACACGTTGCCGCACTCGCTGCATACCATGTGGTCGTGCTGACGATATTTGTACGACTTCTCAAACTGCGCAACGTTCTTGCCAAACTGGTGCTTCACCACAAGGTTGCAATTGAGCAGCAACTCAATGGTGTTGTAAAGTGTTGCCCGGCTGACACGGTATTTGTTGTTTTTCATTTTAATGTACAAGGACTCGACATCAAAATGACCGTCAGTTAAGTAGATCTCACGCAAAATTGTAAAACGCTCAGGAGTCTTCCGATGGCCGTTGTTTTCCAGGTAAGCAGAGAATATCCCCTTAACGGTTTCAAAGACCTCCTGATCGGTATATTTTTCCTTTTCTTCCTTCATGTTCAGACGTATTAGCGAATGCAAAAATCATCACTACACCTGTATTTGTCATGCAGGAAAAAACCTCCTGCCCAAATATCGGGCATAAAGGTATAAAAAATTCTGCTTATTTGAAATGCTTATAAATAATCAGGGTTGTGAGTAGGGAAAATCAGGATTCGGTTTCCATTTTCCCGATACGGGTCACCTTCTGTATTCCCCTGACTTTTTTGAGTTTCTTAATAAGTGAATTGAGGTGCTGGGTATCGTTAATGTAAAGCATCACCTCTCCTTCAAAGGTACCATCGTGGGTGTCAAGATGAATGTTGCGGATGTTCACATTGTGTTCACTGGAGATGGCGTTGGTGATGGTCTGCAGCAGCCCCGCCTCGTCGATGCCTTTCAGTCGCAGGCCCGACAGGAATGCGATGCTTTTATTGGTCATCCACTTGGCCTTCACCACGCGATAGGCATATTTCGACATCAGCTGCACAGCATTCGGACAATTGTTGCGGTGGATCTTAATGCCATCCTGGATAGTTACAAAGCCGAACACGTCATCGCCGGGGATCGGGTTGCAGCAGGGCGAGAGCTTATAGCTCAGGTTGTCCAGGCTGTCGCCGATCAGCAGGGTATCCGGCTTGTCTTTCAGCTGTTGCCGGATCGGGTCTTTTTCAGGTTGTTTTGCAGGTGCCTGCTCTTTAGACCGCGAGAAAGGCTTGCGGATGTAGCTCAGCAACCCGCCGCCATCCTGTTCCGCTGCAAAGGCCTTAATGTCCTTCTGGACGATGTTTCCCACTGCAACCTCATAGTAAAGGTCCAGCGGCGAGCCAAGTTTGAAGTAATCCTGCAGTTTCTGCACCGTGGACTGCGAATGTTCAATCTTAAACTGCCGGAGCTTACGGTCCAGGATTTCCTTGCCCTCCTCGGCCTGTCGTTTGCGTTTTTCTTTCAGGGCAGACTTGATCTTCCCCTTTGCCCTGGCCGTGGTCACATAATTTAGCCAGTCGGCTTTGGGACTTTGCTTTTTCGAGGTGATGATCTCCACCTGGTCACCACTTTTCAGTTCGTAGCTGAGGGCAACCAGCTTATGGTTCACTTTGGCGCCCAAACAATTGTCGCCTATCTGCGTATGGATGCTGTAGGCAAAATCCAGTGCCGTGGAGCCCAAAGGGAGGGTGCGCAACTCGCCTTTGGGGGTAAACACGATGATCTCATCGGAGAAGAGGTTCAGCTTGAAGTCATCGATGAAGTCGAGGGCATCTACATCGGCGCTTTTCAGGATCTCGCGGATCCGGCGCAGCCATTTGTCGATGCCGCTTTCTCCCGGTCTGGCCTCTTTGTAGACCCAGTGGGCTGCATAGCCCTTTTCGGCGATGGCATCCATACGCTCTGAGCGGATCTGCACCTCCACCCATTTGCCCTGCCGGCTCATCACCGTCGTATGCAGTGACTCATAGCCATTGGCCTTTGGTGTGGAAATCCAGTCACGCAAGCGGTCAGGGTTTGGCTGGTATATGTCCGTCACAATGGAATATGCCCGCCAACAATCTGCCTTTTCTCTTTCCTCGGGCGCGTTCAACACAATCCGAATGGCAAAAATGTCGTACACCTCCTCAAAAGGCACCTCCTTCTTTTTCATCTTGTTCCAGATCGAGCTCACCGACTTGGTCCGTGACTGGATGGTAAAGTCAAGGTTTTCTTTTTGAAGTTCCCTTCGGATGGGTTTGGTAAAAGACTGGATGAAACGTGTCCTGGCAGCCCTGGTATCGGCAAGCTTCTGTTGGATGGTCTGATACACTTCCGGCTCCGTGTATTTCATTGCCAGGTCTTCGAGTTCGCTTTTGATGGCATGAAATCCGAGCCGGTGCGCCAGCGGTGCGAAAAGGTACAGGGTCTCATTGGCCACCTTAAGCTGTTTCTTTGGCGGCAGGGACTCCAGCGTGCGCATGTTGTGCAGCCGGTCGGCAAGCTTGATGAGGATGACCCTGACATCGTCAGACAGGGTCAGCAACATTTTCCGGAAATTCTCAGCCTGTATGGAGGTGGTCTGGTCGAAGATGTCGGAGATCTTGGTCAGCCCGTCGATGATGCGCGCCACCTCTTCACCGAAGTAGTCAGTAATGTCTTCCAGGGTGTAATCGGTGTCTTCCACCACGTCGTGCAGCAGGGAACAGATCACACTCGTAGCGCCCAGCCCGATCTCCTCCACGGCAATCTTGGCCACGGCTATGGGATGATAGATATAGGGTTCACCACTCTTGCGGCGGTGATCCTGATGCGCCTTGGTAGCAAAGTCAAAAGCCTCCCTGATCCGCTTGCGGTCTTCCTGGTTGATGTTATGCCGGCAGGCGGTGAGCAGCGAACGATATTTCTTTAGTATTTCTGAGCGCTCCTTTTCAAATGAAATTTCATTCATACATTCATAAGAATTGATCCCTGTAGATGTTAATGTAATTCAGCATGCATGCGGCCATCAAGGCGCACAGGATAAAGCGGGCACATCCTGCTGTAATTCCGCATCAGCCGCCATTGCCGGATCGCAGCACAAAAAGCGTATAAGCAGGTGCGAGCGCAATCTCCTCCCAAGCTTTGGCGTCAAATTGTATACATGCGACCCCGGTGTTTGGCATATAGTCCTCCTTCTGTGGCATAAAGCTGTTGGCCAGCTGGGTGATGGTGGGGTTGTGCCCCGTGATCATCACCATGTCCTGATCATTAGGCAACCCTGCAATCAGGTTATGGAGATCATCCGTTTGCCCATGATACACCTTGCTTTCGATCAGAATCTCATGGCGCGGGTAATCCAAGGCCCTGGCCATGATGATGGCCGTATCCAATGCCCTGACGGCCGGACTGGAAATCACCAGGTCCGGTGTCCCTGTCTTCTCCTTCAGTGTCATGCCCATGCTTTCGGCAGAAGCAATGCCTTCTGCCGTCAATGGCCTTTCATGATCCTGCAGACCAGCGTGCTGCCAGGATGCATGGGCATGACGAATCAGCAATAAGGTCTTCACGTGATGTCCGTTTTTGTTTTCCCTGAACAATATCCGACAAAAAAAGTGCCATTCAGCTTAAAACCTCTTTTGCTGCCATGAAGTTAACACTTTTTGGAACACAAAAAAAGGGGGAAACACAAAAAAACCCTTAAATACACGAAAAACGAGGAGGTGTCGCGCCAGGCCACCTTGCCGCAAAGGCCGCACACAAACATGCTCATCCCAGGAGGCACAGGCACAGCCATGGTAAAGTAAGTGTCTTCTCATAGAGAAGAGGGTAAAATCAGCGCATCTGCTGAAAAAGCAGCATTGACCTGGCACCAGGGTCAAACCCTTGCATTCCTTACCAGGCAAAAAGCGGGAAATCGCCCATCAGCGCATTCACCTTTTTGCGTACCCCGGCAATGGCCTGTTCGTCATCGATATTGGAGATGACCTCATCGATGAAGTCTACGATCTTCACCACATGCTCTTCCTTAAGGCCTCGCGTGGTGACGGCCGGGGTGCCGATGCGGATACCCGATGTCTGGAAAGGTGAACGGCTGTCAAATGGCACCATGTTCTTGTTGATGGTGATGTCGGCCTCCACCAGGATATTTTCCACCTTTTTTCCAGTGATGTCAGGAAACTTCGAGCGCAAGTCGATCAGCATCAAATGATTCTCAGTACCATTGGAGGTCACGTGATAACCTTTGTCGATAAAAGCTTTTGACATGGCCTGGGCGTTCTTCAGTACCTGTTCCCCATAAGCCTTGAATGAAAGATCGAGTGCTTCGCCGAAGGCCACAGCCTTGGCAGCGATGACATGCTCCAGCGGTCCGCCCTGCGTTCCGGGGAATACGGCACTGTCAAGCACCGCCGACATCATCTTCACCTTGCCCTTGGGCGTGGTCAGACCCCATGGATTCTCAAAGTCCTTACCCATCAGGATCAGTCCGCCACGCGGCCCCCGCAAGGTCTTGTGCGTGGTGGTGGTAATGAAATGACAATGCGGCAGCGGATCGTTCAGCAGTTTGGCAGCGATTAGTCCGGCAGGGTGCGCGATGTCAGCCATCAGCAATGCCCCCACCTTGTCGGCGATCTTACGCATCCGGGCATAATCCCAGTCGCGCGGATATGCAGAGGCGCCCGCCACGATCAGCTTCGGCTTCTCCTTCATCGCCACCTCCTCCATGTGCGCGTAGTCGATGGTACCAGCATCTTCGGTCACGGTGTATGCCACCGGACGATACAGGATGCCCGACAGGTTGACAGGCGCCCCGTGCGAAAGGTGTCCGCCGTGACTCAGGTCAAGTCCCATGAAGGTGTCGCCAGGATTGAGGCAGGCCAGAAAGACTGCGGCGTTGGCCTGGGCACCGCTGTGCGGCTGCACGTTGGCCCACTCCGCACCAAACAACTCCTTCGCCCGGTCGATGGCCAACTGCTCCGACTGGTCAACGATCTGACAACCCCCATAATAACGACGCCCCGGGTAGCCCTCGGCATACTTGTTGGTCATCACACTGCCCATCGCAGCCATCACCTGTTCACTCGCAAAATTCTCGGAAGCGATCAGCTCTACGCCATGCAGCTGGCGCTGACGCTCCTGCTCAATCAAATCAAATACTTTATGATCTTTCTTCATCTGTTTATATTTTTTCAGGTTATTGGTTATCTGAAGTTTATGTTTTCAACAGGACTGCTATTGGGTATTGGCTCTTGGCTTTTGGGTATTGGCTTTTGGCTCTTGGCTGTTGGCTTTTGGCTATTGACTTTTAGCTTTTGGCTTTTGGCTTTCTTGCCAATAGCCTACTCAGGCTGAACGCCCACGTGAGAATAATCATCCTTCTGTGTGTCAAAAATCCTGTTCCCGAATGGTCGTGATTTGCAAGATGGGCGTTTCATGACATCACACTATTTTATATATTTGGACATTCCTTTTTTGTACGATAGAGGCCAAAAATACATATTATTTAACAATCGCCGAAACCGGAATGTTTCTCTTTCAGAAAAATGCTATTTTTACAATCAAATAATGACGAAAGGACAAAAGGACAAAAGGACGAAAGGACGAAAGGTCTAAAGGTCTAAAAGTCCGGTTATCTGTAAATTCTCAACCTTAACCTTAACCTCAACCTCAACCTTAACCTTAATCTCAATACATGATGTTTAAAACAAGCTTACTTCCCATTTTAGTTGCATTATTATTGCCTTTCGGCTCGATGGCCGGCGAAAAAGTCGTGGTTTCCCAGTGGCTCTCCACGGGTCCACTGGACGTGCACTACCCTGCATTTCACGAAACCCCGAACATAGAGGGTCAGGCTTTCAGCGACAGGCAGTTGCTGATGTTTGACCACTTCGACCTGAACGATTACTACCCGGAAGCCGGCAAGGACCTCATCTGGCTGGATGGTAATTCATACGCTTGGCTGGCAGAAACTACCGATGCAGAGGGTTTTGTTGCGGTTGCCGACCATCCTTCCGGCGATGAGCCGCAGGTCGCCTACCTGGCCACCTACATCCGGACGGATCGCTGGATCAAGGCGCAACTCGAAATGCGCAGCCCCTATCTTTTTGAAGCCTGGCTTAACGGCACAAAGATCGGCACCAAATCGACGATGGAAGGTAACGTGCACAACGATGATGCTGGCAACGGTGATAGCAGCAACGATGGCAACCAGGATGAACCTCACGGCTCAGACGAGGGCGTTGCCTTGGACCGTGGTGCCGATGAGGGCAACAGTGATGCGGCAGATGAGGATCACGAAGAAATGCGTGGCCGCTACGGTCGCGTCGGACACCAGGTGGAGCTGCCCCGCGGCAAACACCTGCTGGTGATCAAGCTGATGCGTCCTCCCCAAGCCGATACTCCCTGGGAGATGCAAGCCAGCATATCCTATGATGAGCCCTTCACGGCCAACGACATCCAGCCGGGGATCAGCCCGGAGACCATCAAGGACATCCTGCATTTCATGGACGGCGTGAAGGTGACCACCGTGCGGCCTTCGCCCGATGGCAGCATGTATGCGGTAGGCTACCGCCGGTCGTTGCCGCCAACAGACCGCACGGAGACCTGGACCGACATCCACCGCACGGAGGACGATGCCCTGGTACACTCCTATCGCCACGCGTCCGTTTCGAGGCTCACCTGGCTTCCTGCATCCAATGCAGTGTCTTATACTACCGTTCAGAACGGCCGCACCACCGTGCATCTCCACAACCTGGAGACAGGCCGCAAGCAGGTGCTGATGGAAGACGTGGAAGACTTTGCCGGCAAGCGCTGGTCGCCCGACGAAAACACCATCATTTACAACATCCGGGAAGAGGGCAGCGGCATGGATGCCAGCATGCGCCACATTCTCGGGATGCAGGATCGCCAGGACCACTTCCGTCACCGCAGCTTCCTCTACCGCCTGGATGTCGCCACGGGCGTCAGGACCCGCCTCACGCACGGCAGCCTGACCACCAGCCTGCACGACATCAGTCCGGATGGTCGCCAGATCGTGTTCAGCCAGACACGACCCGACTACCTTGAGCGCCCTTATTTCAAACACGACCTGTTCATGATGGACCTCCAGACCCTGGATACCGACACCCTCCTGGCCGACAAACGCTGGAGCGTGTCAACGAGCTTTTCGCCCGACGGGCAGTATTTGCTGGCCACCGGCGGCCCTTCTGCTTTCGACCGCATCGGCGAAAACATCCCGGAGGGCATGATCGCCAACAATTATGACACCCAGGCCTATATTTACAGGCTCAGCGACGGCCACGTGGAGCCCATCACCATTGATTTTGACCCAACGGTAGCTTCTGTACACTGGCACGCCGTGGATGACTACATATATATCCTGGCCGGCGAAAGGGATTATCGTCGCCTTTACCGCTACGATACCGGCCGCGAACGTTTTGAGCTGCTGGATGCCGGCCTGGACTTCATCTCGAATGTACAGTTTGCCTCCCAGGCGCGCGTAGCCGCCTATGTAGGCAATGAGGTCAATGCCCCGCCGCGTGCGCACCGCATGAATCTGCGCCGCGACAGCCACGAGGTGCTCGTCGACACGGATGCCGAAAGATACCGCCACGTGCAATTCGGCGAGGTCGTCGACTGGGAGTTTACCGCCTCCGTCACCGGCAAAACCATCGACGGCAGGTACTACCTCCCGCCCGACTTTGATCCCGAACAAAGCTATCCCGTGATTGTTTACCAATATGGCGGCACCAACCCGGTTGGACGTACCTTTGGTCACCGTTACCCGTTTAACCTGTGGGCCGGCAACGGATACATCGTATATGTGCTGCAACCCAGCGGAGCCACCGGCTACGGACAGGAGTTCAGCGCAGCACACGTCAACAATTGGGGAAAAACCGTAGCGGATGAAATCATCGAAGGGACGGAAAAGTTCCTCGAAGCACACCCCTTCGCTGATCCGGAGCGCGTGGGGGTTGCCGGCGCCTCTTATGGCGGTTTCATGACGATGCTGCTGCTTACCCACACCGACCTGTTTGCTACCGGGATCAGCCACGCAGGCATCAGCAACATCGCCTCCTACTGGGGCGAAGGGTACTGGGGATTCAGCTACAGCGCAGAAGCCACGGCCAACAAATTCCCATGGAACAGCCGCGAGGTATATGTAGATCAGAGCCCGCTATACCGGGCTGACCACGTGAACACCCCGCTGCTGCTGATCACTGGCGACAGCGACACCAATGTGCCGCCGGGCGAAAGCATCCAGATGTACACCGCCCTCAAGCTCCTTGGCAAACCCGTGGAACTCATCCTTGTGGAAGGGGAAGACCACCACATCGTCACCTACAACCGACGCCTCGAATGGCACGACGCCTTCATGGCCTGGTGGGACAAGTACCTGAAGGACCAGCCGGAGTGGTGGGATGAGCAGTATCCGGAGAAAAACTACTAAGACGAAGGTTAAGGCTGAGGCTGAGGCTAAGGTTGAGGTTAAGGTTAAGGTTAAGGTTAAGGTGAGAGTAAGGGGGAGGTAAGTAGGTAGTAGGCAGTAGGCAGTAAGCAGTAAGCAGCAGCCAGATTGATGATGAGCATAATCCGTCAGTCTTTCCCAATCCTGCCACCTCTACCGACTTTTAGACCTTTTAACATTTCGTCCTTTCGTCCTTTTGTCTTTTTGTCTTTTTGTCTTTTTGTCTTTTTGTCTTTTTGACTAAATTTTGACCTATGAAAGCACTGATCATCAACAGTTTCGGCGGACCGGAGGTATTAAAAACGGACGAACTGGCCATTCCCAAACCCGGACGTGGGGAGGTCCTGATGCGCGTACATTCTGCTGGCATCAACCCGGTGGACTACAAGATCCGCAGCGGCTCGATGAAGATGGTTTTGGGAAAGAAGTTCCCGAAGATCCTGGGTTTTGACGTAGCAGGTGTGGTCGAACAGGCCGCAAAGAAGTCGCGTTTCCAGCCAGGCGACAAAGTGTTTGCCATGCTTCCATTTAAAGGTGGGGGCTATGCCGAATTTGCCACCGTGAGTGAAGACAACCTCTGCCATATTCCGGAAGGATCCACCATGAAAGAGGCCGCTGCCACCCCCCTGGCAGCACTCACCGCACTGCAGGCTTTCCGCAAAGCAGGCGGCATCGCTGAGGGCGACCGCGTGCTGGTGAACGGCGCTTCTGGCGGTGTGGGCTCTTTCGCGGTGCAGATCGCCAAAGCGATGGGCGCAGAGGTCACCGCCGTATGCAGCACCCGAAACATCGACTTTGTGAACAGCCTGGGTGCTGATAAGGTCATTGACTATACCAGCGAAGACTTCTCCCGGCTAAAAACCCGCTTTCATGTCGTCTTCGATGCGGTGGCCAAAAGCTCCTTTCGAAAAAACCGCCGCATCCTTAGCCGAGGCGGGGATTACATAACCACCGTACCCAACAGGGGGCTGCTATGGCACAAAGCCTTCAACTTCACCCGAAAAAAGAAGGCAGACTTCATCCTGGTGAAACCCTCGGGCGACGACCTGGAGATCATTGCCGACATGATGGCACGGGGATTGGTCAAGCCTTACGTCCAGCAAAGCTTCCTGCTCTCAGAAGGCAGTGCCGCCCATGAGATGATCGAAACCGAAAGGGTGCGCGGTAAGATCGTGTTTCACCTGGTGTAAAAAATAATGGGCTGATGTGCCAGTGTGATTCACCCTGAGATAGTGTCTTTTCCTGCTAAAAGGGTTACCTTATTGAAATAAAATCAGGACACTCAACCATGTTTTGAAACGCACGCATCTCTCCGGTTACACTTAATTGTAAAGCAATATCAGAACAGGTCAATGCCATTACGCTTCAGACACTTCCAGTAGCATCTTCCGGTAGATATTGAATACGTTGGCACGCGATACGAAACCCTTGTATTGTCCGTCATCGACCACGGCCATGTTCCAGAGCCCGGAGTCGCGGAACTTCTGCATCACGGTCTCCATGCTATCGGATGAACTCACCGTCGCCCGCGGTTGAATCATCAGGTTACGCACTCGCAGGCTTTCGTACTGGCTGCGGTCGAACATCACCTCCCGCACGTCGTCAAGCCGTACCAGCCCCAGGAAGTTGTTCTCCTCATCCGTTACCGGGAAGATGTTGCGGGACGCCCGGGCAATTACCTGCACCAGGTCGCCGAGGGTGTCATCCGGAGCTACCCTGTCGAAACTTGTTTCCAGCACATTCTCCACATTAAGCAAGGTCAACACGGCCTTGTCCTTGTCGTGGGTAATGAGCTGCCCCTTTTCGGCCAGTTTCTTGGTATAGAGCGAGTGTGGCTGAAAGTAGACCACGGTCATATAGGATATGGAGGAGACCACGATGAGCGGGATGAAGAGTTCGTAACCACCCGTGATCTCGGCGATGAGGAAGATGGCGGTGAGGGGTGCGTGTATCACCCCGGCAATGAGGCCGGCCATGCCTACAAGGGAGAAGTTGTGTTCGGAGATCTGGGTGTCGCGAAGCAGGTTGTTGGTGCGCGAGAACACGAAGCCGGTGATGCCGCCCATGAAGAGGCTGGGTGCAAACACCCCGCCAACGCCGCCGGCGCCTGTCGTGAGTGAGGTGGCGATCGCCTTGAAAAAAAGCACCATCAGCATAAACCCGACGAAGAGGAAGCCGGTGCTGTCCGCAATATAGCCAAAGAGGCTGTTTTCGAGCAGCAGTTCGGGTTTTCCGGAGAGCATGTCGCGCATCGCGAAATATCCTTCGCCAAATAGCGGAGGAAAGAGAAAAATGAGGATGCCCAGAATGCTGCCCCCGAGGATCACCCGGGCGTATGGGTGGCGAATTCGTTTGATGCCGCCTTCCACCCGTCCGTTCATCCAGGTAAAGTAGAGCGACACCAGGCCGGTGATCACCCCCAGCAGAATGTAAAAGGGGATGTGTACGTGGTTAAAGGGATCGGTGAGGGTAAAGTGGAACTCGATGCCCTCTCCCAGGAAGATGATGGAGAATATGGCACCCACGGCCGTGGCGATGAGCAGCGGGATCACTGAGGTCATCGTGAGGTCCAGCTTGAGCACTTCGAGTGCAAAGATGAGTCCGGCGATGGGCGCCTTGAATATGGCTGCGATGCCGGCTGCAGCTCCGCATCCGATAAGGAGGTTGGTACGCCGGAATCCCAGTCGGGCAGCCTGGGCCACATTGGAGCCGATGGCCGCACCGGTGCTGACGATCGGTGCCTCCATCCCCACAGAACCTCCAAAGCCACTGGTGAAGATGCATCCCACCACACTCGACCAGGTGTTGTGCAGCTTCATCACCCCTTTGTTGCGGGAGATGGCATACAGGATCCTGGACACGCCGTGGCTGATGTCGTCCCTGACAAAGCGGCGCACGTAAAAGACGGTGATCAGGATGCCCACCACCGGAAAGACAAGAAAAAGCCAGTTGCCCATATGCGCACCCGGCACGCTGCGCACCCAGCCTTCGAGGTAGTGCACCGAGGTTTTCAGCACCACGGCCGCGATGGCCCCCAGGATGCCAATCACCACGGCCAGCAGAATCAGCAGCTGCCGCTCGCTGACATGGCGCATCCGCCATATGATGAAACGATCCTGTAATCCCTTGCCTGCCATATCAGGCAAAAATACATTAAAAAAGGAAAAAAAGACGAAAGGTCGAAAGGACAAAAAGACGAAAGGTCGAAATGTCTGAAAGTTTGAAAAGTCTAAAGGTCGAAAAATCCGGTGATGAGATGCATTGCGTGCTGCAGATGAATATCGGGCAGCTTTTGGTTACCGGTGGGCAGCATCACCTGGGGCAATGTGCTGAAGTCGTGCCGGCAGGTGGGATTTCCACCAGGCGGTGAGTTCGATATGGAAGAACATCCGTGTTTCGAGGAGGATCATGTTGGGATTTTGCGTCTTATTGATCAAGGTCAGCAACCCAAACTTCAAACTTCTTAGCTGTCATCGTCTTCAAATTTTTCAAATTCAGAAAGCACCTTCATTGATTCGCCCCGTACCAATTTCGACTCTGCTTCAAGACGTTGCTCAATGATTATCTTTTTTTGGATTCGGTTATAGTGCTGTAATGCTTCATTAATATACCGGTTCCTGGGTTTTTCAATTACGCTGAGTAACTCTTCAGTTTCCTTAAATACAGATTCATCCAGTTTTAACGACAGTATTTTCATGTATATCATTTTTGTATATAACAAAGGCATATACTTTTTGGCATTTTTCAACGTGTCATTGCTTTTTTTTCGTAAAGACCGTTCCACGGCTACCGCATGGCACCTGAACCTTCCGGGCAAGGATCCACCCAGGAAAGTTTAAAACCTTTTCGGTTCAAAACCTTTCGGGTTGAGCAGCCGGATCTGCTGATTGGTTTGTGTCAGGAGAAGCAGGCCCATTTCAAGAGCTTTTTCCCTGGCCCCGCTGGCAATGGCCAGTCCGGCAACAGCGCCCAGGATGGTTTTACCGGCATACTCAGTGAACAATTGCCTGAACACGGGAATGTTGTTTTCATGGAAGCGTGTGACATCATTCGGATGTAACTTGTGTTTCACTTCCACGATTATGAGGATGTCGTTTTCACAGAATAGCACGGCATCAAACTCTCCCTGGAGACCTTTTGCACACGCTTCAAGGCGACGACTCACTTTTTGAATTTTGAAGCCATCAATTTCGGTGAGATTATTCAGTGCATTGTAAAAAAAATCTTCTGTTGACTCGCCAATGTTCGCGCCCAATCCGCTTACAACCCTGGATGTACGATCAAGGTTCTCTTTCATCTCCCTGATCATCTTATCCCAATCCGGCCGTTGCTTATTCGCTTCACGAATTCGTTTATCTGTCTCCTGCCATTTTCTGTCTGTCTCCTGCCATTTTTTGTCCGTTTCCTGGAACATCAGCCACACCTTTTCAAAGGTCAGAGGCTCCCGTGCCCCATAAGCATCGTCGGATTCGTTGGCCTGTTCAGGGTCTTTCGCAGGATGGGGCCAGGAAGAGCCGTTGTGCGTGTTGGAGTCTTTTTGGGCATCAGGATCATTGGATGCCTCAGCGTCCGGTAAATCACTCTGTTGATTGGATTCGTGGTGGGATTCGGCATCCCTTTTGCTTTTGGAATCCTTCTTGGCTTTAGGTCTTTTGTAGCCATTGGCCTCATTGCAGGGGTTTTTGTGTTTCTTTTTCGCCATGGTGGTTTATTTCCTACAAATTTAATACATTATATTTCATAAAACAATTATATTGTGTTAGAAAAATTACGATCGGTCGGGTTTTGGGGTTAAACGGTAATGCGGTTTGAAGTTTGAAATTTGAGGCTGAGAATTTTTGATTCGGGATTTGAGGTCGACCGAGGCATTTGTGTGCATTTGTGAAAACTATTTGTGTGAATTTGTGGATATAACTTCAAACCTCATACCTCAAACTTCAAACTAACAAATTCATTACCTTTGCGCATCCTAAACACCATTTCCCATGCAGATCGAACAAATAATCGCCCACACGGTAGCAGAGGTCATCCGGGAACTCACCGGCCAGCAGGTGAACCGGCAACAGATCGTCCTTCAGAAAACCCGCCGGGAGTTTGATGGCGACCTCACCCTGGTGGTCTTTCCCTTCGTAAAGATGATGCGTAAATCGCCGGAAGAAACCGCCAAAACCCTCGGAAACGCCATCCGGGAACGTGTGGATGAGGTTACGGACTTCCAGGTGGTGAAGGGCTTTCTTAACCTGAGCCTGTCGGATGCATTCTGGAAAGGATTTCTTGCCATGCACATGCGCGGAGGAGTAGAGGCGAAGAAGAAAGGGGGGGGCGAAGAAGCGAAGGAGCAAAGAAGCGGTGAAAGGGAAAGACGAGGAAGCGAAGAGGAGAAGAAACAGAGTGTCGGGGATGAACTTAAGTTTAAAACTCACCAGAACGGGCAGCAAGGGAAAGCGACGGGTCCGGTGGTGGTGGAATACAGCAGTCCGAACACCAACAAGCCCTTGCACCTGGGCCACATCCGCAACAACCTTTTAGGTTACTCAGTGGCTACACTGCTGGAGGCTTCCGGAAGGGAGGTGGTGAAGGTCAACCTGGTGAACGACCGCGGCATCCACATCTGCAAGTCGATGCTGGCGTGGATGAAACATGGCAAGGGAGAAACGCCGGAAACCGCAGGCAAGAAGGGCGACAAGCTGGTGGGCGACTACTATGTGAAATTCGAGTCGGCCCTCCGCGAAGAGATGAAGCCGTTGATGGATGCCGGCGCCGATGCCGATGAGGCACGCCGCAGGGCCCCATTGATGCAGGAAGCCCAGGACCTGCTGCGCCGCTGGGAGGCCCGCGACCCGGACGTAATGAAGATTTGGCGGATGATGAACGAATGGGTCTATGCCGGCTTCGATGCGACCTACAAACGGATGGGCGTGGATTTCGACAAGATCTATTACGAATCAGATACCTACCTTCTGGGCAGGGATATCGTAAGGAAAGGCCTGGAGGAAGGCATCCTCCACCAGAAAGAAGATGGCTCTGTTTGGGCCAGCCTCGATGAATACAAGCTTGATGAGAAATTGCTGCTTCGCGCAGATGGCACCTCGGTATACATGACGCAGGACATCGGCACGGCCGAATTGCGCTACAAGGATTATCATCCCGAAAAGATGGTATATGTAGTGGGCAACGAGCAAAACCACCATTTCAAGGTGCTGCAGAAAGTCTCGGAAAAGCTGGGCAAGCCCTATGCCGATGCCATCCACCACCTGAGCTACGGCATGGTGGAGCTGCCCGACGGCCGGATGAAATCGCGCGAAGGCACCGTCGTGGATGCCGACGACCTTATGGACGAGATGGTGGCCACCGCCCGGAAAACCACCGAAGAGCTGGGCAAGACCCAGGATTTCAGCGAAGCGGAAAAACAACACCTCTACCACATCATCGGGATGGGCGCCCTCAAATACTTCATCCTGAAAGTGGACCCCAAAAAGAACATGCTGTTCAACCCGGAGGAGTCGATCGACTTCAACGGTAACACCGGACCCTTCATCCAATATACCCATGCCCGCATCCGCTCAGTGCTGCGCAAGGCCGGAAAGGAGCGCCTGGACTCAGCATACGGCGGAATGGATGGTGCTTCCATCAATGACAAGGAGAAACAGTTGCTGAACAGCCTGTACCACTACCCTGCCACGGTGCAGGAA
>PUOJ01000068.1 GCA_003552075.1 Bacteroidales bacterium
CACACCCCAAAAAAGCGAAGCAAGATCTATGTGGCATCTGAACGGTTTTTTGTGGCCACCGAAAACGCCTACAACAAATTGCTTTCCTTTGCCGTCACCCGTAAAGCCCTGGTTGTCAGCCTAGCCCTGGTACTTTTTGCTGCCTCCATCATGATGGCCATCCGGATCGGCACCGACTACATCCCTGAGTTCGACTCGGGCGACGTGAGTGTGCAGTTTGAGATGGAGACCGGCACCAGCGTAGCTGAAACCGAGCGTGTAGCCCGGCAGATTGAACGCATCATGCAGGAAGAGATCCCGGAGATGCAAACCGAGTTTACAATCGTAGGGCAAACTGAAGATGGCGCCCTTACGACAGTGGGCTTCCAGGAAGGAAAAAACATCGGCTCGATCGTGGCCCGGATGGGCCGTCCGGATGAGCGGAAGCGAAGCGCCTGGGAAGCCGCACGCGGGGTTAGAAAACGCATTGAACAAGAGCTTCCGGAAATAAAACGATTTACTGTGCATGGCGGCAGCCTGCTTTCCTCTGCCTTGCTGGGCAATCAAAAGCCAGTCGAAGTGAACGTGTCCGGACATGACTTTGATCAGCTCAACAGACTGGCGCGCAACATTCAGCGTAAGATGACAAGTCACCCCAGCTTCGTCAACGTAGAAAACACCATCGATCCAGGCAAGGCAGAATACGAGATCGTGGTCGACAAGGAAAGGGCTTCGCAGTTCAAGGTCAATGCAGGCATGGTGGCCATGCAGGTGCGGCAGGGCATCCATGGGGCTGAGGCAGGTGAGTTTAATGAGGATGGAGAAGAATACAGCATCGTGGTGCGTTATGACCGGAACTTCCGGCAGTCGCCCGCTGACCTTGAAAACATCATGATCACCACGCTTACCGGTCAGCACATCCCGGTAAGGGAAATCGCGACGATACAGGAAATACATGCACCGCTGGAGATCCGGCGCGAAGACCAGCAGCGCGTGGTAAAGGTCCTGGCCGACCTGGAAGACATCTCCCTGGGCGATGCCACGGCAATTACGGAAAGCATCCTGGCCGACCTGGAAGTGCCCCGGGGCGTGAACGTGGAGATCAGCGGACAGGTCACCGAGCAACAAGACGCGTTCGGCAGCTTGAGCCTGATGTTTTTCGCAGGCATTATCCTGGTTTACATGGTGATGGCCTCCCAGTTTGAATCTTTGGTCGACCCCTTCATCATCATTTTTGCCATCCCCTTTTCCATTATTGGCGTCATCTGGGCCTTTGTGGCCACGGGACTTACCCTTAGCGTGGTTACTTTCATCGGGGTCATCATGCTGCTGGGGATCGTAGTGAACAACGGCATCGTGCTGGTCGACTACATCAACCAGCAACGGAGTGCAGGAAAGGAACTGCTGGATGCAGTCATGATCGCCGGAAAGGCGCGACTCAGGCCCGTGTTGATGACGAGCTTTACCACCATGCTGGGCATGGTGCCCATGGCGCTGAGCAGCGGAATGGGTGCGGAGATGTGGAGTCCCCTGGGAATCACCATCATCGGTGGTCTGCTGATCTCCACCCTGATCACCCTGGTACTCATCCCGGTGATGTACACCCTGTTCCACTTCCGGGCAAAAAAGCTGAGACCATCCGCTTAATGGCGAGGTGGTCAAACAAGATGTCTTTTTAGAAAAATTAGAGTTGTGAATTTTGTAACAAAATAAAAATGTATTAGATTTGCGGCCTGTTATCCTGAATAACAACCCAGGGCAAGGCCATACATTCACTAAGTGCTAATTTTCAGCGAATAAAATTGGCGATTGTGGCATTTGCAACCCATTTTTTTCTAAATTTGCACCCGTTCGAAAAACAGCAAATATTTACATAAAACCATATCGTCATGCAGAAAAAACTTCAGGAGCTGACCGAAAAGATCTACCAGGAAGGTGTAGACAAGGCAAACCGGGAGGCTGAAAAGATCATCTCTGATGCCAAAGCAGAGGCCAAAAAGACGCTGGACCAAGCCAAGAAAGAGGCTGAAAGTAAAATCGAGAAAGCGGAAAAAGAGGCTGAAGACCTGAAAAAGAACGCCATGAACGAATTGCAGCTTTCTGCCCGCCAGGCCATGTCCGACCTCAAACAGGAAGTCACCGACCTGATCCAGGCCAAGGCCATCAAACCTGAAACCCAGCAAGCCTTTAAGGAAGCAGCCTTTACCAAAGAGATCATCCAGACGGTTGTAAAGAACTGGGACCCCAACAGCGATGAAGCGGTTGACCTGAAAGTGCTTCTGCCCGAGAAGAAACAAAAAGAATTTGAAGCCTACTTCAAGGACAAAGCCAAAGACCTCCTGAACAAGGGGCTGGAAGTAGACTTTGATGAGCGGGTCAAGGGAGGATTCAAAATCGGACCCAAAGACGGCAGCTACCTGGTGTCTTTCTCCGACGAGGACTTTGAGCACTTTTTCAAACTCTACCTGCGCCCGAGGCTGATTGAGATGCTGTTTGGTGAAGGGGGAAGTAAGAAGTAAGAAGTAGTCAGTAGGCAGTAAGCAGTAAGAAGGCTGAGGTTAAGGTTGAGGTTAAGATTACCATAGGATAATAGCAAGCCCGGACTTTTTGACCTTTCGACTTTTAGACTTTTAGACCTTTTGTCCTTTTGTCTTTTTGTCATTTTGTAATTTAAAACGATTCACGTGAAGCGAAATTATCATTACCTGGTTGCTGGTCTGCAGGATATCACGCTTGACATCCACAAGCTGGTGCAGGATCAGCTCGCGTTGAAAGAGGAGTTGCGCACCGAGCTTCATCCCCGGGATTATGTCCTGGTGGAAAAGCTTTTCTTGCCGTTTGACAACGAAAACCTGCTCAACCTCCTGTTAAAAAACGACAAGGAGTTTAATGAAAAGGGGAATTTCCCGCGTGAACGCCTGGTAAACAACATCAAGGAGCCAGTCGACCTGCCCGAGTATATGTGCCGCTTCATTACCGCCTTCAAAAACAAGGATCCGCTCTACCCGGATATGAGCCCGGAAAATGAGCTGACGACCCTGTTTTATGATGAGCTCATCGCAAACGAAAAGAATGACTTTCTCCGCGACTGGTTCCAGTTCGAACTGAACGTGCGCAACATCATCATGGCCCTGAATGCCCGGAAGTACAAGGTACCCTATGAGCACCAGGTCATGGGCACCAACGAAACGTCGGAGATCATCCGCAAGAGCCACGCCCGCGATTTTGGACTGGGCAATGAACTGGACTACATCGAAGAGCTTACAGCCATTTCAAGGAAGGAAGATGTGAAGGAAAAGGAACAGGCCATCGATGAACTCAAGTGGAAACACCTCGACGAAGCGACCTTTTTTCACTATTTCACCATTGAAAAGATCCTGGCCTTCCTGATCAAGCTGGGCATGATCGAAAGGTGGCTGAGCATAGATAAGGACCACAGCAACGAGCTGTTTAAGAAACTGTTGCAGGAGCTGCAGGACAGTTACGAGTTACCCGAAACATTTACAGAAAAATAGCATAAGACGATGAATACAATTGGAAATGTAACCGGCATTATTGCCAACCTTGTGATTGTAGAAACCGAGGGAACCACGGCGCAGAACGAGATATGCTACATCAAGCATGGGGACACCCGCCTGATGGCCGAGGTCATCAAGGTGGTTGGAAACAAATCGTACATCCAGGTGTTTGAAAGCACCCGCGGGGTCAAAGTGGGCACGGAAGTCGAATTCATGGGCCACATGCTTGAGGTCACACTCGGCCCCGGCATCCTGTCGAAGAACTTCGACGGCCTGCAAAACGACCTGCATAAGATGGAAGGTGTTTTCCTGAAGCGAGGGCAGTACACCCATCCGCTCGAAATGGAGCAAAAGTTTGACTTTAAAGCCCTCGCAAAAAAAGACGACAAAGTCGTGGCAGGTTCCTGGCTTGGCGAGGTGAAAGAAAACTGGATCCCGCACAAGATCATGGTGCCTTTTGTCTTCAAGGGCGAATACACCGTAAAAAGCATCAAGAAAGACGGTGAATATACCCCGAAAGAGACCATCGCCGTGCTTACCGACAAGGAAGGCAATGACCACGAGGTGACGATGACGCAGAAATGGCCGGTGAAAGTACCCATCAAGGCATACAAGGACAAGCCAAGGCCTTTCAAGATCCTGGAAACGGGCATCCGAGTGATGGATACGATGAACCCGATCGCTGAAGGCGGTACCGGGTTTATTCCGGGACCTTTTGGATCCGGGAAAACCGTCCTGCAGCACAACCTCTCCAAGAACGCAGAAGCCGACCTGGTGATCATCGCAGCTTGTGGTGAGCGTGCCAACGAGGTGGTGGAGATCTTTACTGAGTTTCCCGAGCTGGACGACCCCCGCAGTGGGCGCAAGCTGATGGAAAGAACCACTATCATCGCGAACACCTCAAACATGCCGGTGGCTGCCCGGGAAGCATCCGTCTATACTGCCATGACCATCGCCGAATACTACCGTGCCATGGGCCTCAAGATATTGCTTCTTGCCGACTCTACATCACGCTGGGCACAGGCATTGCGTGAGATGTCCAACCGGATGGAAGAACTGCCCGGGCCGGATGGATTCCCGATGGACCTGTCGGCCATCATCGCGAACTTCTACGCACGCGCCGGATATGTCTATCTGCCAAACGACGAGTCAGGCTCCATCACTTTCATCGGTACCGTCTCTCCCGCGGGTGGTAACCTGAAGGAACCCGTAACCGAGTCCACCAAAAAAGTGGCCCGCTGCTTCTATGCCCTCTCCCAGGATCGTGCCGACAGCAAGCGCTACCCGGCAATTGATCCCATCGAAAGCTACTCCAAATACCTGGAATACCCGGAAATTGAAGAGTACCTGAACAAAACCATCGATGAGCACTGGACAGCCAACGTATTCAAGGCAAAAGACATCCTGCTCAGGGGCAAGGAGAGCTACGAGCAGATCAACATCCTGGGTGACGATGGCGTACCGGTCGAATACCACGTCCGCTACTGGAAATCAGAGCTGATTGACTTTGCCATCCTCCAGCAGGATGCATTTGACGCCGTTGATGCGGCATCGTCATTGGATCGCCAGAACTACATGCTGCAAAAAAGCCTTGAGGTGGCCGACATGGATTTCAAATTTGAAAGCTTTGAGGATGTGGGACCCTATTTTAAGCGGGTGATCAACGCACTTAAGCAGATGAACTTCTCAGAGTATGAGTCTGATGAGTTCAAGCAGAATGAAAAAGAGTTCAGAAACATATTAAAAGAACAGGAAACGGCCAGCAAAGAGGAAGAAATGACCGCTGAAGAAAAGGCATCATAAACCTGGAAAAGATATTGAGCAATGGAAAAAGAAACGAAAGCATTTCAACGCGTATACACCAAGCTGTTTCAGCTTACTAAGGCTACCGTATCACTCCACGCCAAGGGCATTGGTTATGATGAGCTTGCCATCGTGGATGGCCGCCTGGCCCAGGTGGTGAAGATCATGGAGGATTTGGTAACCCTGCAGATCTTTGGAGGGACCGAAGGGATTGCCACCAATGCCGAGGTGATCTTTGCCGGCAAGGCACCCACGCTCAAGGTTGGTGATGACCTCGCAGGCCGCTTCTTCAACGCCTATGGCGAGCCAATTGAAGGCGGCGAGATCCTCGGCGAAGAGCGCGAGATCGGCGGCCCCAGTGTGAACCCGGTACGCCGGAAACAGCCGTCAGAGTTCATCCCCACAGGGATTGCAGGTATTGACCTCAACAACGCCCTGGTGACGGGCCAGAAGATCCCCTTCTTCGCCGACCCCGACCAGCCCTACAACCAGGTGATGGCCATGGTTGCCCTGCGTGCCAAGGCAGACAAGATCATCCTGGCAGGCATGGGACTTACCCGTGACGACTACCTCTACTTTAAAAACGTGTTCGACAACGCCGGCGCACTTGACCGCATCGTGGGCTTCATCAACACCACGGAAGACCCTCCCGTGGAAAGGCTGCTGGTGCCCGACATGGCCCTGACGGCCGCAGAATACTTCGCCGTAGAGAAAAACGAAAAGGTGCTCGTGCTACTGACCGACATGACCCTGTATTCAGACGCCCTGAGTATCGTGTCGAACCGGATGGACCAGATCCCCTCGAAAGACTCGATGCCCGGATCCCTCTATTCGGACCTGGCCAGGTTATACGAAAAAGCCGTGCAATTCCCCGATGGCGGATCCATCACACAGATCGCCGTAACAACACTCTCGGGCGGCGACATTACCCACGCAGTACCCGACAACACCGGTTACATCACCGAAGGCCAGCTCTTCCTCAGGAAAGACAGCGACATCGGCAAGGTGATCGTCGACCCCTTCCGGAGCTTGTCCCGCCTGAAGCAGCTGGTAATCGGCAAAAAAACCAGGGAAGACCATCCGCAGGTGATGAATGCCGCAGTCAGGCTGTATGCCGATGCCGCAAACGCGAAAACCAAGCAGGAGAACGGTTTCGACCTTACCGATTACGACCAGCGCTCCCTGGACTTCGCCAAGGAATACTCGGAAAAACTGCTCGCCATCGATGTGAACATCGAAACCGACGACATGCTCGAAACCGCCTATGAACTCTTCGGCACCTATTTTAAACCTGAGGAGGTGGGCATCAAGCAACAATTTGTCGACAAGTACTGGAAAAACAACAAGAACTAATCAGGATAACTGACTGGTAAGCGCATAAGCATATGGCCATTAAGTTTCAATACAACAAGACATACCTTCAGCGGCTAAAAAAACAGCTGGAGATCAGGCAACGCGCCCTCCCCACCCTGAAAAACAAGGAGGCCGCCCTGCGCAGCGAGGTCAAAAAGGCCAAGGAAACGGCCGAAGAGTTTGACCGCAAGCTGGAAAAACAGCTGCAGGCCTATCAGCACGCCATCGCCCTGTGGGATGAGTTCGACAACGAGCTGGTGCGCATCGACGACGTGGACCTTTCCATAAAGAAGATCGCAGGCGTAAAAACCCCGGTATTGGAAGACATCCATTTTTCCGTGAAGGATTACAGTATGTTCAACAAGCCGGGCTGGTACCTCGACGGCATCCATATCGTCAAACAGCTGGCCCGCATCGCACTCGAACGTGAGGTCTTTAATCAGAAGATGTACCTGCTGGAGCATGCGCGCAAAAAAACCACCCAGAAGGTAAACCTATACGAAAAGGTACAGATCCCTGGCTTCGAGGAAGCCATTCTCAAAATTAAACGCTACCTGGAAGATGAAGAGAACCTTTCCAAGGCAGCACAGAAAATTGTTAAAAACCGGTTACAGGAAGCGGAGGCACAGTCATGATTGTTCCCATGCATAAGTTTTCATTCCTGGTCTTTCATCAGGATTACAAAGATTTCCTCGACAATGTGCGGGAGATTGGCGTGGTCCACCTCATCGAAAAGCAGGATGAGGTGTCTGATGAAGTCAGGGATCAATACGATCTGATCAAAGACATCCAGCAGGTGGTCAAGCAGCTTGCCAAAAGAGAGGTCAAGCCTGGTGAGCCGGCCCGGGGACGGGACGGGAAAGCCGCCTTTGACGAGGTCAAGGGGCTTTTTGCCAAGCTGGAGGACAAGTTTCAGCAGCTCACCCTTCTGCAAAAGGAGATCAGCCAGGTCAGGCCTTGGGGGGATTTCTCAGTAAAGACCCTGCAAAAACTGGCGACGGAGGATTTGCACGTGAAGTTTTTCAACGTGCCTGCCAGCCGTTTTGATGAAGCCTGGTATGATGAATATCCCATCGAGGTGATCGGCCACCATGCCGGACAGGTCTACTTCGTGCTGATTCAGCGCGGCAAGGAAGATCCGGGCATTGATGCCGAAGAGGTACGCCCGCCGGAACGGCCGCTATCCGAGTTGCTGCATTATGAGGAAGCGCTCAAAAAAGAGCTGAAGGACATCAACAAGGCCATCGACAAACACGCGGTAGAAAGCCTGGAAGCCATCAAGCAATTCGGTTACGAGGTAAAAGAAGAGGTCGATTACAAGACGGCCCTGGAAAACACCACGACGGAAGCCGGCGACAAGGTGATGCTCATGGAGGGATGGGTGCCGGATGAGAAAAAGGACCAGCTCATCGCCTACCTGGAGAAAAACAACATGCTCTATGTGATGGAAAAGGGCACTGCAGAAGACAAACCGCCCATCCTGCTTAAGAACAAGAAGTTCGCAAAGAAGTTTGAGATGCTGGGCGACCTGTATTCCCTGCCCAAGTATAACGAACTGGACCTGACACCTTTCTTTGCACCATTTTACATGTTGTTTTTCGGTTTTTGCCTCGGAGATGCCGGTTACGGCATCCTGATGGGCACCGTAGCCTTGCTGATGAAGAAAAAGGTGAGGAAGGAACTAAAGAATGTCATGAGTCTCATATTCTACCTGGGTGTGTCCACCTTCCTGTTTGGCGTGATCTCGGGGGTGGTATTCGGGTATGCGCTTTATGAGAGCAACCTGCCCGTATATAGTGACCTGGCAGCCCGGTTTGACGCGCAGGGCACCGACATCAACATGTTGCTGTTCTACCTGTCGCTGATGCTCGGGGCCATCCAGATCATCTTTGGGCTGTTCCTGAAAGCCATTAACGAAACCCGGCAGTTTGGATGGAAAGAGGCCGTAGGGACCATGGGATGGATCGTACTGCTTTTAGGTGCAATTGGCATCTATGGCATCAGCGAACTCGCTGAAATCCCGCTGGCGGCACTGAATCCATTGATCTACACCCTGCTGGCCGTAAGCGGCACCATGATCCTCCTGCTGAACAACCTCAACAGGAACATCCTGATGAATTTCGGCCTCGGCCTGTGGAACACCTATAACATGGTAACAGGTATTCTGGGAGACCTTTTGTCCTACATCCGTCTCTTTGCCCTGGGCATCTCCAGTGCCATCCTGGGATTCGTGTTCAACAGCCTGGCGGTATCCATGAGCGGGAATATCCCCGTACTCAGCATCCTCATCATGGTCATCATCCTGGTCGTGGGCCACGGGATCAACCTGTTCATGTCGGGCCTCGGTGCCTTTGTGCACCCGATGCGTCTGACCTTCGTCGAATTTTACAAGAATGCCGGCTTCTCAGGCGGCGGAAAACATTATAACCCCTTCAGGAAAATCACGTAACGTTTCACTTAAATACTTTTGACATTATGGACCCAATTATTTTAGCTTACATTGGTATCGGATTGATGATCGGATTGGCCGGTATCGGCAGTGCATTTGGCGTATCCATGGGAGGTAACGCCTCCATCGGCGCCTTGAAGAAAAACGACGAGGCCTTTGGTAACTACATGGTGCTTAGCGCCTTGCCAGGAACCCAGGGACTCTATGGTTTCATGGGCTACTTCATCTTATCTGGCTACCTCGTAGCCGGCATGACATGGGCTACGGCAGCGGCTATTTTCGGCGCCGGACTGGCACTTGGTTTTGTCGGCCTGCTATCAGGCATCCGCCAGGGACAAGTCTGCGCCAACGGGATCGCGGCGATCGGCTCCGGCCACAACGTGTTCGGAAACACCCTGATCCTGGCCGTATTCCCCGAGCTCTATGCGATCGTGGCCTTTGCCGCTACTTTCCTTATCGCGGGTACGTTGCCATTGTAGTGGTTACCGCACGCTGGAAGATATTAGTTTAAAGTAGGCAGTAGGCAGTAGGCAGCAAGTAGCAGAAAAAACTTGTCACCTACTGCCTGCTTCTTAATCTGTGACCTTAACCTATTTCAGGACGAGACACTTACTTCTTACTGCCTACTGCTTACTGCCTACTGCTTACTACCTTCTTCCTTCTTCCTTCGTAGATCATCTGCACGATAAACATCATCCCCAGCAAATACACCGCATCCTCCACAGGGATGGTGATAATGCGTATCGCCAGGTTCTGCATGTCATCATAACTCACCACAGGCTCCGGGGTGAACATGCCTGTCAGGGCGCCGTTAACCAGCAGGAAAGGGATAAGCATCACCGCATAAGTAAAATAGAAATGGGAAAGCCAGGTCTTGTGGCTTTTCAGGAAGGGCTGTGCCAGGGCAAGGGCAGCCACGAGGTTCATTACGACAAAGGTATAGACCTTGTCGGTATGCTGAAGGGCCATGATGAGAAAAAACACTCCCAGGACCACCGAAATGGTCAGGGCGGTTTTGGGAAAATGGAGTTTGGGCAGGAAATAGCGGAACACCTCATAAGTAAAGACGATACAATAGGGGATGATGATAAAGAAGAGCCACTCTTCAAGGGGCAGGCCAAAGACATATAACCCCATCACATATCGGTGGTTAAATGCCCAGACGCCGTTTTCCGTAAAAATGACATCCCAGGGGATAAACACCAGCATCATGATGAATACACCGGAAAAAAGTGCAGGCCATTTGCCGCGAAAGTGAATGCGGTGTTCAAAGCTCCGGATTAACGGGATGGCCACACTGGCCAGCAGCAGAAAAATGTAATAATAGCGTTCCATAACAAAATAACAGCCGTGTATAGTGTTTTGTTTGCAATCCATGACAACGTAGAATCAGATTAAACCATGATCACAGGACCAGCAAGCTTAACAACCTGCTTCTTTGAAGGGCTGTGAACATATATGAAGCTTCTGCGAACCTCCTGGTTATTCACTGCGAGCCTCAGTATGAACTTAAATGCACGCACAAGGCGAACTGAGTCATATCAACCATGCATTGCCTGGATACAGCTCCCGGCAAGCACACATCCACAGTGCAATTCTTCGCCATATGTAAAGGCTTGATCTGGCAGTTGAACCAAATGATTCTTTTATGATTCAGCCTATACCAAAAGGAATTTATTATCTTTGATGATGCTGTGGCGGATTGTTCCCTGCCAGCGAAATAACAGATAAACTCAATGGGCATTTTTATATCCGTTTCAGTAATCCTGATCTGGGCGCTTCACCTGGCATACATGCTTTTGGGCGTGCCCCTGTCGGCAAGCAACCCCTGGATGTACCTGCACATCCTGATACAGGGCTATCTTTTCACGGGGCTTTTTATCACCGCACATGATGCCATGCACGGCAATGTCTCATCCAAAAAATGGGTCAACCTCATGATAGGATATGCCGCCTCTTTTTTGTTTGCAGGCATGTCTTATAAGCGGCTTCGAAAGAACCACGGATTACATCATAAGCATTCGGCTTCGAAGGGAGATCCTGACTTTTATACGCGATCACAAAATTATTTCAGGTGGCTTGGCATTTTCATGTGGCGCTACGTGACCCTGATACAACTGGTGGTCATGGCCATATTCTTCAATTTATTACTCCTTATACCTGGGGTTAGCGAGACAAGGGCCTTGCTTTATTGGGCGCTTCCTGCCATTCTGGGCACCCTGCAGCTCTTCACGGTAGGCATATACTGGGTGCACAAGCTTCCGCATACCAAAGAGATGGGACCACACAAAGCCCGTACACAAAGTAAAAATCACCTCTGGGCAATGCTAAGCTGCTATTTCTTTGGCTACCACCGTGAGCACCATAACAACCCCAAAATTCCCTGGTGGGAGTTACACAAAGTTAAAATGCAAGAGAAATAATTGGGCATCCTTGCTACCATGCCAGTTAAATCACAGCGATATTTCTTAGATTAAAAAACATGGCCGTGCATAACCTTGGCCATGTATGGTTCTGTTTTTCAATGATGATGAAAAGATCAAGACCTGGTCAGCCAGCCTGACGCCATGATATCAGCAATGTATCCACATGCAGTTGGAAAGCAACAGGAAAGGCATCAAGCCATCAGCCTCTGCAGGCAAATGCGCAAGCTTTCGCGCCAATAGGGGATGTCCATATTCAGCTCATGCTTGATGCGTGATTTATCCAACACACTGTAATGCGGCCGCATGGCCACGGACTTGATGTCTTTTGTGCGTACAGGCATGATTTCACAAGGCAATTCAGCCATCTCTGAAATGGCCATCGCGACATCGAACCAACTGCAAACTCCCTCATTGCTGTAATTATATATGGCCCCCCGCACACTTTGGGGCAATGCCGGGAGCAAATCAATGATTGCCCGGGCCAGATCGGGTGCATAAGTGGGGCTGCCAATCTGGTCATATACCACACGGAGCCGGTCCTCCTCACTGCCTTTTTTCAGGATGGTCCTGACAAAGTTATGTCCGAAGGGTGAATATAACCAGGAGGTGCGAATGATCACAGAGCGCTTTGCATTCAACAGCACTTCTACCTCTCCGTCGAGCTTCGTGCGCCCATAGGTCGACAAAGGGTTGGTGCTGGCCGATTCATTGTAAGGCCTGCATGCCTTTCCGTCAAAGATATAATCCGTGCTTATGTGCACCAACAGGCCATCCACCGCATTGGCAGCCCTGGCCAGGACAGATACACCCTTGACATTCAATTCCCGGGCTTCTGCTGAATCCTGCTCAGCCAGATCAACAGCAGTATAACCAGCACAATTTATGATGCATTCCACCCCATGGTGCTTCACATATTGCCTGACAGATTCTTCGGACAAAATGTCCAGCGCCTGTTTGTCCGTAAAAAAATACGTATGAACCTGATCTTTTGCAGCCATTTCCTGAAAAGAGCGCCCAAGCTGCCCCGCACTGCCAGTAACAAGTATTTTCATGATGTGCTGATTGGTTATGTGTTATGTTAATTACAAATAAAGATCATATACATAATTAAAAATATTTGTCTGATTAATTGGCTTTTTTGTCACAAAATACACCTCTCTATCTTGCGGTTTTCGGCAAAATTTCCATTTTTGCTATTAAGCAGCAATCATGTATTATGAATGAGTGTAAAAAATACACTAACAACGCGCCAAATATTGTTCTTGACCGCTAAAATAAAACATTTTACCATATAAAAGAGTTATTCTGTTAACTTTATTGAAAATTTATTGCTTATGTCAAACAACAGCATCCAGAGAGAAGCCTGGGACAGCAACCGCAAGGCTTTGTTCATCAACCTGGACAGTAGCATATACGGTTCATTTGCAGAGATAGGCGGTGGCCAGGAAGTGGCCCGCTGTTTTTTTCAATCGGGCGGGGCTTCCGGCACAGTGGCACGGACAGTCTCTGCCTACGACATGGCATTCAGCGATTACCTTTACGGGAAAAGCCCTTCCGGCAGGTATGTGTCAGAAGAACGGCTGATGCAGATGCTGAAGAAGGAATACAAAAGCCTGGTCAGCCTGCTGGAAGAAGAACGGGGCAGTCAGACCCGTTTTTTTGCCTTTGCCAACACCGTGGCCACACTCAACTACAGAAAAGACAATGAAGCACATGGCTGGATGGGTGTCCGCTTTCAGCTGCAACCCAATTCACCACCCAACGAGGTGGTGCTGCACGTGCGCCTGCTCGAAAACGACAGCCTCCTTCAGCAGCAAACCCTAGGCGTGCTGGGGGTGAACCTCATCTATGCCTGCTATTACAACTACCAATACCCCAACAGCTTTCTGCAATCGCTTCTCGACGACCTGTCGGGCGACCGGGTGGAGATCGACATGATTCGCATGAAAGGTCCCGACCTCGACTATGTGGACAATCGCCTGCTGGCCGTGCAGCTGGTCAAGAACAGGATGACCACTGTAACCATGTTCGATCGCCACGGTGATGTGCAACAACCGGCGGACATGTTGTACAAGAAAAACATCATGGTATTGCGAGGCAGCTTCCGCCCCATCACTTATGTGGGCTTTGACATGCTCAAGGCAGGTTTTGCGCTCTTTAAAAAAGAGGTAGGCTATGATAAGGAAGCCGGCAATACCGAGGTGCTCTGTGAAATTACCCTCAACAACCTTATTGATGAAGACGATTTCGACGAACGGGACTTCCTGGACCGCGTAGACATCCTGAGTGGGATGGGCCAAAATGTGATGATTTCCAATTTCAGGGAGTTTTACCGCCTGGCAGATTGGTTTCAGCGTTTCAGACTGCACAACATCCGGATGGTCATCGGTGCCAATACCTTCAGAAATGTAATTGACAAAAGGTATTACAGAGATTTGCGCGGCGGAATCTTGGAAGCCTTTGCCAAGCTTTTCATGAATAACCTCAAGGTATACTTGTATCCAGGCAAAGGAAATGGCGAAGAGGCACAGTCGGATGAGCGTCTGCTGACCCGGGACACTATGCCGGTCGACAAGGACATTAGCCTGCTTTATCAACACCTGTGCGAAAATGACTGCATTCTCGATATCCCCGGATACAGGGAAGAAGTCCTCCCCTATTATTCACACGTGGTCTTGCAGAAAATTCAAAATCAGGATCCGGAATGGGAAGAAATGGTCCCCAAGTATGTCTCCGCCTTCATCAAAACCAAAAAACTATTTGGCTACCAGGGAAATCACTAAGCCCGCAACAGATTGGACAAGCCACAAAAAAAAGGGCTGCAACAGCGCTGCAACCCTTTGAATAAACAAAAACCAACTTGTTTTACATGTCAAATTCATCAAAATCCATGTCATCATCCATGGCGTCGCGCTCCCGGCGGCGATCGCGTTCATATTCGTTAATGCGGTAAGTAAAGCCGATAAACACCATGCGGCTGTTACGGCGACGCTCAGAGTCAAGCGTAAAATTGTCGCCGTAATTGTACATCCTGAACCTCCTGGTGTCAAAAATGTCACTCAAGCGCAAGCTGATTGAGGCATTGTTATTCAGCACGTTTTTCCTGACGGCAAAATCCGCACTGTACATTTCCTTCATCTCACCCTGGATCATAACCAATGGCGAACGATAGTTACCAGTTAACTGCGCAGACCAGCCCCTGGGAAAGGTAAAATTATTTACCATGCGGGTAGACCACGAATAACTTTCGTTTTGCAGTTCCATCCGGTCGCCGCCACCTTCTACCTGCCTGTAAAAATAGCTGACTGTGCCGTTGATGCGCCACCAATCGGACAACCGGTAGGTGAGGGCAAGTTCCGATCCGAGGGAAATGCCACGATTCAGGTTTTCAAAAGTCGTGTAAGCAATCCCATCATCATCCATGGTACGGAACCGGGTGATCATCCCCTCTGTGTGGCGATAAAAGACGCTGGGGTTCAGTGTAAGACGCTCGCTAAAGCGGGTATATCCCAGCTCCAGCGAATTGGTATATTCAGGATTTAGTAAGGGGTTCCCACTGGAGATGTCATAGGGGTCATTATAGCTGGGGAACGGGTTTAATTGACGGCCCCGCGGACGATTGATCCGCCGGCTGTAGCTCAACTGTGCCGACTGTGTGGGGGTAAAGCTTCGGCGTATATGCAAGCTGGGGAATAAACTGAAGTAATCGTTGGGGTAGTCTTCCTCCATGGTTTGTTGCTCGACCAGGATGTCCGCATACTCCATCCGGAGGCCACCCTGGATACTGTAATTGCCCAGCACGGTAGAATACATCGTATATGCAGCATAGCGCTGCTCACTGTGAATATAGTGGTTGCTCAGGCCTTCGTTATTGACCCAGTCATCAATATCATGGTCATAATCATAAAAGGCAAAATCATGATCCCTTTCCCTGAAAAAGGCTTGTGCACCTAACTCCAGCTTGGATTCACCGCCTAATGGATGTGTGTAATCGGTCTGAATGCGGAACATCTGCATACTGCCATCGGTAAATGTATTTTCGAACAGGTCGGGACGTTGCCCGGCCAGCTGATCATTAAAAACCTGCTCATTTTCCTGGATTCTGTCCATCCCGCGGCTTGAAAAAGTAAAATCCGTAGTCCATTCGCGATACTCCTGATCAAACATCAGCTCGTGGCTCAGGTTCACCTGGTATCCACCATGATCCATGTAGTTTAAGGTTTCACGGAAAAAGGCATCGTCCAAATCATGCTGGCTGTCGAGCATCTGATAGTCGGTATAATTGAAGCGATCCATGTCGCGCGTATTGTATCCAAAAGAGGTGGTCAGGCGGTGCCGGTCATTCATATGATAATCCAGGCCCACTGTAAAGTTATGTGCATCCATGTCAAAATCAAAGTCTGACTCCTGGTCCAGGTAAGTGTCGTTCACCAGGTTGGTCCTGAAACTGGATCCGTAGCCATCGGAATTAAACATCCGGCCACTGTAGTTGGCGAAAAAGTTAACCGATCCCACGTGATAGTTGAGGTTGACAGAACCTGAATAACGCTGGCCGGTGCTTGCATTGATTGACACCATGCCGTTGTAGCCGCGTTCAACCTGCTCTTTCATCACAATGTTGATGATGCCACTGGTGCCATCGGGATCGTACCTGGCTGAAGGATTCGTGATCACCTCCACGCGTTCGACCATTTCGGATGGCAGCTGCTCCAGGGCCTCCGAACCGGTCAGGCCAAGCAAGCCCGACGGCCGGCCATCAATCAGGATGGTCACATTGTCGCTTCCCCGCAGGCTGACATTGCCGTCAAAGTCCACAGCCACACTCGGAATGTTCTGCATAAGGTCGAGCGCAGACCCACCAACCGAGGTGAGCTCCTGCTCCACGTTAAACACCCGACGATCAAGGCCCACCTCCATTAACTCACGGGTAGCTTCCACTGTGACCTCAGATAAGGTGGCGGCATCCGGAGATATTTTGATCGTACCCAGGTCTGCCTCAAGCTCACGTCGTGAGATTTGGATGTCATTCATCAGCTGCTCAGGGTATCCGACATAGTTGATGGCTACGTAATATGTTCCGGGAGTTATGTTGTCTATTAAAAAGCTTCCATCTTCTTTAGAAATGGATCCAGCTACCATGGTGGAATCCTCCACGGTAAACAACACCACACTCGCATACATCAGCGGAGTCTGGCTTTCTTCATCCATCAACACACCCCGCACTTCTCCCTGCGGGGGTGCGCTTTCTCCGGAACCACGCTGTCCGCGCTGCTCAGGATTTTCTGCGAGGGAAAGTGTGGCCATCGCCAGCAAGGCGATTGCGCCAAAAAAAAGTTGTCTATACATCGGCATCATCATTATAGAATTTGATTAAAGTTATCATTTGAGATTAGTTAATCCAGGCGCTGCAACCAGCTTTACTTACAGTGTCATGCTATCTGCAACCAGCGTATTCCAATCAGGCGGCTGTAGCTGTCTCTCACCCGATTTCAATAAGCGCAATATTCACTGTTTCTATTCAGCTTATGCATCATGGATTGCATATTACAACAATATGGACAACAAATAAGGCGAAAGGTTTAATGGCCTTTAGAACAAAAGCCTGCATTTGGTGAAGCTTTAACACAGATTAACATTTTATTCGGACCCGGAAAACCATGCGCGTTAAACCCAACTGTTTACAACAGCCTTCCGGAGGCAGCAGGCGATCTGATATTTTGTATCTTTGCATGGAAAATCAGGCTGTATACTTATGGCAGAAAAATATTCAGAAGACAGCATACGCACACTGGACTGGAAAGAGCACATCAGG
>PUOJ01000081.1 GCA_003552075.1 Bacteroidales bacterium
TCTTTGCTATGACGAATGATGAATCTCAGAATGGATTATGATTTTGAAGTATTTTTATCTTTGTATGATGATCTTCCATGATTACAATCTTCATCGGAGAACACTCAAAATGTATATGATCAGCATTTTTGCCATGAAGCATATTGAATCTCAGAATGGATTATGAATTTGAGTATTTTTTTATCTGTATTTGATGATCTTCCATGATTACAATCTTCATCGGAGAACACTCAAAATGTATACGATCGGCATCTTTGCTATGACGAATGATGAATCTCAGAATGGATTATAAATTTGAAGTATTTTTTTATGTTTTTATGTTTTGATGATCTTCATCCGATTCATCAAATACTTTATCTCCATCTCACCATGCATAGACCTCCACTCGATTCATCAATACTCAATACTTTATCTCCATCTCTCCATACATAGACCTCCATCCGATCAATACTTTACATCTGTCTCCATTTCACCATACATAGACCTCCTCCCTATTCATCAATACTCAATACTTTATCTTCATCTCTCCATACATAGACCTCCACTCGATTCATCAATACTCAATACTTTATCTCCATCTCTCCATACATAGACCTCCATCCGATACATCAATACTTTACATCTGTCTCCATCTCACCATGCATAGACCTCCACAATATTCACATATGTTTCCATCTCACCATGCACAGACCACCAAATTATTCATATTCATTCACATCTGTCTCCATCTCACCATGCATAGACCTCCACAATATTCATCAGAACTTCACATATGTTTCCATCTCATTATGCCTGTATTATGCTTGAACACAAGGACGATTTCACATAGCAATTGAGTCGACATCAGAATGGATTATGAATTTGAAGTATTTTTTATGTTTTGATGATCTTCCATCTTTCATCTCGGTGTACTAAAAAAGTATACGATTGGCAAGTAAAATCAAAAGACAAAAATGAAACAAAGATTGTTGCTATTATTCAGGGAGATCTTTGGCGACATCTGTAAATAGATACATTGGCAATATGAATTTATGCATTTTGTGGCAAAAATTGATTTCCATTATATAGGGTATACAAAACAACATACGACACGATGTTTGCCCAAGAAGGATTCCTAAAGTTCCCAAAGGCTGTTCTCATCGATGCGCCCACACAAGCTGGCAAAACTCGAAAGTGTTTCCAAGTCATGGAAGAGAAAATGAAAACAATGAGTGGACGCACCTTGTGCTTGTACATCAGCCAGGCCAACTCGTGCTCAGGTGCTGCACAGGTCAAGCAGCGTGCTTCTCATTACCAAGCATTTGCCAATTACGACATTTATCTTGCTGTAGACAAATCTGATTCCATTCACAGCCACATGGTGATTGGCTACTGGAACTCGCGCAACACAAGCAAGATGCTCGACATTGTAACTGAGAGCCATTGGGACAACATCATTATCGTACAGGATGAGTGTGATAGCGGAAATCTTCGTGGTGTAAAGGATAGGCTATGCTTCATCCGTGCTGTCGACCGCAAGTCCAAGAGAAGCAACATCATAGTCATTTTTGTCACCGCAACAATCGGAAACCTTTCTAAGAGCATCCTCCGCATCGCGCGGGATAACTCAAAGAAGTTCTCGACTGGTGTGGTTCATGATATTGTCAACAAACAAGTTGTTGAGCATCAGTTTGCCGAGCCGTCAGACAACTATGTGGGTGCATCATGGTTTGTTGATAAGAAAGAGAATAAAAATAATAAAGATGTTTGGAGGAAACTGGAGTTTGAAAATCGCCCAAAGACCATGTGCAAGGAAGAGCATGACAAGATCAAAGAGACGGCTGTGATCAAGCAGATCAATAGTCTGAGTTCCGATGCAAAAGAGTTGACACTTATTGTGACATCAACTCGCACTGCTGACCACGCACGCATCTCAAACAAGGTGACGCGATGTGGCTACAATGTGATTGTCGAGGTCAACAATGCTATGGGCCGTGAGTTCAAAGTTCATTACCTGTCGGATGGCATGGATCTTGACACTTGGAACATTCCGTTCAACCATATCAATGCCATGGCAGACAAAGGTGAATTAAGTGAGATTCGTGAGGGAGGTAAGCGTTTCAAGACGGGTATCGATAGCAAGGACGATCTGACCATGCCACACATTCTGCAGGCGGCTCTTTTCATGAATACTCTGGCAGAGAAGCGCATTTGCGATAACACTAGCCAATTGGAGTACATAAAACTCAAAGCCATAAGCGCATGCATGAACCGTCCCAAAGACTTTCCAACAACGTCACGTGTGGCACTGGTAGCGGGTCACATGGCAGGTCGTGGAATCACCTTTCAAAACCCAGCAATCGATTTCACATGCACATCATTCTGTTTCACAGACACAAATGACACAATCACGCGGGGTGCCAGTAACACACAGCGGTTTGGCCGTGCATGTGGAATGCTCGAGGATGTGTTTGCGCGTCCAGGTCGCCAGCCAGTTTTGATTGCCACCAAAGGTATTGTAGAGGCAGCCGTGGCGAACGAAAAGATTGTGATCGAAAAAGCAAAACAAATTCCAAATGGCACCATGATGTGTCTCAAGGATCTAATCACAGATGCAGAGTGGAAACGCATCATGAAGGAGGTTGTAAAGGAAAACATTGTGGAAGTTGAGGGGGAAATCGACAACGTGAATATTGCAAAGATAAAGAAGTGGATGAGTATTACAAATAATAGCGTGATATCAAAGATGATCAAGTTCTTGTATACCGCTGATCGTAGTGTATCTATCAATGAGTTCAAAACAGGTCTGAAATATACAAAGTCTGATGATCAATTCCTTAATAATATAAAGAATGGAGGAAGTAACAATTCACAAAATGGTCAGATTTGGATAGTAAGTAAGGATACTATTCAGATAAATGAAAACATAAAAAACTATATCACAAAAAACATTACTATTAGTAAATGAAAACCTTCATAAAATGGTTTGGGAACAAAAGTAGGTATAAACATATTATAACTCATCTTTTTCCTACAGATATTGACACGTATATAGAACCATTCATTGGAAGTGGTGCTGTGTTTTTAGAAACTCAGCCACAAAAATGGATTATAAATGATGTAAACACAGATCTCATGCACGTATGGACATCTGTGCAGAAGTCAGTACATACCATGGCAAAAATTATCATTTCATTTTCTAAAACTTTTCTGTCGTTAGACAAACCTGGACAATTGGTATTATGTAGGTCAATCACGAATAAGCTTTCAAAAATGCGATATGGACCAACTAGAGCCACATACTTTTTACTCATGAAATATTGTGTTTATTTAGGTTCATTGATAAAAAACAACAAATATTATTTTAGGGGGCTCGAACTAAATTTTACGAATAGCAAATATATTCCTTTTTTTTCAAAACCTATCTACATCGAAAACCTAAAACAATTGAGTAAATTTCTGAATACAACAAGCGGTCAAATTTTGAATCAAGACTACGTAGATGTGTTAAAGCTTGCAAAACAAGGCGACTTTGTGTTTATGGACCCACCATACATAGAGGAGCATCAATATGATTTTGTATATAATGTAAATGTAAATGAGAATGAGACAAATTGTTCATCCTTTATAAATGATTTATTGAAAGAATGCAAAAAGCTTGATAAACGAAAAGTCAAATGGTTGATGACCCAAGCAGATACTCCAACGGTACGCAAATTGTTTGCAAAATATGATATGACAGAAATGAAAGTCTATAGAGCGGCTCGCAAAGTATATACAACAGAACTTGTAATCAAAAACTACAAATAAACAATAGATCAACATAAGTAAATATGAAAACCTTCATCAAATGGCAGGGGAATAAATCGAGATCTGTAAAACACATATTACAAAAAATACCAGAGTATGATACTTACTATGAACCTTTTTTAGGTAGTGGTGCATTATTCCTATCATTAGCTCCAAAAAAATGGGTCATCAATGATATCAATCAGGAACTATATAGTGTATGGACTGCATTGTTGTTTTCGCCAAAAATATTTTTAAAGCATTTTAAGTCTTATATCAATGTTTTATCCCAACTAAATAAAAATGATCTACTTATTGAGTGTAAACGTCTTACAGAAACATTGAATGCAAACGACAAACAAAACATAAA
>PUOJ01000177.1 GCA_003552075.1 Bacteroidales bacterium
ATCAATGAATGGCGATTCTTTGAAGGCGTTTTCCAATACCTGGGGATGAATGTACTTCCCAAAAGAAGTTTTGAAAATGACTTTTTTCCGGTCGGTGATGCGCAGCTGGCCTTCAGGTTCTATTAAACCCACGTCGCCGGTATGGAACCAGCCCTCGTCGTCGATGACCTCCCTGGTCAGCTCCGGTGCCTTATAGTATCCCATCATCACATTGGGCCCCTTCACCAGGATCTCCCCGTCTTCAGCGATTTTTACCTGCACCCCCCGCAGCACGGGACCTACCGTACCAAACTTGATTCCGTTCGGACTGAAATCGCTGACGGCAATCACAGGCGATGTTTCGGTGAGGCCGTACCCTTCAATGACACGAATGCCTACAGCCCAGAATATGCGTCCGAGTCGTGGCTGCAATGCAGCACCACCCGACACCACAATGTCCAGGTTTTTTCCAAGGGCAGCTTTCCACTTGCTAAACACCAGCTTGCGGGCTATTTTCAGTTTCAGGCCATACCAGGGGTTCCTTCTTTCCTTGCCGATCTCGTAGTTGAGCCCTACATTATTGGCCCAGAAGAAGATCATTTTTTTTATGCCCGTGAGGTCCCTGCCTTTCATCAGGATCTTGTCATACACCTTTTCCAGCAGACGCGGCACTGTGGTAAACACGTGCGGATGCACCTCTCGCAGGCTTTCAGCAATTGCCCCCATGTTGGCCAGGTAGTACATCGACAGCCCCTTGTAAATAAAGGTGTAATTCATCATCCTTTCGTAGATGTGGCAAATCGGCAGGAAGCTCATCGCACGGTGTTCCGGGCCGTAAGGTGGAATATAGGAAACCGCCATGAAGTTGCTGATGATGTTCGCGTGGGTCAGCATCACCCCCTTTGGTGTTCCGGTCGTCCCCGAGGTGTAGATGATGGTCACCATGTCATCGGTATGGATGCTATCCTTGAGCTCTTTCAGCTTCCCGGGCTCGGGATTGGACTTGCCGAGCTCCATCAGTTCCTGCAGGTGCCTTTCGCCGAAAAGGTCCTGGAAGGTATAAATGGCCTGAACGCCGGGGATCCCGGCCACGATTTCTTTTATGCGGCGGTACATCTCTTCGCCGGCAACAAATACGTATTTGACTTCCGCATGCTCCAGGATGTAAGCATAATCCTTGTCGCTGATGGTCGGGTAGATCGGGATATGGATGGCGCCGATCTGCTGTACGCCCATATCCAGAAAGTTCCATTCCGGCCTGTTAAAGGTGATGGAGGCAATCTTGTCTCCTTTTTCAACACCCAGCTTCAGCAGCCCGTAAGAAACATGGCGGCTGCTATCAATCCACTCTTGGGTGGAATACTTTTTCCATTTGCCGTCATCCTTGCCTGCCAGCGCATCTTCCTTTTCGGGGCACATCGTGGCGTAACGGTCCAACAAATCAAATATCCTCAATACCTCCATGGGGAAAGATTCTTGTTTTATACGTATGTTTAAGGTTTAGGGCACGAAAATAGGGCTTTTTTCTTGTTTGAGCCAAATTTTTTCATGAAAAATGGCCCACTGCAAGCTGAGTGACCTGTCAGCAATGGTGTTTTGCGGATGCAATGCGCTGATTATTGAAAGCTTGGGATGATTTTGGGGTTAAATAAGGATCCCGGACAGCAATATGGGCTTCTGCTGCCCGGGATCAATCCTTATCAGATCAGCTACAAGCTTTATTTCTTCATTTCCGCAAAGAATTTGTAGAAGTGCGGGATGGTTTCCATGCCCTTATAGAACTGGGACAATGGATAGTTTTCGTTGGGGGAGTGGATCGCATCGGTTTCCAGGCCAAATCCCATCAGGATGGATTTGATGCCGAGGATTTGCTCAAACATCGAGATGATCGGAATGCTACCTCCGCTGCGGTAGGGTACGGGCTTGATGCCATAACTCTCCTCGTAGGCTTTGCTGGCTGCCTGGTATTCAGGCGTGTCGGTCGGGCTCACGTATCCCTCGCCGCCATGGAGAAACTGCACCTCCACTTTGACGCAGTCCGGCGCGATGGACAGAAAATGGTCCTTGAAGAGTTGCGTGATCTTTTCTGAGTTCTGATGAGGAACCAGGCGCATGGAGATCTTGGCGTGTGCCTCGGAAGGCAATACGGTCTTGGCTCCTTTTTCCGTATATCCGCCCCAGATGCCGTTTACGTCCAAAGAAGGCCGGATGCCGGTGCGTTCAAGTGTGGAATAGCCTTTCTCGCCTTTGAGCTCTTTGACGCCGATGGACTTTTTATAGCCTTCCTCGTCGAAGGGTGCCCTGGCCATCTCCTTGCGTTCTTCGTCGCTGAGTTCTTCCACATCATCGTAAAATCCTTTCACGGTGATGCGGCCGTTCTCGTCTACCAGGCTGCTGATCATGTCGCAGAGGATGTTGACAGGGTTCGCCACGGCGCCACCATATAGTCCGGAATGCAGGTCGCGGTTCGGCCCGGTCACATGCACCTCACAATATGAGAGTCCCCTTAATCCGGTGGTGATCGAAGGCGTATCCTGGCCAAGCATCGCCGTATCGGATACCAGGATCACATCACCGGCAAGCTTTTCGCGGTTGTCTTTGAGGAATTTACCCAGGCTCGGGCTGCCAATCTCTTCTTCTCCCTCGATCATGAACTTGACATTGCAGGGCAGCTGGTCGGTCTTCAGCAGGTATTCAAAGGCGGCAAAATGCATAAACATCTGCCCTTTGTCATCATCAGCACCCCTTGCAAAGATCTTCCCGTCGCGGATCTCCGGCTGAAATGGTTCGCTTTTCCAGAGCTCAAGCGGTTCAACAGGCTGCACGTCGTAGTGGCCATAGATGATCACGGTGGGAAGGTCCGGGTTAATGGTCTTCTCGCCGTACACCACGGGGTGGCCTTCCGTGTCACACACTTCGGCCTTGTCTGCCCCTTTCTTCAGCAGGCTTTCCTTCACCCACTCAGCGGCCTTATACATGTCGTCTTTGTGCGCCTCCTTCGAACTGATGGAAGGAATGCGGATCAGTTCAAACAACTCTTCCAGGAAGCGGTCCTTGTTGTCTTCAATGTACTTCTTCAGGTCTTGCATATGCTTTCTTGTTTGAGATGAATTTTGGTATTATCTGATAAATTTGGTATTATCTGAAAATAAAACCAGGAATGTCTGCAAATATAGGAAAAGTTGCGAAACAGACTGACCCGCTGCCATCCTGTTAATCCCACCCAAACCAGCGGTCGATGTCGCGCCGCTCTTTCTTGGTTGGACGGCCTTTCCCGTGGGGACGCATGCCAGCCTGGCTTTTGGCAATCTCCAGTTTCTGGTATTCTTCCGCCGGGGTCAGGTCCTCCATGTACTGGTTGACCAGTTTGGCACCCACTCTTTTTTCCAGCAGCTCTTTAATCTTGATGGTGCGCAAAATGGGTCCTCCCTGGACCGTGATCACCATTCCGATATGGATTTCCCGGGAAGGTTTTACTGCCTGGTCGTCTACCTTTACTTTTCCGGCGCGGCAGGCTTCCGTGGCTTGGCTGCGCGTCTTGAAGAGCCTTACTGCCCATAAGTATTTGTCGATGCGCGGCGTGTTGGACATGGTTAAGGTTAAGGTTGGGGTTGAGGTTAAGGTTATGGGGTTAAATGGGTATCTGTGATGGTGACTTCAAGAAGTGTCGCATGCATGTTTTGGACTTATGGTGTCCACGGATTATTTTTTCCGGAAGTAGAGTTTCATGGGTACACCGGTAAAGTTGAACCTGGTGCGGATCTGGTTTTCCAGGAAGCGTTCATAGGGTTCTTTGATGTATTGAGGCAGGTTGCAGAAGAAGGCAAAAGACGGATAATGCGTAGGCAACTGCGTCACATATTTTATTTTGATGTATTTCCCTTTGGTGGATGGCGGGGGCTGGTTTTCGATGATTGGAAGCAACACTTGGTTGAGCTTGCTGGTGGAAATTTTCTGCTGGCGGTTATGGAAAACTTCCACGGCCACCTCCATGGCCTTGAATACCCTTTGCTTGGTTAGCACACTGGTAAAGACGACTGGAATATCTGTCAGTGGCGCGATTTTTTCCCGGATGTGCTCTTCGTAGCGCCTCACTGCATGGGTGTCTTTGTTTGCGATCAGGTCCCACTTGTTAACCAAAATCACAATGCCTTTGTTGTTGCGGGCTGCCAGGGTGAAGATATTCAGGTCCTGCGACTCAAATGGCATGGTCGCATCCACCATGAGCAGACACACATCGGCCAGTTCAATGGCCCTTACCGACCGCATCACCGAATAAAACTCGATGTTTTCCCTGACTTTCCCCTTTTTACGTAAGCCAGCGGTGTCGACGAGGTAAAAGTCAAAGCCATAGCGGTTATAGCGGGTATGAATGGTGTCGCGGGTCGTGCCCGGGATATCGGTGACGATGTTTCTTTCGGTGCCCAACAAGGTATTGATGATGGATGACTTGCCCACGTTGGGCCTTCCCACAAATGCAAAGCGGGGAATCTCGGCATCGATCTTTTCAACTTTGTTCTTGTTGAGTGTTTTCACCAGGGCATCCAGCAGTTCCCCAGTGCCGCTGCCATTGATGCTGGATACCGGGTAGACCGCCTGTACACCGAGCTCATAGAAAGCTGTGCTCTCGGTAACCAGTTTGCTGTTATCGGCTTTGTTGGCCACCAGGAAATATGGCTTGCCACTCTGCCGGAGGAGATCTGCCACCTCACGGTCGAGCGGGCTGACCCCTTCGATGGTGTCGACTAGGAAGAGGACCACATGGGCCTCCTCAAGCGCGATCTCCACCTGGTCCCGTATCTGCTGTTCAAAAATGTCTTCAGAGCCGGCCACATAACCCCCGGTGTCGATGACGGAAAACTCGACGCCATTCCAGTCTGACTTGCCGTAATGCCTGTCGCGGGTCACGCCTGCAGTAGGGTCTACGATGGCCATGCGCCTCTTGGTGAGCCGGTTAAACAAGGTGGATTTGCCCACGTTCGGCCGTCCGACTAATGCTACGATATTGCTCATCTTTGGGTTGTTTTAATGATTTTAAGTTTGGAGGCCGGTCATTTGTATCCGAAACGCCGCAGTTGGGTTTCGTCTTCACGCCAATTGCGGCTTACCTTTACGTGCAATTCAAGAAAGACCTTTTTGCGCAGAAAGCTTTCAAGGCTTTTGCGGGCTTCCGTGCCCACCCTTTTTAAGGCTTGCCCCTTGTGCCCGATGATGATGCCTTTCTGGCTGTCACGTGCCACGTGGATCACGGCCCTGATCCTGATCAGCTGATCCTCCTCCTTGAATGAATCTACAGCGACTTCCACGGAGTAAGGCACTTCCTGCTTGTAATTCATCAGCACCTTTTCCCTGATGGTCTCCGCCACAAAAAACCGTATGGGTTTGTCGGTCAGCTCATCTTTGGGGTAAAAAGGCGGGGACTCTGGCAAAAGCGCCAGAATCTTGTTAAGCACCACATCGATATGGTATCCGTATAGCGCCGACACTGGAAGCACATGCCACGAAGGCCAGGCTTTTTTCCAATGGTCACGCACCTGTGCTAGCTCCTGCTCACTGGCCAGGTCGGCCTTGTTGATCAGCAACATGACCGGCGCATCGGCTCGGTCAATCTTGCGGAGGATGTCTTCGTGGGAAAATTCGTCCTTGACCTCCGTCAGTACAATATACAGATCAGCATCTTCCAACGCACTGTGCACAAAATGCATCATGTGCTCCTGGAGCTTGTAGTTGGGCTTCAGTATGCCCGGCGTGTCTGAGAAGACAATCTGGTAATCCACACCATTGGCAATGCCCAGTATCCTGTGGCGGGTAGTCTGTGCCTTTGGGGTAATGATCGATAAGCGCTCCCCGAGAAGCGTGTTCATCAAGGTTGATTTCCCGACATTGGGATTCCCTATAATATTTACGAAACCAGCTTTGTGCATGTGCGTGTGCTATAAATGATGTGGCAAAGTGTTAACCTGCTTATTGCAGTTGCCTTTACTTCAGGCCATCTGCTTCGTTGCGAAAGGCTTAAAATAAAATACGATGTCGCCGGCTTTCAACGCCTCGCATTTGACCTGAATTAAAAACTTGCATAAAACAGGTTAGGTGCAAAGCGCGACATCCTTGTCGTACCAGACGGAAAACAACCTGCGACAGCCTGAAAAGATGCAGGTTTTTCCGGCACAAAGTTAGCCTTTTTCAGAAAAACCCTCGAAACATTTGGTTGTGTGAAACAGTTTCTGTACTTTTGCATCCGAAATGACACTGCGGGGTGGAGCAGAGGTAGCTCGTCGGGCTCATAACCCGAAGGTCGCAAGTTCGAATCTTGCCCCCGCTACCAGGATAACCCTGCTTATCGCTATGATAGGCAGGGTTTTTTTATTTGGCGCGCGTTGCCAATGAACATTTTCATTTGATGCTTGTTGCCTGTTTGTATTCATTTCTGAATATAGCTATATATTTATTTTAAGCCATTTTTAGTGGCAGCAAGAATGCAAATTAAAATAATGACAGGATTATGAAAACTCGAATTTTTGTGCAAATGATGAGCATCTTGCTGATGGGTTTTCTTTTGATACCCGTTGATTTGATTGCGCGCGAAGAATCAGGAAACACACCTGGTGAGGCTGCATTTACTGTACTTGGAAACTGCGGAATGTGTAAAGACCGCATCGAAAGAGCGGCATACAGCGTCCGCGGGGTTCGCAGCGCCGAATGGAACGAGGACACCCAAATGATCGAGGTGAGATATCGTCCGAACAGAACCGACCAGGAAGAAATTGAACGCGCAATTGCGGAAGTTGGACATGACACCGAAAACTTCCTTGCCGATGATGAAACCTATGAAAACCTTCATCATTGCTGTATTTATCCCAGGGATCCCGAAATGCTAGAAAACAATCGACGCTATTACGAGGATTAGCGTTTTAATCAGTCGGGCTAGCAAAAGAACTGGGTGTGCTTTGCTTATTGTTCGCTGATCTTTTACCGCCTTGCTGCATAAAACTTGGATGTTGTTTTGGTAAAAAATGTGTATCTTTGACAAGCATTTCTGAGTAGCTCAATGTCATGCCGGCTCACTTACGGAATCGCTATTCACTGATCGGCCCGTTTTTCTGATTTATGATAAAGACCATTGGCAAACATATCATCAGTTATCTGCTGGCATCGATGTTTTTGGTGTCATTCACGGGCATGCGCCTGCTGATTCATCATTGCATGGCGTGTGATACCAAAGACGTCGCCCTGCTGGGGCTGCATGCAGAGAATCCGGATGCCATGCACCGGGATCATGCCGATGGCGGAACCTGTGCGATTCCAATGGATGATGCGGAGGCTGCAAGCTGCCAGATCCCACTGGATGATTCCAAAGATGCCAGCTGCTGCGACTCGCATGGCACCACTGGCAGTCACGGTTGCGGAGACTGCTGCAGGTCAGAAGTGCGTTACCTGCGGGCTGAGTTTGAAGTAACCCCCGACAAGCATGCGCCGCGTCTGGCGCCCGTGCTGATCACCTTGCTCCCCACACTCATGCAGGCCGAAAGGGTTGTGCCTGAGGAGTCCCTGACACTTCCCATGCCTGTTGTAGATGAACGACCACCGCCCCGGTTAACCGGTCGCGATTTCGTGATCTACGCCCACCACCTGAAGGTTTCATAACTTCCTTTTTTGAGCAACCTGCTCTGTCGCTCCGGGCATCCTGTGACGTTGCCGGTGTTAGCAAATGGGCACTCGCGCCCAGGCAGCAGGTTGAAATTTCTTTTTGTCTTTCAAAAAAAATCATTCAAAAAAAAACTTTACCAGTTATGAAATCAATCATAAAACCTGTTATGCTGACGATGCTTCTCTTGCTGACTTTCTTTAATCCTACATTTGCCGATCAGCAATATGTGCAGGGCAAGGTATATGAGTTGGAGGAGCACCATGACCATCATCACATGTATCCGCTGGTGGGTGCGCACGTGGTGTGGCTTGGTACCTCAAGTGGTGTGGCAACAGATGAAGAGGGAAACTTTGACATCCCCGTGACTGTCGAATTGCCCCACAAGCTCGTATTCAGTTACATTGGCTACCAGAGCGACACCTTGCTGGTAGAAAATGCAGAGGAAACCGTTTCTGCCGTGCTGGAAGCCAGCGCAGAGCTTGAAGAGGTAGAGGTTACCGGACGCAGGCCCGGAGCCCACGTTTCCAGCCTCGACCCTGTGCTTACCAACGTGATCACCGACAGTGAAATGCAGCGGGCAGCCTGCTGCAACCTGGCGGAAGCCTTTGAAACGAACGTGTCCGTGGACGTATCGTATAGCGATGCGGTATCTGGTGCGCAACAGATCCAGATGCTCGGACTGGCAGGCACCTACAGCCAACTGATGTTGGAAAACATGCCGGGCATCCGCGGATTGGGAGAGCCTTTTGGCCTGACCTACATACCGGGACCCTGGATGGAATCCATCAGCGTGTCGAAAGGTGCTGCAAGCGTGGTGAACGGCTATGAGTCGGTCACCGGTCAGATCAACGTGGACCTGAAGAAGCCTGAGGCCGATGAGCGTTTTTACTTCAATGCTTTTGCTTCCAATGACCGCCAGTTCGAAAGCTCGGTAAATGCCTCGTTTGACCTGAACCCCAATTGGTCGGCCATGGTGATGGCCCACGGTGAATATTTTGACAATCATATCGACCACAACCACAACAGCTTTCTGGATCACCCCCTGATCAAAAAATACAATGTGCTCAACCGGTACCGCTATGACCGTCCGGGAGTGATGGATTCGCAATTTGGGTTTAACCTCATGCAGGAAGAGCGCCAGGGCGGACAGAAAGACTTCTTTACCAACGGTGCCCGGTTTGGTTCGTCAGACTATTATGGTTACGGTACCAATACCAGCCGTTTCCAGGCTTTTGCCCGCACCGGCTTCTATTTTGATGACATGCCCGATGCCAGCCTGGGCACACAGCTCAACTTTACCCATCACAGCCATGATGCACACTATGGAACAAACACTTATGATGGAGAGCAGAATACCTTTTATGCCAACATCCTCTTTGGCAACACCTTCAACCATCCGGATCATGAATTTGTTACCGGTGTCAGCTTTCTGTTTGATGATTATGAAGAAAGCCTGAATGACTCCATCTTCGACAGGCAGGAAATCGTGCCCGGCGCGTTCTTTGAGTATACCTATCATACACACGAACGCTTCACTGCCGTGGCAGCTTTCCGCGCTGATTACCATAATCTTTACGGCACCATCTTTACCCCACGTGCCCACCTGCATTTCAACGTGCACGAAAACACCACGATCCGCGCATCGGCAGGTAAAGGCTACCGCGTACCGAACCTGATCGCCGAAAACACCGGCTTGCTCGTAAGCAACCGCCAAATCATTGTGGCCGAGGAGGTCGAATTAGAAGAGGCGTGGAACTATGGCGGAAGCATCACCCAGCGCTTTCGCCTCTTCGGGAATGAGGCCTCGCTGGTCGGTGAGTTCTACCGTACGGACTTTATCAATCAGCTGGTAGTGGACGTGGATACAGAATACCAGTCTGCCATTTTCTATAACCTGGATGGCGATTCCTATGCAAACAATTTCCAGTTGGAGCTGAATGCCGAGCCCATTCGCTTCCTCGAGATAACTGCTGCTTATCGTCATACAGACGTAAAAATGACCATAGGTGATGAATTGCGCCGGAAACCTTTTACCAATCGCTACCGGGGCATGATTTCTGCTTCGTATGCTACACGAAGCAACGACTGGCAGTTTGACCTGACCGCTCAGTTTAATGGCCCCTCACGCATTCCAGAGGTTCCGGGATCAGCCATTGACATGCACCACGATTTTGAATGGCGGTCAGAATCGCCTTCTTATACCATATTAAACGCCCAGGTAACCTACCGCTGGCAAAATCTTGACATATACGTCGGTGGTGAAAACCTCACAGACTTCTATCAGAAAGACCCCATCCTAAACCCCCATTCGCCTTTTGACGACGGATTCGACGGGAGTTTGATCTGGGGGCCACTTATGGGGCGGAAGTTCTATATGGGTGTACGCTTTTCCATTGACAGAATGTAACAGGGACAGGGGCTGCCAGGCAGCCCCGCCCATTATTCCCCATTTTGCAGCGATCAGCGTTCCCTGCAGTGTCTCGTTTTCCACCAAGATTTCAGCCTGCCAGTGATCAATGCATCCACCCAGCGTCAAGCATGCTACAGCGTTATCAGCCTGCTGTGCATAGCCTCCAAGCGGTACAATTATTGTCGTAAGTGTAAGATTTTTCCTATATTATGATCATTGTTTTTGATTAGAATCTGGTCAAATCGATGATGAAGGATAAAGTATTACACAAACTGAACATCCTGGCTGATGCAGCCAAATATGATGTGTCCTGCTCTTCCAGTGGCAGCAGCAGGTCGTCGAAAGGCGGTGTGGGCAATGCCAAAAGTGCAGGGGTCTGTCACGCTTTTACCGAAGATGGCCGCTGCATTTCCCTGCTGAAAATCCTTTATACCAACTATTGCATCTACGATTGTGCCTATTGTGTGAACAGGCAATCCAACGACAAACGCAGGGCCAGCTTTACCCCGGATGAACTGGCAGATTTGACCATTAACTTCTATCGGCGCAATTACATTGAAGGCCTGTTTCTCAGTTCCGGGGTGATGCGCAGCCCGGACTACACGATGGAACAGCTCAATGCCGTGGCCCGCAAGTTGCGCAAGGAATACCGGTTTAACGGATACATCCACATGAAATCCATTCCCGGGGCTGATCCCCTGCTGGTGCATGAAGCCGGCTTGCTGGCCGACAGATTGAGCGTAAACATTGAGATTCCTACCGAAATACAACTCCAGGTGCTCGCACCGGAGAAAGATTTTTTCAGCGTGTTCACCCCGATGAACCAGATTTCCCTTGGCGTTATGGAAAGCAAGGCTGAACGCCGGAAATCGCGGAAAGCGCCCCGCTTTGTGCCTGCCGGACAAAGTACGCAGCTGATCGTTGGAGCCTCCCCGGAAACCGATTATACCATCCTGAAGCTTGCCTCAGGGCTCTATCATCAACAAAGACTGAAAAGGGTGTATTATTCCGGCTTTGTGCCGGTGAATCAACACGACAACCGCCTGCCGGTGATCCAGAAACCGCCACTTGTCCGCGAAAACCGCCTTTACCAGGCTGACTGGCTGATGCGCTTTTATCATTTTTCTTATGATGAGATCCTGGATGAACAAAATACGCAACTGGATGAGCACATGGACCCCAAACTGGCCTGGGCGCTGCGCAATCCCCATTTTTTCCCCATTGACCTGGACAGGGCCAGTTATGAGACCATCTTGCGGGTGCCCGGAATCGGCGTGCGCTCCGCGAAAATCATCGTGGCCAACCGACAATACGGACGTATCACCTTCTCGCACCTGAAACGCATGGGCGTTGCCCTGAACCGGGCAAAATATTTTATCCTTTGCCGGGAGCTGCCAGCAGCGACAACCGCCTTTTATCCCGAACAGATCAGGCGGCGGCTGGTGAAAGGTAGCCAGGATGCAGGGAGGCAGTTGAGTTTAAAGTTTGAAGTTTGAGGCTAAAGTTGAAGTTCATGAACATCCCCGCAAATGCAATTAACCAATAATCCTTGTATATACACCTTTAATGGGAGCTTTGAAGGATTCCTGACTGTCGTTTTCAGGGCCTTTGATGACAAGCGGATGCCGGAGTCCATCGTTTCGCGCGCTGCTCAGGCGCAGCTGCCCCTGGGCGAAATGGTGCACGTGGAAACGTGCAATGACCAGGCCGCGCGTGTATGTGCCGGTATTGTGGAGCGCTCGGATCAGCGGAACCTGCGACTGTTCCATGTGGCTTTCCTGGCTGAATCCGCGGAAACCAACATGCTCCTTTGGCGTTACCTGCAACATCTTTTCCGCGACAACTGCAGGGAGTATTACCGCAACATGCTGGATGAGGAAGTGTATGCCCTGATCCAAACCGCAAGGCAGGTGCGGAGGGAGGCGCACCGCTTCCAGGGATTTGTGCGCTTCCAGCGCACCAGGGACAATATGTATGTGGCCGCCATCGACCCCGACCATAACGTACTGAAGCTGCTTTCCGCACATTTCCGTTCCAGGTTCCCTGACCGTCATTGGCTGGTTTACGATACCCGGCGACAGTACGGCATTTATTATGACAAAAAATCCGTGCAGGAAGTCCGGATGGAAGCAAAACCCTTCAACCTCAATACGGGCTATATCCAGAAACAGGCCCGCTCCATGGATGAAGATTACTACCGGACGCTCTGGCAGCATTATTATGATGCCATCAATATAGCCGAAAGGAAAAACCACCGGCAGATGCGGGGAAGCATGCCCAGGAGGTATTGGAAGTACCTGCCGGAGAGGAGTGGGAAGTAGGAAGTAAGTAGTAAGTAGTAGGCAGTAGGCAGGAAGAAATTGGGGGGGAAGTTGAGATGAGATGTGGGGCGGTGAGTGTTGGGAAGTAAGAAGTAGAAGGAAGTAAGTAGGATGATGTCTCGTAGGAAGCAGGCAGCAGCCGCAGCACTTGGACTGGGGGGATAATCTGAGAAAAAGCAAAAAACGCCTGATGAACCTGGCAGGATTTAATGGGGTTTGCGAACCCCCCGCAGGGAAAACACCTGGGCTGTCCACACCTGGGCTGTCCACACCAGGGCTGCGGGAATGATGCCTGCAGGAACTGAAAACTATTGCAGGGGGCTGTGCTTTACGCTCATTATGCAGTTTTTTTGCACTTTTGCAGAAGGGAAATCATTCTAAGATGCCAGAGAAGAAAAGACATAAGGCCTGGGATAAACTGGAGCCCATCGTGCGCGCGCTGCCCGAAAAACCTGGCGTGTACCAGTTTCACGACAACAGGGGCAAGGTGATCTATGTGGGCAAGGCCAAAAACCTGAAAAAAAGGGTGGCTTCCTACTTCAGTCGCGATCGCCACGACAGCAACAGGGTCAACCTGATGGTCAGGCGGATCACTGATATCAACCACATGGTGGTAGACACGGAGCTGGATGCGCTATTGCTGGAAAACAACCTGATCAAAAAATACCAGCCGCGTTACAATGTCTTGTTGAAAGATGACAAGTCCTTTCCCTGGATATGCATCAAAAATGAGCCTTTCCCGCGGATATTCAGCACGAGGAATGTGGTGAAGGATGGAAGCCGGTATTTTGGCCCTTATGCCTCCGTACGCATGATGCATGCGCTCCTGGATCTCATCCGACAGCTTTTCCAATACAGGACGTGCCGTTTGCCACTTACCCCCGAAAACATTGCTGCAGGAAAATTTAAGGTTTGCCTGGAATATCACCTTGGAAACTGCAAGGGACCTTGCGTCGGACTGCAGGATGAGGAGGATTACATGCATACCATCAAACAGGTGGAGCAAATTCTGAAAGGCAACCTGGGCATGGTGGTTTCAGAGTTGAAAAACCTCATGAAGACCTATGCGGCCGAATATGCGTTTGAGAAGGCCGGCCTGGTGAAGGAGCGGATTGAGTTGCTTGAAAAGTTCCAGGCAAAGTCCACGGTGGTCAACCCAAAGTTGAGCAATGTGGAGGTGTTTTCCGTATTGAGCGATCCGGATGTGGGTTACGTGAACTACCTGCGTGTGGTGCACGGGGCCATTGTCCAGTCACACACCCTGGAGATGAAGAAACAGCTCGAAGAGAGTGATGCCGAGCTGCTGGACATGGCCATTGCCGAGCTGAGGCAGCGGTTTCGCAGTGAGGCCAAAGAGCTCATCGTGCCGATCCGGCCCGAAACCAGCATCCCTGATGTGCGTTTTGTCATTCCCCGACGGGGCGATAAAAAGCACCTTCTTGAGCTGTCGGAACGAAATGCCAAATATTACCGGCTGGAGCGCCAAAAGCGGCAGGAGCTGGTTGACCCATCCAGGCATGCCAGGCGACTGATGGAGCAGATCCAGAAGGACCTTCGCCTGGAAGCCTTGCCGGAACACATGGAGTGTTTTGATGTGAGCAATACCCAGGGGCGTGAGATCGTAGCGGCCATGGTCGTGTTTCGCGAAGCGCGGCCGGCAAAGAAGGACTACCGCCATTTTAACATTCAAAGCGTAGCGGATACGCCCAACGATTACGCTGCCATGGAAGAAGCGGTGTTTCGCCGGTACAAAAGGCTGCTGGATGAAAAACAGTCCCTGCCGCAGCTGGTGGTCGTTGACGGCGGCAAAGGCCAGCTCAGTGCCGCCATGAAGGCCATGGACCGCCTGCAGATACGCAAAAAACTTGCTGTCATTGGCATTGCCAAACGCCTGGAAGAGATCTACTTCCCGGGAGACAGCATCCCCTTGTATATTGACAAAAAATCAGAAACCCTGAAGGTGATCCAGCACATGCGTGATGAAGCCCATCGCTTTGGGATCAGACACCACCGGGTGCGACGCGAAAAAAGCAGCCTACAGACTGAGCTGAGCCAGATCAAAGGCATTGGCCCTGCCACCGCACAAAAATTGCTGCAGGAGTTTCGATCCGTGGCTGGCATCAAAAAAGCCAAAGATGATGAATTGGTCAAAGCAATAGGGAAAGCCAAAGCAGCGCTTTTGAAATCCCATTTTTCAAAAGATTAAGTCATGCCTGTTAAGTGCATGATGAACTATTTGCAGTATTGTTCGAAAACACGTATCTTGCAGGAGATAACTGCGTTCCTGGGTCACCGGATGCCTCAATTTAGAACGTTTCACCTGAGCCAATGATCAAACTGTTACAGTTGCTGATTAATCCCTTTCTGCTACCCTTGGTTCCCGCGGTGGTTATCATGGCTTTGGTTGCCGGGAACATCACCCCTTATAAACTTGAACTCACAGACCGCCGCCTGTTAAGAGAAAATGAAACCATTTGGTACGGTGATATGACCAATGATGGCAATTCTGAACATGTAACTATCCTTGATGGCGAGGATCGTGTATCTGTAAGGATTGAGGATTACAGGGGAAGGGTCTTTCGCCAATGGAACTATGTAGGGAGTCTTGAAAATCTTCGTTTGCACAATGTCCCCATAATGGGAGATCATAATCATGATGGGAATAATCTCCTGTTTATGTTCACCATGTCAGGCGACAGCCTGCTGCTTCACCGCATGGATCTGACAAAAGACCTCGAAACGGAACCGGATTACCGGGGGCGTTTCATAACCCGTGTGGGATATCCCGGATATCAGCCTGACCCCAGGGTCAGGGGAACGGATATGGCTGATTTGACGGGAGACGGTAAAAAAGAGCTTATTTTTAATGTATCGGCTGGGTTTGTTTTGCGGCCCAGGAATGTATATGCATATATCATTGAGGAGGATAGCCTGATTAAGTCACCGACTGCAGTTTACAGTTTAAGGGATATGCGACAGGCAGACCTCACAGGTAACGGCAAACAGGAGATTCTGCTAAGCGGATCTTCTACAGGCAACATTGATGCGCGTCAACATCATTTTCACGACAGCAGCAACTGGCTCATGGTCATGGATCAGGATCTGGACTTTTTGTTCGAGCCCCTGGAGATACCTGGACCTGGTAATCGTATAAATGTGTACGATTATCTTGATGACGGGCAACCCATGATCGCTGTCGTGGAGTTGCGCCACAATCATGCAGAGGATGCCAGGGTGCATGTTTTTTATCCTGATGGGAAAAAAAAATTCAGCATTTGCACAGGTGCCGTTTATAGCCAGGCGTACCAGTTGCCGCGGGATAACGGACTGTTGCTGGCCCTCTACGGTGACGGGCCCGGAACCATCCTCTATGATCCGATCCGTGATGAGATCATTCGTGAATTGGACATCCCCCTGTCCGGGCAGCTGGTCAGCAAAGACATTACAGGGGATGGACGGCCGGAAATGATCTCACCGGACATTTCCAACGGCCGTGTAACTATATTCAGGGATGAGCTGAACAGTCATGTAAGCATAAGCGAGCAGATAGATGAAGGACGTTTCCGCAGCCTCTCCTTTATTGAGCGTCCCGGTGAAGTTCCCTTGATCCATATACAGTCAGACCAATTTGCATACATCCTGCGATATGCTGCAAATCCTCATTATTCCTGGGCTGTAGCATATTTTGCCGGCATCTATGCTGTCTTTTTCCTGTTCGGAATGGCCAGCAGGACATACCAGAAAAACCAGTTGTCCAAAAAGCAAGCCATTGAGAAAAAAATAACCGAACTGCAACTCAACCTGGTAAAAAACCAACTGAGCCCGCATTTTTCACTCAATGCCATCAATGCGGCCATCCACACCATTAAAAAAGAAGAAACCGAAAAAGCAGCAGACTACCTGAGGCGTTTCTCTCGTCTTCACCGGGCCATGGTGCTGTCTGCTGAGCAAATGCACAGGACGCTCGCAGATGAAATACAATTTACTGCGGATTATGTAGAACTCGAGAAACTACGCTTTGATCACGCATTTGCCTTTGAAATAGAGATGGACGATCACGTGGACCAGCAGGTCAACATACCGAAAATGATCCTGCAAAGTCATGCAGAAAACGGAATTAAGCATGGTTTGTCTGGCAAGAAGGGCGATGGCCTGCTCCGGATACGGATCGAACAACATCACCGTACGATCACCATACGGATTACCGACAATGGCGTTGGCCGGGAACAGGCTGAAGAAAGACCTGTATACTCCACCGGAAGGGGGCACAAAATGATGGAGGAATATTATCGTTTATACAATAAATATTATCATACGCAGATCACACAACAAATTGAAGACCTGTACGATCAAGAGGGGCGACCTGCAGGAACCTCCGTGGAGATCATGATCTTCCTTAACCAAGCGTAAGACATAATGATCCAGATGTTTATACAGACTAGTGTGTTGTATGATCAGAAATGAAGGCCATAAACAGTAAGCCATGGAAAGACAAAAACCGGATCGAAAAACCATCAGGGCTGTGATCGTCGATGACGAGCAGCATGCTGTTGATGAACTTGAGGAGTTGCTTGAAGCACGTGGTGGTTTGCACATCGTGGGCAAGTATGGCGACCCGGAAGAGGCCGTTGCCGGGATACTGGACTTGCGGCCCAATTTGGTTTTCCTGGATATCAGGTTGCCTGGAATGGACGGCTTCGGCATCCTGAAAAAACTGAGTGAAGAAGGATTTGAGCCTGCCGTGATCTTTGTCACGGCTTTCCAGGA
>PUOJ01000108.1 GCA_003552075.1 Bacteroidales bacterium
AGGGTTTTAAAATTAAAGTTATGCCCACCTGGAAATGGTTGTTAAGATAAGAGCTTTTCAGTACGGTTCTGTGTGAGGCTTGGGGTGAAATTCCCCTTGCTTTCTCGACAACTGATTATAAATCATGCATTTTGAGTTTAACTCTTTTATTTTTCATTTCCCTTAGCGTCATTTTTATATGAAGTGTTACTTCTTTTTTCTGGAATGGTTTGACAATTTGTTTTGCAATTGTTCGTCAAATTGAGTAAATATGCTCACTATATTGAGCAAAATGTGCACGATGTTTCAAAGGGCTGAAATAAAAATAAAAACACTTACCACCCTTCTGCCCCTCCACCCGAGCAAACTTGCCCAGGAAATATTCATATATCTTACCGAAGGCATCTCCTTCGATATCCATTGGCACAGAGTTCATCGTTTTAAGTAGCTCTTTCAGGATGGCGTTATCGAAGGCGTGTTGAAATTTGTGGTCGGCATACCTGAGAAAAACAAACCCCAGTAGGGTACGGAGTATTCAGAGGCTTTCAGTTTGGAGTTGGCCCGCAGTTCGTCGGCAGCTTCCCAAAGTCGGGTTTCAATGTTGTTTTTGGTTTATTCGTATATTTATCGTTTCATCCTAGTGTCGTGTCAATGCTACTGTGTCGGTTAAGGCGCATAGATTTTTTCTCAGCTCAAAAAAGAAAAACCGCGCATAGCAGTAGCTATGTAAGGGTTTTATTTTTTGAGCTGAGGAAAAAGATCAAGACTTGGGCCGGCTAAAGTAGCGTTGACATGACACTAGTCTTGATATTTCGTATTTTGCTTAATTAAAACCTCTTCCCCATGAAAAACCTTATACCAATCTTCACGGGAGTTTTGATGCTCCTGTTTTTTGCCATTGGTGCATCTGCCCAGATTTCAGGCACATCCGATCCGTTTACCTTTGACACTATGTCAACAGCAGTTCCATTATCAGGCATTGCCATGGGTATTGTGCTGGGGCTGGTCCTTGGTTTTCTAACCCGTCGCTACATGCTTTTAAGAAAAAAGGCGGATGCTTGAAGCTGACACTCATCAGTGCATTTAAGTAAACAAACCCATTGACAACGGCAAATATATTATCATGAAACGAATCATACCTTTTTTCTTAATGGTGTTTTTAGCATTCGGCGTATTTGCCCAGGAAGGCACGCTTACAGTCAATGATGTGGATAGCGAGGCCGGTACAGGCTTGACTGAGATTGAATATGAGTTTACAGGCGATGCTGGAAATTATGACATCCGGGTAGAAGTTGATTTTGCTGATGGTGAAGGTTTTAGAATTATTGAAATTGATGACATTTCAGGTGACTGGAAAAACGTTACTCCTGGCGGACCTTATTCCATAACCTGGGATGGTATGGCAAGTTATCCGGAAACCTATTCGGAAGAAACAGTGATACGTCTTACAGCAGAATTTGTATATTTTTTATCATTACAATCTGAGCCTTCCGAAGGAGGAACTGCAACGGATGAAACCGACACGGGACCCTATAAGGAAGACGCTGTTATTGATATAAAAGCAGAACCCAATACCCGGTATTCATTCGTGAACTGGACTGCCGCTGAAGGAACTTTTGAAGATGCCGGAGAGATGGAAACTGCATTTACCATGCCAGCTGAGAATGTTACCGTAACAGCCAACTTTGAACTGATCTATTATGATGTGAACCTGACGGCAAACCCGGAAGAAGGCGGAGAGGTTACTGGCGAGGGAGTCTTCAACTTTGAAGAGGAAGTCACCATCACTGCCACACCTGAAGAAGGCTGGGAGTTTGTGAATTGGACAGACGACGATGACGGTGATGCTGTTGTAAGCACGGATGCATCTTATACCTTCGATATGCCCGCCTCGAATGTCAACTACACGGCAAACTTTCTAGAATATCCGATCAACGGAGATGGTGTAAGTGACATTGATGGCAACGAATACGCCACTGTGATAATCGGCAACCAGGAATGGATGGCAGAGAACCTTCGGGTAACCAGGTACAACAATGGGGATGATATTCCCACAGATTTAAGTGATGATGATTGGGAAGACACTACAGAAGGGGCTTCTGCCATTTATCCACATACTGGTGGTTCAACAGAAAATGATGTTGAAGGTATTGAATCAGATGAAGAAATGCTGGAAGCCTATGGGAAACTTTATAACTGGTACGCAGTTGATGACCCCAGAGGTTTATGCCCTGAAGGATGGAGAGTACCCAGTGATGATGATTGGACACAGTTGGTTGATTTTGTGGTTGATCAGGGTTTTCCAAATGAGATTGGAAATCCCAACGGTGCCGGTAATGCCTTGAAATCTTGCCGTCAGGTAGGTCATGACGATGATGATTGTAATACATCTGATCATCCACGCTGGAAAGATGGCACACACTCTGGATTCGATGAGTATGGCTTTTCTGCTCTTCCCGGCGGCAACCGTTGGTTGAGTGGCATTTTCAGCGAGGTTGGCTTCTTCGGCAACTGGTGGAGTGCTACCGAGCTCAGCGGTTCCAATGCGAGGGTCGTCAGGGAAATGAGCAGTTACGACGGTAGTGTGAATCTGAGCAGCGACTTTAAGACGATCGGTTTCAGTGTCCGGTGTTTGAGGGGTGGGCCAACCACCTACGACCTTCACCTTGAAGTACAGCCTGAAAACGCTGGATCTGTTTCAGGAGCAGGAGAGTACCAGGAAGGAGATGAGGTAAGTATCACTGCCATACCCAATGGTGGTTGGGAGTTCGTGAATTGGACAGGAGACGTTGAAGTTTTAGCTGATGAAAATGCTGCTGCAACAACTCTCACTATGCCCACAGGCGATGTAGAACTTACCGCACACTTCCAGCAGAAAGATGGTTCGGATATTATCTACGGTGATGGTGTTACAGACATTGATGGAAACGAATATGTCACGGTGATCATCGGCAACCAGGAGTGGATGGCAGAGAACCTCCGGGTTACCCGTGATGCAGATGGAAACAACATTTCGAGGAGGTGTTATGACAACAGCCCAACAAACTGCGAGTTATACGGCGGACTTTACACCTGGAATACGGTAATGAACGATGAACACTTCAGTTGGAGCAACCCTAGTGGTGTGCAGGGTATATGCCCTGATGGTTGGCATGTGCCAAGTATTTTGGAGTGGCTTCAGCTTGGTGACTACCTGGTCAATCAGGGATATCAAAACAGCTTGACTGACCCCAATGGAGCAGGAAACGCTTTAAAATCCTGTCGTCAGGTTAACTCACCGTTGGGGGGTGATTGCGATACTTCGGATCATCCACGTTGGGATGAAGATGACGAACATTCCGGTTTTGATGCGTTTGGGTTTTCCGCACTTCCTGGTGGCAAAGGGCCGTTTTTTATTTTTGATGAGATTGGCAAGGGTGGATACTGGTGGACTACTTCCGATTCTGATACTCCTTTAAAATCGGTTTATTTGACAATCAATTATTCATCGGGCCGATTGCATTCTGATATTACAGAGACGCGTAACAGTCTTAGCGTAAGGTGCGTCCGGAGCCCCGATTAGATTAGCTATTCGAACCTTTGATTTTTTTAAATCCCCTGATAATCTGCAAATTGACTTAATCGGTCATCCAGATGGTGTGATGATTGAAGATGATGTCCTCCATTTCAAAGACTGCGAAGTATTTGTGTGGAAATGTTAACTAAGGCACTTGCTAAGGCGGGTGCTTTTTTTGACCTCAAATAATCGCGCTTGAGAGTTGTATCCTGGAATAAAATGTCGATATTTTCTGTGTTGGTGGGGTTTATGGTGGAGGATTATTTGCCAGGTTATCTCCAAAAAAGTATGCTAAATAAAAAAAGCAGCCACACATAAGTTTGTGTAACTGCTTGATTTTCTGGTGGGCCCAGCTGGGCTCGAACCAGCGACCAACTGATTATGAGTCAGCTACTCTAACCAACTGAGCTATGGGCCCCCTCTCCCTTCTCCAAAGAATTTCTTCCCCGCATATGGGAGTGCAAAGGTACAATATTCTACCCTTATTCGAAAAGATTTTTTTTCTTTGTAGATAAGTAGGCTGTTGGCGATTGGCTATTGG
>PUOJ01000129.1 GCA_003552075.1 Bacteroidales bacterium
GGTGGCGACGGTCCGACGGCCATCTACATCTCCATCCTGCTGGCACCACACATGCTCGGACCCATCGCCATAGCTGCCTATTCCTATATGGCCCTCGTGCCCGTCATCATCCCACCCATAGCTAAAGCCCTTTGCAGCAGCAAAGAGTTGTCGATCAACATGAAGGCGATGGACAGGCAGTTCCCGGCTAAAAGGGAGATCAAAAACATGGCCGCGGTAAAGATTGCATTCCCGGTGGTCCTCGGCATCGTAGTTGCCTTTTTCGTTCCCACCTCAGTCCCGTTGGTGGGCATGTTGATGTTCGGTAACCTGATCAAGGAGATCGGGGTGGCGACCGGCCGGCTCAGTGAAGCCGCTACCGGCCCCATCATGAATACGGCCACCATATTCCTGGGACTGGCCGTGGGAGCCACGATGACCTCCGCGACCTTCCTGGATGTCCGGACCCTGGGCATCATCTTCGGTGGCCTCATCGCCTTTGCCATCTCCGTGGTTGGCGGCATTCTGGCGGTAAAGATTTACAACCTGTTGGCCAAAAAGAAAATCAACCCCCTCATCGGTGCCACCGGACTCAGCGCCGTACCCATGGCATCCCGGGTAGCCAATGAAATTGCCGTCAAACACGACCCCGGCAACCACCTGCTGCAATACTGCATGGCGAGTAATATTTCCGGCGTCATTGGCTCTGCCGTGGCTGCAGGCGTATTGATCGCCTTCCTGGCCTGAAATGGCTAGTGTGGTAATGTGCTGATGTGCTAATGTGCCAACATATTGCCGAAAGGACTATTAATTAGCACTGAACACAGCCCAACCGACCCTTCATTAGCACATTGGCACATTAACACATTAGCACATTTTTCCCACATACTCCCAGGTGTTTCCCTGGTGCTCCAGGAAACGCAGGAAGTCCCTGTAGGCAATCACCAGCGAAGCGGTGTTGATGCATGGATGAAAGCTGATGTGTTCTGAATCACGCAGGCGCTCGTCCAGGAAAAGGTGCACGTGGCGTTCGCTGTCGTTGATCAACCCAAAGGGGGTAACGGATCCAGGGGTCAATCCCAGGTATTTCATCAGGCGCTTTGGGGATGCAAAGGTGAGTTTCCCCTGCTTCAGGCGCTGTTCCAGGTCACGAATATTGAGCGTCTGGCGGTGATCCAGAATCACCAAATAATGCTGGTTGCCCTTGTGATTCCGGAAAAACAGGTTTTTGCAATGCGTCGCATCCAGGTCTTTCCAGTATTTGGCAGCCTCTTCCACGGTGGGCGCCTCCGGATGGGCATAATAGTCATAGCTGATGTTCAGCTCATTCAATAACTGATATAATTTGGGATCTCCACGCATGGATGCAAAATTATAAAATGATGGGATAACCGGCAAAATCGCGAATCTTTACTATTTTTACGGCCCAGAACGACATCACAACAAACAACATCAAAATGGATTGCTGTTATGACCCCTTCTAAAAGCACGAAACGATACGTCATCATCACCAGGCTGCTTGTCATGCTGGTGATCATTGCGGCCATTTTTACCATTCACAACATGCGACAGACAACAGGTACGGCACCCGGAGAACTTCCGAAAGAATTCATCCACGACCACCAGGTCGGCATATTTGACCTGCCAACCTTTGAGGAACGCAGGACGCGCATCCTGGAGGAGGTGGATGCAGACATCATCATCATCTCAGCTGCAGCCAACCCGGATTTCCGTTATGTCACCGGGTTCCCGGAAAGACAGGGTATTGCTGTCATCAGGCCTGGTGAACATGAAGCCTACCAGCTGTTCGTCACCCCCTGGGAGATCTACACGGTAATGTGGACGGGCGAGGTGTATGGCAAGGATGGGGCCGTGGAGAAGTTCGGTGCGGATGCAGCCTATGCCCTGGAAGATTTTGAGGAGAAGTTGCCCGGACTGCTGGAGGGAAAATCAATAATCTACCTGCACGGCCAGGATCGCCGCATTGAGGAGATGGTAGCAAGGCATCTGCCCCAGGCGGAAATCGGGGATATTGCGCCCATACTGCACGAGCACAGGGTGATCAAGGATGATTGGGAGATCGCCCAGTTGCGGCAAGCTGCCGATGTCACGGTGAAGGCCCACCAATATGTGCTGCAGGCGGTCCGGCCAGGATTAACCGAGTATGAAGTACAAGCTGAGATTGAATACATCTTCCGCCGCAATGGCATGGGTGCGGGGTTTCCATCGATTGTGGGTTCAGGGCCCAACAGCTGCCTCCTGCATCACACCCGCAATGACCGTGTGCTGGAAGATGGCGACGTATTGCTCATGGATGTCGGCGCCCGAAGCCTGGGTGGTTACACAGCGGATGTCACGCGCACCATCCCGGTAAATGGCACCTTCACACCCGAACAGCGCAAAATTTATGAGATTGTGCTCAAGGCAAACGATGCAGCCAGTGAAAAGATGAAACCCGGCTACCGGATGCTTGACGGACATCACCATGCCACCGAAATGATGGTGGCCGAGTTGCATGAAATGGGATTGATTCCTGACACCACCTCCTGGTGGCAGAAACGGTTCTACATTCAGCACCGGGTCAATCACTACATTGGCCTTGAAGTGCATGATGCGGGAGCGTATGGCTTTGACACCGACGCGCGCAACGAACACATCCTGACCCCGGATATCAGGGGAAGGGAAATCAAGCCCGGCATGGTGATGAGCAACGAGCCCGGCCTCTATTTCATGGTGGGACTGCTGGATGGCATCCACGAGATGTTTGGACACCTCGCCACAGAAGAAGAGCTCAACGCCTTTGTAGAAGAAGTAAGGCCCATCTACGAACAATATGAAGGCATCGGGGTACGCATTGAAGACGACATCCTCGTTACGGAAGACGGTAACATCAACCTTTCTGCCCAGGCCCCGAGAAAGATTGAGGAGATAGAAGCGGCCATGCGTTAGCAATATAACCAAATAAAACGAACACATTGAAAACCTTGATGACCATTTGCCAAAGTTGTTGCTTAAATATGGCATCAGGGTTGAATAAAAAGCAACTGTAATTAATGACTCTCAAGAATATGGCCATATTGCTGGTTATAGTGTGTGTGTTTTCCTGTGTTCAGGCAGGTGAAAACTCCCAAGTCGTCAATTACCCTGTCTTGCGGGTTGAAAGCGACTCGGTCGACCTTGGCAACCTGGTGGCCGGGGAGCGCGCCAGCGGTGAGATCACGGTATATAATGATGGGGATAAAGACTTATTGATTGGCCGCGTCAGAAGTTCGTGCGGGCTGATGATCCCAACCTGGCCGGGTGAGGCGATTCCTCCAGGGGAAGAGGCCACTATCCGGTTCCGATACAACACCAGCAGGCAAGGATATTTTGTGCGTAACATTATCATTCACACCAATGGGCACCCCAAAACCAGGGTGGTTCAGGTGACCGGCCACGTCATGCCGCCCGGGGCAAAGCCAGCTGAAGCATCGTCAAAAGACCAATAGCCGGGCAATGGCAAGATCAGCAAAACCGGAAGTTTAGGTAATTACAAAAAATAATGGCAACTTTGCCAGCCACGCTCTTTCTAAACAATTTAAATTCACATACCATGCCAAAAATATCCGAAAAAGGGCACATGATGCCCGCTTCTCCCATCCGCAAGTTGGTTCCTTATGCTGAACAGGCAAAGAAGAAAGGTGTGACCGTGTATCACCTGAACATCGGTCAACCCGACATTCCGACACCTCAATCGATGATCGATGCGATGCACAAACTCGACGTGGAGGTGATCGAATACAGCCACTCTGCGGGCATCTTATCTGTCAGACAAAAAATGTGCGAATATTACGCCCGGCACGACATCCACGTCACGCCCGATGACATCATCATTGGTGCCGGTGCATCCGAAGCCATCCTTTTTGCCGTGCAAAGCTGTCTCAATCCCGGCGATGAACTGATCACACCCGAACCCTTCTATGCCAACTATAATGGGTTTGCCATCAGTGCAGGTGTCAAAGTGAAGCCCATCCCTTCCACCATAGAGGACGGTTTTGCCCTGCCGCCGATCGAGGAGTTTGAGAAGGCCATCACGGACAAAACCAAGGCCATCA
>PUOJ01000073.1 GCA_003552075.1 Bacteroidales bacterium
ATACCAGTTAATTGGAGACACACGACGATGATGATTGCATGATGAGCTCTCCCGTATGCTGTCGGAACAGGCAAGCTGACGAAATAACAATGATAAACACATGACATGAAGCAAGGGGTGTTGTGCAATGGGTACTGAACGTTGGACACCTGGAACTGAATGGATCAAAGTCGTGCTTGAAGGCAGGCAAAGTAAAAATCTGTATTTTCGCAACCGCACACGAAATAGCTATCAAACGTTGAAACCTGGTTGCCATGAGTAGAATTGCTTTGTTTTTTTGGATATCACTTGCCTGCTTCATTTTCTTCGCCTGCGGCACGGAAGACCCTCCCCCGGAAATCACCCTCCACTACCACGACAACCTGAGCCTGGAATATGATGAGGTAGTTGAGGCCTACCAGGCACTGGCTGCACATTATCCACAAGCAAAACTGATGGAGATGGGCTCCACCGATGTGGGAAAACCACTGCACCTGTTTATGATCTCCGGGGACGAAGATTTCGATCCTTCCTCCAACCAGGCCAAAGAGAAAAGCATCGTACTGATCAACAACGGCATCCATGCGGGTGAACCGGCTGGCATCGACGCTTCGGTAAAGTTTGCCAAAACCCTCCTGGATGAAGATGCAGAGATACATCAGATCCTGGATAATGCAGTCATTGCAATCATTCCCATTTACAATATCGGGGGGCTTTTGCACCTCAGCAGGTATCATCGCATGAACCAGGACGGCCCCATATACAAAGGGGCGCGTAGAAATGCCCGAAACCTGGACCTTAACCGCGACTTTGCCAAACAGGATTCGCAAAATGCGAGGTCTTTTGCAAAAATCTTCCATTTCCTAAACCCGGATGTCTTTATTGACACCCATACAACCAATGGCGTGCAACACAAAGAAGTGATGACGCTCATTCCCACCTTGCACAACAGGCTTCATGGTGATTTGGGTGATTTTTTCAAGCAAGAGATGACCCCGGCGCTGTACGACCGGATGAATGAGGAAACTCCCTGGGGTGCCATCCCCTACCTGCACAGACCAGGCTTCGGTGACATCCGCGATGGCATCGCCGCCTTTAACGACCATCCCTATTATTCATCAGGCTATGCGGCCCTGTTCAATACCCTTGGCTTTATTACCGAGACACAGTATGCCAAACCTTATCCGGAGCGGGTCAAAGCCACTTTTGACTTTATTGCTTTCACCGCTGAGTTTACAGCGGATCATTCCGTGACGATCAGGGAACTGAGACAAACAGCCGCAAAAGCCACTGCGCAGGAAAGGAGCTTCATTTTGGATTGGCAGCTGGATACGTGCACGCAGGACAGCATTCTGCTCCACGGCTATGCAACCAAAGAGGTGACCACTCCGCTTACGGGCAGGACAACCACGACTTACCTGCGCGATGAACCCCGGCAACAGCATATCCCATTTTTTGATACCTACCAACCTGCACTGCAGCGAAAGGCACCTGGGGCTTATATCATACCCCAGGCCTGGAAAGAGGTGATTGACCGCCTGGTAATTAACGGTGTAGAAGTCACCCACCTGGAACACGATACTATCCTGGATGTGGAAACCACCTATATCAGGGACTATGAAGCATCCCCACAGAGCAATCAAGGCAGGCAATTGATTACTATCCATGACAAGGAAATCGTGAGCGGACCCAGGCAGTTCTACGCGGGCGACGCCCTGGTGCACACCAACCAGCTGACCAACAACTATATCGTGCAAATGCTCGAACCACTCGCCCCCGCCTCTTTCTTAAGATGGGGCTTCTTCAACGCGGCCCTTGAAGATGGAGAGGGATGGTGGATCTACGCATTTGAGGATTATGCATGGGAGCGCTTGCAGGAAGACGAGGCACTGCGTGAAGCCTTTGATCAGAGAATGAAGGACGCAGACTTTGCCGGCAACCCCCGAACCCAATTGGAATTTATCCTGAACTACATCACCAGGGACCAAGCCGAAACAGGCTGGCAGCTCTACCCGGTGGCCAGGCTGATAAAATAGCCTTCGGGATTTCCAAAAGAACAAATGATGATCATTGGCCAGAGAATGAGTAGCCATGTGGCAGACATTTTAAGCCCACATCACAAGAGCGCTATCCCTGCCAGCAAGCCGGCAGCACCTGCCAAATAGTAGGCCCAGTAAGGTTTGGGACGTGCAGGGTTTCTGCCAAATAGTCTGATGGTTACCTGGTAAATCCAGTTGCGATTGGCAGATACCAGGGCATAAAACCCATCGGCGGCCTTTCTGAATGGCCAAACAGCTTTGTAAAGTGGCATGATCCAACGCCATTTGCTCCCATACACATGCAGGGCATGGAAAACCGCAGCGGCGCCCCCATAAACCGAACCGTCTGTATCAATAAAGTGTATGGCTTTGCGAAATTCCACCAGGTCGATATCCGGAAACTCCCGGTGCACCTTCTGAAACGGCTGGTATACAACCTTCTCACCAGTGAGTAGTTTCCATTTGATCACCCAGTAATGACAAAACCCGCATTTTCCATCCCACGCCATGGTCGGGTGCTTTGGCGGATATTTGGTGTGTTTCCTTGTTCGTAACATCTTATCCCTCGGTTAGCTTCGGATCATTACAGGTCTTACCGGCCTGCATGATTTATAATGTTTGTTAGCATTTGAAAAAAGGCATTGCAACGCCGTAATCTCCGTTGGTGCGGTTTACCCCTTAATCATCGTCAACAACATCTTGAACTTTTCTTCGGCATGCACGGCATGTGGGATGTTGGCCGGCATGATGATAGTCTCTCCCTCCTCAAGCAGGTAGGGCTTTTTGTCGATGGTAATCTTCGCTTTACCTTCGATGACCTGCACCATCGCATCAAAAGGAGCCGAATGCTCGCTGAGCTGCTGCCCCTGATCAAAGGCAAACAAACTGATATTTCCCGTCGACTTCTCCAGCACACGCTTGCTTACGATGCTGTTGGATGCATAGGTGATGTCTTTCTTAAAATTGATTGTTGTGCTATGGGCGAATGTACTCATGGTTTATGTTGTTTACGATTTATTCAATCAGGTTTAACAAATGTATCATTGTCGTGCATATGGTAAACAACAGAAAATTGCAAAATGTTTATTATTTATGCATTTTTGTACCTTATTTCTCTTTAAACCACTCACACCTACATTATTTTCTATTGCAAAATTGTTTTTTCTTACTTTAGCAGATAATCTGATCAAAATGTATCAAGATTCCGGAAAAAAGCACATTAAATCTGGAGCTCTCGCAGCCCCCTTTCATATGTTTAAACCCAATTTATAGCGCCCTTTAGACAATTAGACATTTCGACTTTTCGACTTTTTGACTTTTTGTCCTTTCGTCATTTTGTCTTTTTGTCTTTTTGTCATTTTGTCTTTTTGTCTTTTCGTCATTTTGTCTTTTTGTCTTTTTGTCATTTTGACTTTTTTCATTTGAAAAACCACAGCCTATGAAGTATGTCGGAGCTCATGTAAGCGCAGCCGGTGGTGTGGAAAACGCTCCCATCAATGCACACGCTATCGGTGCAAAAGCCTTTGGCTTGTTTACCAAGAACCAGCGTCAGTGGAAAGCAAAGCCCCTGACAGACGAAAGCATTCAAAAGTTCCGGGATAACTGCGAAAAATTGGGTTATGGTCCTGGCCAGATCTTGCCGCACGACAGCTACCTGATCAACCTGGGCCATCCGGAAAAAGCAGGACGCGCCAAATCCAGGGATGCTTTCCTGGATGAAATGCACAGATGCGAACAGCTTGGAATCGACCGGCTCAATTTCCACCCTGGCAGTCACCTGAACAAGACCGATGAGGAAAGTTGCCTGAAAACCATTGCCGAGTCCGTCAATATCGCACTGGAAAAGACCCAGGGAGTAGTCGCCGTAATAGAAAACACAGCCGGCCAGGGTACCAATATGGGACGCAGCTTTGAAGAGATTCGCTTCATTATCGACCATGTCGAAGACCAATCACGCGTTGGTGTGTGCATTGACACGGCCCATGCTTATTCGGCCGGCTATGATCTGAAAAGCGAAGAAGGC
>PUOJ01000083.1 GCA_003552075.1 Bacteroidales bacterium
TTATTTGGAGGAATAATGACCCAAACAGCCGATGCAAACATATCAGTTACTTATCACTCACTCTCTAATGGGTGGTTCGTCTACGTTATTCCTGCTGAAGAGATAACCAAAAGGATTCAGGGCCGGAACATAGCGGCAAACGACGGTAATCATGCCAAACAGCGGTATGGAGAGCACCATGCCGATGATGCCCCACACGTGGTAACCCAGTACCACCGAGATGATGATGAAAACCGGATGCACATCCAATTTGTCGCCAAGCACGATGGGTTGCAGGATGTAGGTGTCGATGAACTGGGCCATGGCAAAGGTGATGGTGATGCCCACCAGGGTGCCTGCACCTCCTTCTGCAAGCAGGCTGACGGCAATGGCGATAAAATAGCCAAACAGGTTGCCAATCACCGGGATGATGGAAAGCGCGGCAGCGATCAGGCTGATCAGCAACGCCCCCTCAAGACCTGACAGGTAGAGCCCGATAAGATAAAGGATGGCCAAAAAGACCATCAGAAGGAGCTTTCCGGCCAGGTATTGCCTGCTGACAGCTGCCGATCGCGTGACGACATATGCGGCCTGCGCCCGGGATTCCGCAGGAAACAACCTGAGGATAAAGTTTTTGAACTTCCTTCGAAAGTGGATGAACAGGAAGGCATAGACCAGGATGATCAGGAAGTTGGTGAGGTAGCCCAGGATCGCCCATATGGCATTCATGGCGCGCCCTTCTGCATATCTTGGCGAGCGGCTTTCCGGTTCTGCCGCATTGGTTTCACTTTCCGTTTTATCTTCCCGGGTGTCGACGTCTTCCCGGGTATCCAGGCTTCTACGCAGATCCAGGTTATACCGCTCTACCTGCTCCTGGCGCAAAGGGGTTCTTTCTACCAGGTAATCGGTGATCTCGATCATGTTTTCCTGGAGCCGCCCCTGGATTTCCTCCCAGTCATCGGCAAAACTTTTGGCCTGGAAAAAGAAAACGGATGCAAAGCCAATGGCCAGAATCAACAATATGATGGTGGAAATGGATGTGGCCAGTACCGGGTGGCCACCCCAGCGTTCAATGCGCTGGGATACCGGCACCATCAGCAGTGCCAACACCATGGCAGTCAGCAATGGAGCCAAAAAGGATTTGGAGTGAGCCAATCCCTGAAATAAGAAGAACAGGGAGGCCAGTAACAAAGCAGCGTAAAGAAGAATCTTACCTTTTGTGTTCGTATCGTCAAGAATTTTCAAAGCCCGACAGTCTTTTGTACCTACTTGTTTCGGTAAAAATACAGACTGTCGGGCAGAAAACCAACAAAATGAACCAAAAAGGGCTTAAAACAAACCAATAGTGCTCCAAAAAGCCGATTCAGATTATGAGGCAGTCATCCCTCCATCAATCATATGGGTTGACCCGGTAATGAACTGACTTTCGTCACTGGCAAGAAATACGGCCAGGGAAGCCACTTCGTCATTGGTGGCGTATCGACCCAGCGGGATGATCTGCTCGAATTTTTCCTTGGTAGCCTCCGATTCGCCGGGTGAAAATCCTTCCTCAAGCGAACGCATCATCCGGTTGTCGACAGGGGAGGGGTTGATGCTGTTGACACGGATTTTGTATGGCGCACCCTCCAAGGCAGCCGAACGCATCATGCCCGAATTGGCGTGCTTGCTGGTCACGTAGGGCAGCATGTTGGCATGCCCCCTTACTCCGGCCAATGATGAGGTAATGATTATCGAACCGCCATGTTCCTTCATCAAAGGAAAAATGTAACGCAAACCATAATAGACGCCGTATATGTTCACGTCAACAATCTTGCGAAACACATCCATCGGGTATTCATCCAGCGGTTTTACTTCACCTTCGATTCCGGCATTGTTGAGAAATACATCCACGTGGCCAAACAGCTCCTTTGCCTTATCCGCATATTTTTTGACCTGTTCCTCATCGCTTACATCTGCTGCGATCCAATGCAGGTCGGGCGAGTCAATCTCATCAGCCATCTCTTTCAGGGCTTTTTCGTCGAGGTCAGTGATCAACACTTGGGCCCCTTCCCTGATCATCATTTTTGCCGTGGCGGCTCCAATGCCTCCACTGCCTCCGGTAATCACTACTTTTTTGTCTTGCAGGCGTTTCATAAGCTTCTATTTTTGAGGTGTATATTTATCAAGAAAACAAACATCTCAGGGCTTATGTTCAGTAAAATAGCTATTGCCTTAATGAAGGTCTAATCGCAGTTTCGCGGCATATGCATTCATCCGAAAAAGATAATATTCCAGGCTGATAATATTCAACCTGCAAGCATCATACAGGCAAAAGTGTTTGACCTTGACAAGACAACGCATGTATATTTTTTCTATCTTTAACGTGAAATTTTTATCTATGATGCGTTGAGGTTTGCCACTCTAGCAAAGTGAGCTACTTTGAAGTAAAAAACCCAGATCATTATGATTGAAGCCTTTGCAAATTGCGACTTTTAGACCTTTCGACAATTTAACTAAAATCTACGCCAATGCCTTTTTCCATAAATGACTTACTTCACTGGATGCAGTTCAGCAATAGGATTGCAACCTACCTGCTTGCCCCGCTGGGAGTCATATTGCTGGCATTCCTGGTCACAAAAATTTTCCGACGAATCATGCACCGATATTTTGAGCAAAGTTCCCATGCGCTCAAGGTAGACCCCACTCGCTATAGGTTTTTTAAGAATGCCGTAAGCTTCATTATATTTCTTCTTGCTTTTATCGTCATTTTTTACATCATACCGGAGTTGCGAACGCTGGGGGTGTCGCTGTTTGCCGGTGCGGGTATTCTGGCCATTATCATTGGTTTTGCTTCTCAGGCAGCTTTTGCCAACATCATCTCAGGGATATTCATTGTAAGCTCCAAGCCTTTTCGTGTAGGAGATTATATCAAGATCAGTGACGATTTTTTTGGGACCGTAGAAGATATTACCCTGCGCCATACCGTGATCCGAAACAACGAAAACCGGCGCATCATCATACCCAACTCCGTAATTAATAATCAAACAATTATCAACAGCAATATCGTGGATGAAAAGGTATGCAGCCTGATTGAGCTGGGGATCAGTTACGACAGCGACATCGACCGGGCCATTGCCATCATACAGGAGGAGACCAAAAAACATCCGTTGTTCCTGGATAACCGCACGGAAGAAGACAAAGAACAAGGATTGCCCGAAGTTGTTGTCCGGCTAATGGGTTTTGGCGAGTCTTCGGTGAATCTCCGGGCCTACGCCTGGGCGGCCACCTCCTTTGATGGATTCGTGATGCGCACAGACCTCTTCAAAAGCATTAAAAAACACTTCGACAAGGAAGGCATCGAGATCCCGTTCCCATATCGCACCATTGTAATGAAAAACACCTAGCCTTTAGTGCCCATGCGTCTAACACACAACCTCTTTAACATAGCTAATATTTTTGCCTATCGAATCATCAGCTTCGCAATCATTTTGTCATCTGGTCTCTGTCTGCGGTTTGGTACTTTTATTAAAAATACACCATGTGTCCATATTTGAACGCAAGTGTTCGCAAACGTCCACAGTCATATCGGCTTATTAAATCCCGGGTACAATGCAGAAAAACACGTGCAAATATAACATCCAGATTATAAAACAATTACTAATTTTGGATTAGCTTTTGGTGCACAATAACGGTTATGTACACTTCATTTTTGAATTTTGGACCTTATAGACATTTTGTCCTTTTGTCCTATAATTTTTTTCCTTCATTAAACACATTCACATCATGAAAAACAAGACATTCAAAAATCTGCTCCGCGTGGGTTTGCTTTTGGTCCTATGTTGTGCATCAGCAGCAATCGTTCATGCCAATGAACCCGATTACATCCCAGAGGATGTGGTTGAAGCCCTGATTGCGGAGTATGATCATGATCAAACTGCCGGAGGTGCCATTCTGGTCAAGCGTGACAACGAAGTGATCTATTCGCGGGGATTCGGCATGGCCAACCTGGAATATGGCGTGCCATTCACAGGAGATACCCCGACAAACATCGGTTCCACATCCAAACAGTTTACTGCCTTTGCCATCCTGTTGCTGGAAGAAGAAGGAAAGCTATCCCTTGAGGATGATATCCGGAAGTATGTTCCGGAATTACCTGTCTTTGAAGACACAGTAAGGATCAGGCATTTGATTTCCCACACGAGTGGCTACCGGGAGTTTCTCAATACGCTCGCCATGGGTGGATGGCGCCTTGGCGATCACGTGGCGCGTGAGGAGGTGCTCACAGTACTGCAGCGCCAACCTGAGTTGCAAAATAAGCCCGGGGAAGTATTTAATTACAACAACTCTGGCTATGCTTTGCTATCCATGGTTGTAGAACGCATTGCCGAAACCCCTTTTCCGGAATGGATGAAAGCCCACGTATTTCAGCCATTGGGCATGGAGCACACCATGGTCATCGAGCGCCCTGGCCAAATCATTCCAGATCGGGCTTTTGGTTATCACAAGGGTGAAGCGGACCAACTTATTGGTGTCATGGACCTGTATGCCTCTGTGGGAGCCGGGGGCATTTACTCCACCGTGTCGGATTTATCTCGTTGGGCGGCCAACTTTTATGATCCGGTCATAGGCGGTGAGGCGCTGATGGCACGCATGCAGGAAGAATTTTTACTCAACAGTGGTGATAGCAGCAGGTATGCTTTTGGCCTGATGATCATGGATATGCATGGCCAGCATGTTGTGCACCATCCAGGAGGCGACATGGCCCATCGATCCTACTTTATGCTTTTTCCTGACATCGAAGGTATGGTAACCGTGCAAAGCAATTATGCGGGCTTCCCGGGGCAGGTAGCAGAAAAGGTGGCAGAGGCTTTCTTTCACGATGTGATGGATATCGAAGCACCTTCCCTCAAAGAGCAAGAGGAGTTGTATCTCTATGACCCCGAAAAATTTGATGAAATTGCCGGAAGGTATGAACTGGAGGACATGCCAGGCTTCATATTGGAGTTTGCCCGTGAAGGCGACACCCTGTACGCTCAGGCTACAGGTCAGCCCCGTTTCGAGATCCATGCCAGCTCCGACACCACTTTTTTCATGACCGTCGTGGATGCCAGCATGACCTTCCACCGGGATGAAGATGGTGATGTATACGCCATGACGTTGCACCAGAACGGCGATCACTTTGCCAAACGACTCACTGAGCCCCGTTGGACTCCCGGTGCAGAAGACCTGGCCATGTATACCGGCCGTTTTTTCAGCGAAGAGCTGGAAGCGTTCTACACCATCGTGGCCGATGATGAAGGCAAGCTTACCATGCAACACCGGCGCCTGGATGATATTCCGCTAAATGCCGAATCTAAAGACAACTATACCGGTAGCTTTCCCATTACGAGCCTCAAATTTGTCAGAGACGACAATGACCAGGTTACGGGATTTCATGCTTCCAGTGGGCGGTCTACAGGCATTCTTTTTGAAAAGCAGTAAGAATAGCTATTGGCTGTTTGCTATTGGCTGTTGGCAAGAAAGCCAAAAGCCAATAGCCAAAAGCCAATAGCAGTCCTGTTGAAAACATAAACGTCAGATGAAACGAGCCATGCCAATATATTGACAAACAGGGGTATGATTATCTAATGGAGGTTTGGCTTCGCCGAGCTCGCAAGTGCTCGGTTCATGTGACCTAGTTTAATCAAATTATAAACAAAAAACATGAGCACAAAAAATAAAACGTTTCATAATGACTGAAAACATGATCCGAGCGGCCATTGCCTATGATTTTGACGATACCCTTGCTCCGGGCAACATGCAGGAGCATTCCTTCATTCCCAAGCTGGGCATTCCCAAGGAATTGTTCTGGAAAGACGCCAACGATATGGGATACGACCACGATATGGACGGTATTCTGGCATATATGCAGTTCATGTTACAAAAATCGCGGGAAAAGCAAATCCCTATCAGGCGACAGGATTTCATTGACTATGGCAAGGACATTCGGTTTTTCCCGGGGGTAGAGGATTACTTTGACCGGATGAACGCCTACGCGCAATCCCTGGGAATTGTTTTGGATCACCACATCATTTCCTCCGGATTACGGGAGTTTATTTCAGGCACTTCCATTGCAAAGCATTTCCGCAACATTTTTGCTTCCGGTTTTAAGTACAATGAAAAAGATGAGGCGGAATGGCCCGCGCTGGCTGTGAATTATACCAACAAAACCCAATACTTGTTTCGCATCAACAAAGGCATCGACAACTCCTATGATGACAAACGGGTGAATCAGCATGTTCCGGAAGAAGATCGACCGGTTGCTTTTAACAGGATGGTTTATATCGGGGATGGCGAAACGGATGTGCCCTCGATGAAGATGATGAATTATCAGGGGGGAGCAACGATTGCAGTTTTCAACACCCAGTCAGCGCCCAGCCCTGGAAAAATATCTGCACGCGAAAGGTGCCGGGAAATGATCCGGCTCAATCGGGTGGATCATATTGTTCCGGCGGACTACAGGGAAGGAAGCCAGCTTGATGACCTGCTCAGGTTGCTTATCCGCAGGATACGAATTCATGAAGACCTGAAAGGCTATACCGACGGACAAAGATAAATAAGGCCATGCCTGGGAAGACAACCGTCAGGCATGGCTAAGCGTGCGGCAGCGCAGGTTATGGCATGCAGTCAGAAGCGATAGGTAATGCCGCCCCTGACTATGGGGTTTTCAACCGGGCTGTCGTCGTCGAGCAGCAGGTCATAAAGGACCATCGCATAAGCTTCACTGCGGCTACCTAAGCGGTAACGGTATCCGGCACCTACAGGGAACCCGGTGATCCATTTTCTGTCATCACCATGTTCGATGTTGGTCATTTCGAACTCCGCGTGTCCAAACACCTCTGGTATCGGGCTTACCTGTGTAAACAACCTTCCACCATAGGAATAACGGGCATCACGGTCTCTATGATTCCGATAAGAAAAGAAGGGCGAAACACCCAGGTCTATGACACCCATGCGGTATCCGACAACAGGTGCTGCATCGATGTAATACCCCCTGTCGTAATGCACACCGACACTTCCACCGGTAAAAACCTGTGCATGATTGGTCTCAGTCATTAATAGCATGATGATGATGACGAGTAAAGCACTTGATCTTTGCATAAGTTTTGTTTTGGTTACTTAATGGTTTCCATTTATTTCGCTGGATTCATCACCCGGCCTGAAAACAGGATGTTCTGGGTTTCATTGTCCTTCACAAAGAAAAGGAAGGGTCTGTTGGCCCTGAAAACAGGTGGCCGGTCAGTATCAATTGCGGTTTTTCTGATAACAACAACGGCTGTTGCAGCCGCAGCCTCCGTGCCTTCTTCTCCCACCTCGATCACAGCTTGATGAATGACTTTGTCCAGCACAAGGTCCAAATCACCAGTCATTCCAGAAAAGTCAGCATGGCGGCTGAAGGCATTTTCCATGCCCATTTGTGCCAGGATATCTTCCAAATCAATCTGCGTGTCTGCTTCAAAAGAGGGAACAAATACCTCCACTTCTTGTTCATCCATTTTGTTGATCATGTCCGCAAATGATGCTGCATGTAAAGTGCGTTCAAACTCTTCAAGGTTCTTGCCTTCTGCAGGCAGCACGAACAACATGGAAAAGTCTTTCCCGGAATAAGGGATTTCCAGCAATTGCATGCGATCATCTTCAAAATAGGGGAGTGTATCACTTCTGCGCATGAAATCCGCAGACACCATTTCCCCATCCCGAAGATAAAAAAGATCCTCCGTGGTCAGGTTTGGATTAAATTCCTTCAACCAGGCGCCCAAAAAATAGATAGCATTGACCAGCACCAGGCGTGTGTCGTCGGTCAATACATCGGGTGCGATCAGGTCTTTAATTTTTTCCCTGGTCTCCTCATATACCCAATCATTGATGTCTTTGGCGATCTGCTGTTGGTGCTCCCTAAAATTGACCTGAAAGGTTTTTGAGTTGTAATAGGTCTCTACCGTTTCAAAATAGCTATCCAGGAAATGATAGTCTTCCTGGGCCCATAATGAGTTCGCAATATTCAGTTCAATGTCGTCTTCAGCCCGGCTTTTCATCTCCCGCAAGTAGGCTCCATACGCAGCATGAAAACGATCCTGGTCCAGGTCGAAATGCATCACTTCTGCCATCTGCTCCATGGTAGTTTCACGGGCACCGGCATAGGTCATGGCCAGTGCTGTGGAAATACTAAAGGGCGACATGACCATATTGTCATCACCTGCCGGTATCTGGCGCATGAGATCAAAGGCAAACTCGTTGTTTTGCATGGGAATGTCTGTTTTTTCTTTTGGTTCCTGAAGACTTTCTTCCTGCGCTTCTGTTTGATGGGTACGATGCGAACAACCCCACAGCAAAGCCGCCAGAAGCAAAAAAACCAATGTTTTCATCTGCGTGCTTGTCATAATCATTGTTTTTTTAAGGTGATAAGGTCATAAACAAACTTACAACTATTTTGCCAAAAACAGTGAATGGCATCAATGTTTTTATTTGTTTTCTTAATTTTGCAGCCAATTATGCAACATCATAAGATATAGACCTGCAAGCAATGCAACAATCATCAATGTAAAACGGATTATCATGAGTGAAAAGCCAGAAAAACTCCAGTGTTTGATTTTAGGTAGTGGTCCTGCCGGATATACTGCTGCCATTTATGCAGCAAGGGCAGATTTGAAACCTGTTATGTACCAAGGGTTGCAGCCCGGTGGACAGTTGACCATTACCACGGATGTGGAAAACTACCCCGGGTATCCCGAAGGTGTCAAGGGGCCGGATATGATGGTCGACTTTCAAAAACAGGCCGAGCGTTTTGGCACCGATGTCAGGTTTGGCTTAGCCACTTCGGTAGACCTGTCCAAAAGACCGTTTAAGGTTGTGATTGATGAGAAGGATGAGTTGCTTGCCGAGACGCTGATCATATCGACGGGGGCCTCAGCCAAGTGGCTCGGTCTTGAATCAGAACAAAAGTATAATGGATTCGGGGTATCTGCATGCGCCACATGCGACGGTTTCTTTTATCGCGGCCAGACTGTTGCCGTGGTTGGTGGTGGCGACACGGCATGTGAAGAGGCTTCTTACCTTTCCAAGCTGTGCAAAAAAGTATACCTGATCCACCGCCGCGACGAGCTCCGTGCTTCCAAGGCCATGCAGCACAGGGTCATGAAGGCGGATAACATCGAAATCATCTGGGATCACATCCCGAAAGAGATTGTTGGCGACAAAGCCGTAAACGGTGTGATTATCGAAAATGTGAAAACCGGAGCGGTGACTCGCCTGGATATCGAAGGTTTTTTTGTGGCCATTGGGCATAAGCCTAACAGTGATATTTTTAAAGGTCAGCTGGAAATGGATGAAAGCGGATACCTGATCACCAAGCCCGATTCCACTGAAACAAATGTTCCCGGGGTATTTGCATCCGGTGACGTGCAGGACAAAACTTTTCGCCAGGCAGTTACAGCCGCAGGCACGGGATGCATGGCAGCCATTGAAGCAGAGAGGTTCCTGGCCGATCAGGAATAGCCAGGTGCAGCTAAAGAAGGGTTTACATTTTTTCAGGCCAGGTTTTCGTGGCGAAAGCCCTGAAAAAATATTGTGTAGCCGGTTTTCTTCACCTTGCATCTGACTTGGATGAATGGCATGACAGACACAGGCCAGCTGCAGAACCTAAGAAAAAATGTTTTTATTGAGCACTTGGTGTCCAACCGGGCATTGAAGGCATTTTTTGGGTAAGCAGTAGTTGTTGTACAGCTGAATCATGCCTTGCGTTTCGCCTGCATGTTTGGCGACACATCCTGTTTGCTGCCATATCCTGGTAATCCGGTTGTTCTCTGGAGGAATGCCTGTCAACATGTCCAGGGCATGTTCAATAAGACTGGGTTGACTTCTTTCCTTGCCATACACAAACATCAGGGGCGAAATGACATTGATCAGGATATGATGCATCGTCTGGATGCCCATCTTATGTATCTTCCGGGTAGTACTTTTTCCCAACCGATAATGGGTTTTCCAGTAGTCAGACATGTTGGAGTCAAACCATTTTAAGCTGTTTTTATGATCCAATGGCTCCATCATTTTTCTAAAAATCCTGGCTTCGTGGACATGAATCATTGCTGTCAACTGCGCAATGCGGATATCAGGGAAATTTGCCGGACGCATCCTGGCGTATTTCCAGCTGCTTTTTTGCAGTTTTTGGGGAAGATGATATTTTTTGCATAAATAGCCATATTCATCCTTTAACCGCGCCGGGTAGCCTTCTCCGGATTGTGAATCCAGTAAACCAGCCTGACCAAAGAGCAGTGCTTCAAGTGCGAAGGGGTTGTGGTGGTTTTTTATAATCACACAAAAAGGTGTTCGCTGAATGAGCAGGCCAAATGTAGCTGAGTTGGCTTTCCCCCCAAGATACCTGGCGAGCATGAACAGGCATAGCTGTTCCCAGTTGTTTCCAAAATATTCCAGAAAGCGCTTTGCCAACGTCGCTTTTCCCTCCAGCCTGCAGACGAGCAAACGACAAAGCCAGTGTGAAAAAATGAAGTCATCAACGAGGTGTAGCATCTTTACGCACGCAATGGTGCTTTTATTTTGCATCAGGGCCAGATAATTGCTTGCCATTTCAGGCTTGCAATACTTTTTTAGTTCCAGATGGGGGATGGGTTCACCATTTTTCTTCTTCTTCACAATGGTGTCGCAATCGTAAACCACGTGCAGGATGATGTTGTCATAGGCATCGTCCTTATCGTGTCCATGGGCATACCATAGCGAAGACCTTACATGTATTTCCACGTTTCCTGCCCAGCGTGTATTGTCAATTCTCACGATTGCTGCAGAAAAATCAGGACCGGAGTCATGATTTTCCATACCGGGTGCAAGCACTTCTATAGAAAGGCCATCGGTGGTTTGCAATGCTTGTTTGTGCATCAGGCGATGCTTCCATATATAATGCAGGAAATCTTCCTTCATGAAGACAGATTTTTTTATTTTATCTGTAAATATAAAAAATATTGTCTTATCTTTATATATTTTCTATATAAAATTAATTTTTGCAAATTGGTATTTTTTAAAAAATTGGTTGTTTTTTAAGAAATTATTGTACATTTGTGTGTAGTAAAACGATCATGGGTTCATGGATGAAATCACACTGGTCCTTGACAATATTGAACACAAGCTCAAAAAATTGCTGGATCGCAATGAAAAGCTAGTTCGCAGGATAGAAGAACTGGAGGCTCAAAATCAGAATTTGCTTGAGCAAATCAGCAAAATCAATGATAATAATGCGCAGTTGCGTGAAGAGCTCATTGTGGTGAAGTCAGCAAAGTCATTGGAAGGTGTGGATCGTTCCATGGTAAAGCAAAAGATAAATGAACTTTTGCGGGAAATCGAAAAATCGACCGTGCTATTAAACAAATAGGCACACTCGTTTATGAGAGATCAACGAATATCAGTTATAATCGCAGAGCGTCCTTACAGACTGACTGTCAAAAGTGAGGGAGAAGAGCAGGTTTTCAGGAGTGCGGCAGGACTTGTGGGGAAGAAAATGCAGGATTACGCTAAAAATTTTGCTTACAGGGATAAACAAGACCTGTTGGCGATGGTTAACCTGCAATTTGCAGTCGAATATTTACGTTTAGATAGTACAGCAAAGGAGCACCAGCTGATACTTGACCGGCTGAAGAAACTGGACGCCATACTGAATCAAGGTCTTACAGCAACGAGCTGAACGTTCTTTGAAAGACATTTCGACATAACCCGCATTAATTCAAATGCACGTTTTTGAAACTCAACACTATTAATCCATTAGGGTAACGTTCGGGGTTTCCAGAACAGGCCTCAATACTGCCGGCTTGCCGGCAGTATCCCCGTCAGGGGCAGTGGACGTTCGAAGAACCCTGACTCCCTTAACCATGTATAGCTGGGGTTTCATAAAACCTCGTTGAATTATATGCGGGTTTTTTTATATCTAACCACTAAACAATTTGCGATATGATTATATTATTCACAATTCCGGTTGTGCTGATTGTCATTGCGGCAGCCATTTCAATTGGGCTTGGCGCATTGGTGGCCGGTACGATCATGCGGAAAACAATCATCCGCAAGAGTCAGCATATCCTGAAGGAAGCCAATACCGAAGCAGAGGTCATCAAAAAGGAAAAGATCCTGCAGGCCAAGGAAAAGTTTCTCCAGCTTAAGGCCGAGCATGAAAAGCAGGTCTCTGAAAAGAATCAGAAGCTCTCGGCGGCAGAGAACAAGATCAAGCAGCGCGAATCCACGTTCTCACAGAAGATGGAGGATTTACAGCGCAAACAGAACGAGGTCAATACCATACGGGAAAACCTGAACAATCAGCTGGAGATCCTGAATAAAAAGCAGATCGAGCTCGAGAAGAGCCATAAGCAGCAATTGGAGCAGCTTGAGGCGATCAGTGGCATGTCTGTCCAGGAAGCAAAAGGCCAGTTGGTGGAAGCCCTGAAGCAGGAAGCGCAATCTGACGCCCAGGCCTATGTAAAGGAAGTGATGGAAGAGGCCAAATTAACGGCCAATATGGAGGCAAAAAAGCTGGTGATCCAGTCATTACAACGTACAGCTACCGAGGCAGCCATCGAAAACAGCGTATCGGTATTCCCGATCGAAAGCGACGAGATCAAAGGCCGGATCATTGGCCGGGAGGGACGGAATATCAGGGCATTGGAAGCTGCCACTGGTGTGGAGATCATTGTAGACGATACCCCGGAGGCAATCATTCTCAGCGGATTTGACCCCGTGCGACGAGAAGTGGCACGACTCTCCCTGCATAAGCTCGTTACCGACGGACGAATCCATCCGGCACGCATTGAAGAGGTCGTAGCAAAAACCCAGAAACAAATTGACCAGGAAATCATAGACTTGGGTAAGCGCACAGCCATTGACCTGGGCATCCATGGCATGCACCATGAACTCCTTCGTCTGGTGGGCAGAATGAAATACCGTTCCTCCTATGGCCAAAACCTGTTACAGCACTCCAAGGAGGTAGCAAACCTGGCGGCCACCATGGCCTCTGAACTTGGCCTCAACCCCAAAGTGGCCAAAAGAGCGGCCCTCCTGCATGATATAGGCAAAGTGCCAGACAATGAGCCAGAACTTCCACACGCAGTGTTGGGTATGAAACTGGCCGAAAAGTATAAGGAGAAACCAGAGGTATGCAACGCCATTGGTTCACATCACGATGAAGTAGAAATGAATAGCATGATTTCACCCATCATCCAGGTGTGTGATGCCATCTCAGGCGCAAGGCCCGGCGCAAGACGCGAGGTTGTGGAGTCTTACATCAAGCGCTTGAACGACCTTGAAGAGCTTGCACTATCCTATCCCGGCGTGGTTAAAACATACGCCATCCAAGCCGGTCGTGAACTGCGCGTGATCGTAGGCAGCGAAAAGATCTCAGATGCCGAGGCAGATCAAATATCACAGGACCTTAGCAAGAAAATCCAGACAGAAATGACCTATCCCGGCCAGATCAAAATTACGGTTATCAGAGAAACAAGAGCAGTGGCTTACGCCAAATAATTGGTTTCTGCCCGTATGAGGTAATATATTGCATGTAAAAAGCACCTGTGCAACTGACTGTACAGGTGTTTTTTTTCTCATTCTTTAAGAACAATACAGGCAATAATTCCTGTGTGAATACAAGCTTGTCTCTCAGAACCAGCCCCCTTAGCTGCATGATCAATAAAGGTAAAACAAAAGCAACTGCCTTGATTTAATTCGCTAAATACCTTAATTTGCCACTAAGCAAGGCTACAAAGTCTATTAGACGACCCTGCAGTGATGATCAGGGTAAGCAGGAAAAATTCTGGTTAGCAAAAACTTGATTTTTTTTGAACATTATTGCGATTTCCCCGTTCTGTTATGGAAAATGATCGGAATCAGCATGATCTGCAAGCTGGTTCAACACAATATACATTTTTAGTTGATGACTTTCAAAAACTACAATCAGATGCAGACCTTCTTTATAGCCTTGTTATTATTTACGACAGTTGTTTCCACCACTGTGGCGAGTGATGAGATCGAAGTGATGGACTTTGATACTTTTTCCCCGATGTTGGAAAAAGACGATGGGCAGACTTATGTCGTCAACTTCTGGGCGACCTGGTGTGCGCCTTGTGTTCGCGAGATCCCCTATTTTGAAGAATTGTATGCAAACTACAAGGACGAGGGATTGCGGGTAATCCTGGTCAGCCTTGACAACCCTGACCACATGGAAAGCCGTGTCATTCCTTTCGTTGAACGCCATGATCTGCAGAGTGAGGTGATCCTGATGGATGATGTAAATGCCAATCGCTGGATTCCCCTGGTAAGTGAAGAATGGAGTGGAGCCATACCGGCCACCGTGATATACAATGACTCCTTCCGTGCATTCTATGAGAAGGAATTCAAATATGATGAACTTGAAGAAATTGTACTACCTTTATTATGACTTTTTTCTGTAAACCAAATTTTTGTATGAACCAAATCCAAGAAAAGATGAAAAACATGTTTTTGTTTGCAGTACTGACAATCTTCAGTACCGGACTTATGGCCGATGGTGCAGGCGTAGGAGACAGGGCGCCCGATTTCAATTTGTTAAATGTGGATGGCAACTATGTGGCCCTTTCTGATTTTGAAGATGAACAGGGTGTCATAGTCATCTTCTCCTGTAATCATTGCCCTTATGTCGTGGCTTATGAAGACAGGATGATTGAGCTGCACAACGAGTTTGCTCCGCAGGGCTTCCCCGTCGTGGCAATTAACCCGAATGATTCGATAGTTGTCCCTGCCGACTCCTATACCAAGATGATTGAGCGGGCAGAAGAAAAGAACTTTCCCTTTGCCTACCTGTTGGATGCAGACCAAACCGTTTTTCCAGAATATGGCGCTACAAGAACACCTCACGTATATCTGCTCGAAAACAAGGGCGATCATTTTGAGGTAGCCTACATCGGTGCCATTGATGACAACTACCGGGATGCAGCTGCTGTAGAGGAGCGTTACCTGGCAAATGCCATTGAGGCGATCATGCATGGCCGCAGACCCGATCCTGAGTTCACGCGCGCCATCGGCTGCACCATCAAAGTGCAGGAAGACTAACCCGAGCTGTCTCAATGTTGCGGGTTAGATTAATGGTCCGGATATTATGGGTTTTGCATACCTTTGTGACTAAATCATAACGAATAATTTCAAATCACATGGCAGAAGAAACCATCCGGATCGAATCTATTACCAAGCATTACAAGGTTGGGCTTGAAGTTGTGCGTGCCCTTCGTGGCGTGGACCTCACCATCCATCGCAACGAATATGTTGCCCTGATGGGTCCCTCGGGCTCCGGGAAATCCACGCTGATGAACATTCTGGGCTGCCTGGATACGCCCACCAGTGGACAATACTATCTCAATAACAAGGATGTCAGCCAGCTTCGTGATAACGAGCTGGCTGACATTCGTAACAAGGAGATCGGGTTTGTATTCCAAACTTTTAACCTCCTGCCGAGAAGTACCGCACTCGATAATGTGGCCTTGCCACTCATTTATGGGGGGCAGACAAAACAGGCACGCAGGGATCGGGCGCTTGAGGTTTTAAACCAGGTGGGATTGTCAGACCGCACGCACCACAAGCCAAATGAACTGTCCGGTGGCCAGCGACAACGCGTGGCCATGGCCAGGGCACTCGTCAATAAACCCTCCATCATTTTGGCTGACGAGCCTACGGGAAACCTGGATACGAAAACATCCATTGAAATAATGAGCTTGCTTCAGGATATCCATAATGCCGGAAATACCATCATCCTGGTAACCCACGAGGAAGATATCGCCAAGCACGCACACCGGATTATCCGTCTGCGCGATGGCCTGGTGGAATCCGACGAAGAAAACAAGGACATCACCACGCTTTCGGAACTACTGGAAGCGAAGCAATGACCCTGATAGCGGCATAGGCGAGCAACCCAAAACAAACCCCATAAAGGACTGACCAGGCGGTCTAAACGAGACCACGCTTGCACGTGTCAAATACGACCTTGAAGGCCCTGTTCGGACAAGCTTACCTTAGTTATCCAAATATAATTTTTTAGTGCACTATGGAAGAATGGAAAATATATACCAAGACAGGGGATAAAGGAGAGACATCTCTGTTAGGTGGCAGGCGGGTGCCAAAACACCACCTGAAAATAGAAGCTTACGGAACTGCTGATGAACTCAACGCATTCATTGGCTTGCTTCGTGACCAGGAAATCGGGGCGCACTATAAAGACCTTTTGCTCGAGATTCAGGACAGGGTCTTCACGGCGGAGTCCCTGCTTGCCTGCGATGATGGATGCCAGCCTGAGTACCTGCCAAATATGCATGAAGACGACATTACGCTCCTGGAAAAAGAAATCGACAAGATGAACGAAGCCCTGCCCGAGCTGAAGCACTTCATTCTTCCCGGCGGTCATCCTGCCGTATCACATGCGCACATCTGCCGCTGTGTTTGCCGCCGCGCAGAACGTATCATTACGCAACTTGCGGAACATGATAAGGTGGATGAACTGGTCATTCGCTATTTCAACCGCCTTTCGGATTACTTTTTTGTGCTGGCTCGTAAGATTGCCCACGACAAGGGGATACCGGATATCGAGTGGAGGGCCAGGGTGTAGGTTAAATGCCTTTCCTGGCGAATAAAATTTTGTTATATCCACACGATGTATTATTTTTGCAGCGCAAAATCGGGGTGTGGCGCAGTTGGCTAGCGCACTTGCATGGGGTGCAAGGGGTCGGAAGTTCGAGTCTTCTCACCCCGACGAAGCAAA
>PUOJ01000004.1 GCA_003552075.1 Bacteroidales bacterium
AAGACTGGGATTCACTAAATCAAAGGTAATAACAATAAGCATGACCGTCTGGAGCTTTAAGATTTTTTAACCTGTCATGGTCACTGAAATCAGCTCGCAACGCGCTTTTTGCTTCTTTCAAATAGCGCAAAGGCGATCATTATTATAAGAAAAGAAAAGATTGCAGAAAGAAATATACGGGTCAATGTTTGCGTAAATTCTGTAAGGCTGAATACTTCCAGGAAAAAAAGCATGGTATGATGAAGCAGAATGAGGGAAAGGGCATATAATGCAAGCGCAAAGCCACCCATGGAAAGAAAAGATGGAGCCATCTCCATGTCCGGCTGCCGGGGGCCTAAGGTCAGCCGCAAGACTGCCGGCCTGCAAAATGCCATAAACACAGTGGCAGCTGCGTGGATAGCCAAAGAATATGAGAATATGTCAATGGTTAATCCCATTACAAAGGCCAGGATCAGCACTATCGAGCCTTTGATTCTGAAAGGGAGCATAAGGACAAAAAGGGGGTACAATTGCGGGTTAATCATTTCCCTGAGGGTAACTTGATTGATAATCAGCACCTGCAATGCGACCAAAAAAACAAACAGCCAGACTAGCCTCCAGTTAATCATATGCAATTTTCCTTATATTTCAGGCGAAATAAGCATTTCCAACTCTTCCTGTTCCTCCTGAAACAGGTTTTTCACAATGTACACATGTGTCAGTTTATTAAAGTCGAGTTCAAGGTCCACAGCTGCAGTATAAAACGTTTCTCCACGCCGGATTTCCCAGTCACTGACGCGGCCAATCGGAATGTTGGCAGGAAAAATGGTTGATAAACCACTGGTTACGATTTTGTCTCCAGACATAAGTTCGACATGAGGGGGGATATAATACATGTGGGCCACGCGATAGTCCTTGCCTTCCCATTGCAAGCTGCCCATGTGATCATTTTTTTTTAGTTTCACACTGACCAACACGTCGCTATGCAAAAGGGAAATGACAAGGCTGAAGTTATCCGATACCGATTTGATCACCCCTACCACCCCATTGGGTGTGATCACGCCCATATTGGCCTGTACACCATGATTTCTGCCTTTATCAAGGGTAAGATAATTATTTCTGCGTGTAACTGACCTGTTGATCACACCGGATTCCATATAAGTAAACCGCCTTTCCTTCAGGCTGTCTCTCACCTCAAATACCGTATCTTCTCGCATCAGAAAATTATCCTTCACTTGATTCAGCAGCCTGTTGTTCTGCTCATGCAGTCTTTTGTTTTCTTCGCGCAATGCGAGATAGGAGTTGACATTATTCACGTATTGATAGACCCTGCCTGCGACCTGGTTGGTCGAATGCCACATCAGTGCTTGCTGATAATGTTGCCTGGTTCCTGTGAGGACCAGTGCCACCACAAAGAGCAATAAAAACAGGAAGAAAAATTGATACCTGAGGATGAAAAGGAAGAGGTTTCTCATGGCGGCCTCCTTGTTTTCCTAACCTGCCGGGTGACAGCCGGTCGGATATTATTTGATCAGGAAAGGGAACTTATCAAAATTTTTCAGTGCAATTCCGGTACCCCGTGCAACAGCTCTTAGCGGATCTTCTGCTAAATGTACCTTAAGCCTTGTTTTTTGGGCAATTCGCTTATCAAGGCCGCGCAACAAACCTCCGCCGCCAGCCATGTATATGCCAGTTCTGTATATGTCGGCAGACAGTTCCGGAGGTGTCATTTCCAAAGCATCCATCACTGCCGCTTCTATTTTGGTAATGGACTTATCCAGGCTATGAGCCACCTCAGTATAGCTGATATTGATCTCCTTGGGCACGCCAGTCATCATGTCGCGCCCATGCACGGCAAGGTCATCCGGCGGGTTTTCCAGCTCATCCAAAGCTGATCCCACGTCAATTTTGATCTTTTCCGCGGTACGTTCTCCAATCAGTATGTTATGTTGTTTGCGCATGTACTCCATGATATCGGCATTAAAGTCATCTCCGGCAATGCGGATGGACTTGTTGCAAACAATGCCACCCAGCGCAATCACAGCGATTTCCGTAGTTCCACCCCCGATATCAATGACCATGTTGCCCACAGGCTCCAGCACATCAATGCCAATACCGATGGCAGCTGCCATCGGTTCATGAATCAGCCGTACCTCCTTGGCACCCGCCTGCTCGCAACTGTCGCGGACCGCTCGCTCTTCCACTTCCGTAATACCTGAAGGAATGCATATCACCATACGCAGTGATGGTGGAAATAATGGTTTTTTATTCTCTGTCATCCGGATCATGGCGCGGATCATCGACTCAGCAGCCTGAAAATCAGCAATAACACCATCACGCAACGGACGCAAGGTCTTGATGTGATCATGTGTTTTTCCATGCATCATCATCGCTTGCTTTCCTACAGCAAGCATTTCACCTGTGGCGCGGTTCATTGCCACAATCGACGGCTCCTCGACAACCACCTTATCATTGTGAATGATGATGGAATTGGCTGTCCCCAAATCAATGGCAATCTCTTTGGTTAAAAATGAAAACAAACCCATGTATAAAATGAATTAAGTGATATGAATTAATGTCTGAAATGCCGGTTGCCGGTAAAGACCATGGCCATCCCGGCTTCATTGCAAAAATCGATGGAATCCTGGTCTCTTTTAGAGCCTCCGGGTTGGATTACCGCTGCAATTCCCTCTTTATGCGCAATCTCCACGCAGTCGGCAAAGGGGAAGAAAGCATCTGAGGCCATCACAGCCCCCCGAAGGTTATGATTGAACTCCCGGGCTTTATGTATCGCTTGCTTCAGCGCATCTACGCGTGAAGTCTGCCCTGCTCCGATGCCTATAAGTTGTTGATCCCTTACCAAGGCTATGGCGTTGCTTTTGAGGTGCTTTACCACAGCCATAGCCATCACCAGGTCGTCTGCCTTGTCCTCATCCACTGCTAACCGGGTTACCTGCCGCCATTGTCCTGGAACAGCCGATTTGTGGTCCTGGCCTTGCCAAAGCACCCCATTCAGGATGGACCGGTAACGGTAATCGGGCATGATGCCTGGCTTGCTTCTTAAAATAATGCGGTTCTTTTTCGATGACAAGATCCTGAGTGCTTCATCATCATAAGATGGTGCAACCAGCACTTCAAAAAAGATTTCCCGGATGGCAGCGGCCAACTCCGTGCCAATGTGCCGGTTGGCAATCAGTATGCCTCCAAAGGCAGACACCGGGTCTCCAGCCAGTGCATCTTTCCAGGCATCTTCAATATTGGCACGAATAGCCACACCACAAGCATTCGTATGTTTCACGATGACAAAGGCAGGGGACACGAATTCTTTCATCAAGCCCATGGCCGCATCTACGTCCAGGAGGTTATTGTAAGACAACGCCTTGCCATTCAGTTGTTCAAAGAGTGCATCAGGAGCTCCGAAAAAAACAGCCTGTTGATGCGGATTCTCTCCATAACGAAGTGGATGGGCTTCGTCAATGCTTTCCTTGAAATGCAGATTATCTCCTTCATTCAGGTAATGATATATCTCGGTATCATAATGTGAAGTGACATGCATGGCTGCTGCGGCCATCCGCCGCCGGTCGGTCAGCGTACTCGAACCTTGCTGGGACTCCAGCAGGTTCAATACATTTGGGAAATAGCGGGCTGAGGGTACTACGAGCACGCAGTCATAGTTTTTGGCAGCAGCACGGATAAGGGAAATACCGCCAATATCAAGATGTTCAATGATCTCATCATGTGAAGCACCAGCCGAAACCATCTCTTGAAAGGGATACAAATCCACGATCACCATATCCACATGCTGGATGGCATGAGTCTGCATGTCTTGCTGGTCATTCTGGTTCGATGGCCGGCAAAGGATGGCACCGAAGATAGCAGGGTGTAAAGTTTTGACACGTCCACCCAATATAGAAGGATAAGCTGTCAGGTCCTCCACGGTCGTGACCGGGATATCCAGTTTGCGGATATAAGAAGCTGTACCTCCTGTACTCACAATCTC
>PUOJ01000151.1 GCA_003552075.1 Bacteroidales bacterium
TAAAAATCTGGGTAAAATGAAAGGCCATGCCTCTGCTTACCGGATCAGGGTTGGAGAGTACCGTATTGGTTTGTTCAAAGACAAAGAAGTCGTAAAATTGGTGCGCATTCTTCATCGCAAGAACATGTATAGATTCTTCCCGCTTTGATCATACGCTTACCTAATTGGATATTCAAAGAGGAAATGTCTTGTTATTGAAAAAATGCTTATGATTTAGCTGCCTTTCAGGGCGCCCCTTGTTCCATCTTACATCTGCCTGATCAGCTCCTTAAAGACCAGGGTCATTTTGGAGGAGGCTGCGGCACCTTGTTTTTGTACTTCCTCGTGGCTCGTCGGGCCATCGACGGGTTCAGCCAGGTTGGTGATCACGGAGATGCCAAAGCATTTCATGCCGGCATGGCGCGCGACGATCACTTCGGGCACGGTGGACATACCCGTGGAGTCGGCACCGAGGATGCGGAACATCTTGTATTCCGCCGGGGTCTCCAGGGTAGGCCCAGGACTCCCTATGTATACGCCGGTCTGGAACTTGATCTTGTTGTCTGCAGCTATTTTCTTTGCCTTGCCAATCAGCTCGGGGCAGTAGGTTTCGCTCATTTCCGGGAAACGTGGGCCTAGCTCATCCAGGTTGGGGCCACGAAGCGGATTTTCCGGGAAGTTATTGATGTGGTCGCGAATGATCATCAGGTCGCCTACTTCGAAAGCCTTATTCAGTCCGCCTGCAGCATTGGATACGAACAGCGTGCGAACGCCCATCAAGTGCATCACGCGGATGGGGAAGGTTACCTTGTGCAAATCATAGCCTTCGTAATAATGAAAACGCCCCTGCATCGCCATGATCTTTTTGCCGCCCAGCGAGCCAAAGATCAGGTTGCCGGAGTGCCCCTCCACGGTGGAGGACATGAAGTTCGGGACGTCCTTGTATGGAATGCGGTGATCGACGTCGATCTCGTCAACCAACCCACCGAGGCCGCTGCCCAGTACAATTCCAATTTCAGGCGCATATCCTGTCTTGTTCTTTAAAAAATCCGCTGTTTCTTTCAATTGCTGCATCATATCGCGTAAAGTTTAGGTTTATGGTGCTAAAATAATAAAAAGATAGTAAGGGAAATACCGGTCCATTTTAAAATTTCTGACAATTCGCACAATGATGAATGGATGACCAGCGTCTTGTGTTCAGCCATAAGTGCACGGTACTCAGTGCCCATTCTCCATCGCTGAATGCTTTCCAGCAGAGATATTCCACAGATTGGTAAAACATTGCAATGGGCATAGAGTTAGCCTGCCTTATACATGGTGTATTTTCATGAAAGGAAATCCCGCGCATTGTTGGGTGCTGTATTGATCATGCAGGCTAGCCGGGTTCGCAAGCCGTAAAGCCAATAAAATGTTTATTTTTGCCAGGTAAATTTGTGTGCTATATTCTGCTTACCTGAGGAAAACCCCTTATTGGATTGAACAGCAAAATCAAACGATATGACCTCATCCGGACAACCCAAAAACGCAGATATCCTGATTCACGATGCCATGGTCCTTACCATGGATGAAGAAAGACGGTTTTTTGAAAACGGCAGCGTGGCTGTCTCTGGGGATGAGATCCTGGATGTGGGACCTGCTGAAGAGCTGGAAGGAAATTACCAGGCCCGGCGCACCATTGATGGCCGGAATAAGATCCTGATGCCGGGATTGGTGAATGTGCACACCCATGCGCCGATGAACATTTACCGGGGTGCCGCCGACGATCTGCCCCTGCGGGAATGGCTTTATGACCACATCTTTCCGCTTGAAGCGGCTTTCTCATCGAAACTAGAAAATCTCAAAGCGGGCTTGCGCCTGGCCATCGCGGAGATGTTGCTTTCAGGGACTACCATGTTTAAGGACATGTATTTTTTTACGGATGAGTTGGCTGCCGTCGTGGCTGAAACCGGCATGCGGGCCATGCTCAGCGAAGCTGTTTTCGACAATGCGACGCCAAGCAATGGGGGTGGAGATAAAACCCTGGATTACATTGATGCAACCATCCGCAACTGGCAGCAACATCCCCTCGTGAGACAAGGCGTGGCTGCCCATGCTGCTTACACCGTCTCACCCGAACTTATCGTGAAGGCCAAAGATCTCGCCCGCAAGCACGATACCATGTTCAGCATACACCTGTCAGAGAATCAGTGGGAAGTGGATACCATTCGTGCGATGTACGGTGTTACGCCCGTCAAGCACCTGGAAAACCTGGGCGTGCTCGACAGGCAAACACTTGCCATTCATTGTGTCATCCTTAGTGATGAAGACATTGCCATCCTGGCCAATACACACACAGGCGTGGCTCATAGTCCGCAATGCAACATGAAACTGGCCAATGGCGCAGCGCCCGTACCCGATCTTCTCAAAAAAGGTGTGCATGTGGGAGTTGGCACGGACGGCGTGGCAAGCAACAACGACCTGGATATGTTTGACGAGATCCGGTCCATGTCGCTGCTTCATAAACTCACCAGCAATAGCACAACTGTGTTGAATGCCAGGGAAGCCATTGAAATGGCCACCATTACCGGCGCAAAAGCCATCGGTTATGATGACAGGATTGGGTCGCTTGAAAAAGGAAAAAAAGCGGACATGATCATGCTGAACCTGGACAAACCCCATAGCAAACCATTTTATAATGTTTACTCAAGCCTGGTATACAGCTTGCGGAGTTCGGATGTGGAAACGGTGATCGTCAATGGTGAAGTGCTGGTTGATCAGCGTCAGTTGCAGCGGATGGACCTTTCCGCTGTCTATGAAGATATTGAAAGGGTTGCACAGGAGATCTCCGCATTTCAGCGCAGGAAACAAGCGCGTTGAGGCATCACCCAAATATTACTTTTGCGAAGCCGGTCATTTCAAACCTGCAGCGGAGAAACCTCTTCACCTTCCCCAAAATCGTCATTTCAAACGCGAAGCTAAAAAAACGGTATCTCAGCAAAAAAATGGGTGCAATCCTTCTGGGGAATGATCCCTAAAACCTAATATTCGATTTTTTGCTCCATGCGGATCCACTCCCGGAAAGGCTTTGTCGCGATATCGGTATTCAGCTTTTCCGATGGAATGCTTCGCTTTTCCCTGGGCAGGTTGATCTCCTCGTATATGAAAGAATCGTCGAAGCCTGCCTCTGCTGCATCGTTGCTCTGGGCGGCAAAGTAGACCTTCGATATTCTCGCCCAGTAAATAGCGCTCAGGCACATGGGGCAAGGTTCGCAACTCGCATAAATCACTGCGCCTTCCAGCCTGAAGTCATTGGTGTTTTTGCAGGCATCCCGGATAGCGACTATCTCCGCATGTGCTGTGGGGTCATTGGTTGTGGTTACCTGGTTGGCGCCCTTGCCGATCACCTGGCCATCTTTGACAATGATGGCGCCAAAAGGCCCTCCGGCGAGCGTTTTTGCATTTTCCGCCGCCATTTCGATGGCTTTTTCAATATGCTCCTGGTGATTTTTGCACATAAGAATCCTTATTGAGGTCAGTGCAAAATTAATAATTAGTGTGACCCCGAACAGCTATTTCAGACAATATTTTCCTGGTGACAGATTATTCAGGTGCACCTTTCACGAACATTGGTTATCGGTTCGTCAAATTTTCTGCGGATAAACCCTTTAGAACTTCTCAAAGATGCCCAGGCCGAAGAGGGCGAAATCGTATTTCACCGGGTCGTGCGGATCCATTTTGCGAAGGTTTGTATCCAACTCCTGAAGGGCTTTCAGGTTATTCTGGCGGACCGTGATTAACCCCAGTTTTCTCGCAACGTTGCCTGAATGCAAGTCAAGCGGGCAGGACAGTTGCGATGGACTTAGTGAGTCCCACAGGCCAAAATCAACGCCGCACTTGTCTTTTCTGACCATCCAGCGAAGAAACATATTTATCCGTTTGGCCGGGGAGCCTTTGGCAGGATTGGAAACATGCTTGCAAGTTCGCAGCGGATGTGAAATGCTGAAGAATGTTTGATGAAAATGGATGATCCCCGGGATGACCGATTCAGCAGTCGCGGCACTGGAAAAAACCTCCTCCAGGCTCACATGCTGTTGATATAAGTGACGCAGGCCGCGGATGAAATATTTGGCATCGGCAGGCTGAAAAGTACGGTGCACGAAATGGTCCATTCTTTTCAGGTCATCTGTCCGGTGGCTCATCACAAAGTCATAAGGACTGTTTCCCATGAGTTGCATCAAACGCCTTGCATTGCTGACAATCGTCTCTCTTTTGCCCCAGGAAAGGGTTGCCGCAAAGAAACCGGCAACCTCAATGTCCTCTTTTTGTGAATAGGCATGCGGGATGGAGATGGGATCCCCGTGAATGAAATCCGGCCGGTTGTAGCGTTCGGTCTTCTCCTCAAGGAATGCTTTTATCTCGTAATGGCTTAAATCCATCTTTCATTGTGTATCTTTGCAAAGATAGGTCAATTTACCCTGGCTTCCTGCCAGTTGAAATCAAGCTTCAAGCAGATGTAGCGCCCTTGAAAAGGTTATAATATAAAGGGGAATGATCATTGTTCGCTGGGCTTAAGAAAGCTTTTGGCTATTAGCTATTGGCTATTGGCAAGAAAGCCAAAAGCTAAAAGCCAATAGCCAATAGCAGTCCAGCCAAAAACACAAACATCAGATAACCAATAAGTTGAATTAAAAAAAACATGAAGCAAGCAACCATCATTGGCGCCACCGGGCTTGTTGGCTCGCATTTACTCGGGCAGATACTTGAAGATGAACGCTTTTCGGGAGTCACCGTACTGACCCGTCGCGACACCGGCATCAGTCACCCCAAGATCACGGAGCACATTGTGGATTTCGCTGATCCTGAAGGCTGGGCAACACTGGTCAAAGGCGATGTACTTTATCTTTGCCTGGGCACCACGCGTGCAAAAGCCGGAGGCAAGAAAGCACAATATGCGGTAGATCACACCTATCAGTACAATGTGGCTAAAGCAGCCGCTGAGAATGGCATTCCTGCCCTGGTCCTGGTTTCTTCATCCGGGGCTGATGCCAAATCCCATTTTTTTTATCTTCGCATGAAAGGAGCGCTGGAAGAAGATTTAAGGCAATTGGATTTCAGCAAACGGGTTTTTATGCGCCCGGGAGGGCTTGACGGTCCGCGGGAAGAAAAAAGAACGATGGAACGCATCGGCATTGCCGGGTTAAAGACGCTGAATAAAATAGGTCTCATGCGTAGCATGCGTCCCATTCATGCAGAAACCGTGGCCCGGGCGATGGTCAATGCCACATTCGCAGCCCCGGATGGCACCAGCATCTATGAACTGGAGGAAGTCTTCAGGCTGGCCCAGGATTGAGGTTTGTCACCCTTGATGATGCTTTGACTCATTAACTGATACGGGAGTTGGTAGCAAGAAGTAAGAAGTAAGCAGTAAGCAGTAAAAAGTAAGTGATAAGAAGCAAGAAGAAGTAAGCTATTAGCATTAACCCTTTAAACCAGCAACATTTTTTCAGACATGTCCCGCGGCTAGCGAACAGATTCCTCACTGCGAGGTTTCTCACTTTGTTCGAGAGACGAACCTCAAAACAAAAAAAATGCGTATTGACATACTGACTATATTTCCGGCCATGTTTGACGGCCCTTTTTCTCACTCCATTATCAAAAGGGCAATGGAGAAGGAGCTGGCAGAGATTCACCTTCATGACATCCGCGATTATGCTACGGATAAGCATCGCCGGGTGGATGACTATCCTTTCGGGGGCGGAGCGGGCATGGTCATGATGGTGCAGCCCGTTGAAAGGGTGATCAACGCATTGCAAGCGGAGCGCAATTATGATGAGATCATATACATGAGTCCGGATGGAGAGCTGCTGGACCAGCCCATGGCAAACCGGATGTCTACCCTGAGCAACCTGGTGATCCTCTGTGGCCATTATAAAGGCATTGATGAGCGTATCCGGGAGCACCTGATCACGAAGGAGATTTCTGTGGGCGACTATGTGCTTTCCGGGGGCGAGCTGCCCGCAGCAATATTTACTGATGCTGTTATTCGCCTGCTACCAGGCGTGCTTGGAGATGAAACTTCCGCATTATCAGACTCTTTCCAGGATGGACTGTTGTCGCCGCCGGTATACACGCGGCCGGCTGATTATAAGGGCTGGAAGGTGCCGGACATCCTCTTGTCCGGTCACGACCGCAAGATTGCTGAGTGGCGGCACGAGCAGGCAGTTAAGCGAACGGAGGAACGCCGCCCTGACCTGTTGGAATAAATAGCTATGACCGGACTAAAAAATAATTGCCGCCAATGTTTTGTAATTGCGAATAAATGTCTAAATTTGCACTCCTTTTGGCAAAGGAACAGATAATCTTCAAAATCATATAGTGATGAAACGAGCCATGCCAATGTATTGACTCACACTAGAATGATTATGTCATGGCGAGTTTGGCTTCGCCGAGTTCGCAAGTGCTCGGTTCATATAACCGAAATATAAAAATTATACACACATGAATCAGACAGAAATCATGAATTTTGTGCAGGAAACCCTGGTGGAAAAGAGGGAATGGCCCGCTTTTGGCGCAGGAGATAACATCACTGTACATTACAAGATCAGGGAAGGTAACAAGGAACGTATTCAGCCTTTTCAGGGTGTGGTTCTCCAGCGTCGTGGCAGCGGAGCCACCGAAACTTTCACCGTAAGAAAGATCTCAGGAAACATTGGCGTGGAACGTATTTTCCCCCTTCACTCACCCTTTATTGATAAGATCGTCCTGAATCGCCGCGGCCTGGTAAGACGTGCACGCATTTTCTACCTGCGCAAGCTTCGAGGTAAAAGTGCCCGCATCAAAGAGCGCCGCTACTAGCATAGCACTACACATCACAAATATCCCTGAAAGCCCTTTCCCGATAAGGGCTATTTTTTTTATTTTCGCAACAAGGCAAACCAAAAACGAAATAAATACCATATAGCTATGAAAAAACTGATCGAGTGCGTTCCAAATTTTAGTGAAGGCAATGACATGGTGGTGATCGAGAAGATCACGCAAGAGATTGAAAACATAGAAGGTGTCAAGCTGTTGGACGTGGATCCTGGCAAGGCGACAAATCGCACGGTTGTGACTTTTGTGGGGACACCTGATGAGGTGGTTGAAGCTGCTTTCCAGGCCGTGAAAAAAGCTTCAGAACTGATCGACATGCGTAAGCACCAGGGGGCGCATCCGCGCATGGGAGCGACTGATGTATGTCCGCTTGTACCGGTATCCAACATTTCGATGGAGGAGGTTGTGGAATATGCCCATAAGCTGGCGAAGCGGATCGGGGAAGAACTTGGCATTTCTGTGTATTGCTATGAAAATGCGGCCATGATGCCTGAGCGAAAGAACCTGGCAAACTGCCGCAGCGGTGAATATGAAGGAATGGCTGAAAAGGTCACCACGCCAGAATGGAAGCCAGACTTTGGACCTGACAAACTGAACCATTCAGCTGGTGTCACAGCCGTGGGAGCACGCGATTTCCTCGTAGCTTATAACATCAACCTGAATACGACCTCCACCCGTCGTGCCAATGCGGTAGCCTTTGATGTGCGCGAGAAAGGTCGCGTAAAACGTGAAGGGAACCCCCTGACCGGCAAGATCGTAAAGGATGAGAAAGGAGACCCCGTGCATATCCCGGGTACATTGAAGGAAGTGAAAGCCATTGGTTGGTTCATTGAAGAGTACGGCATCGCGCAGATCTCCATGAACCTCACCAATATCAGCGTAACCCCCGTGCATAAGGCATTTGATGAAGTCAGTGACAAAGCCAATAAGCGCGGACTGCGTGTTACAGGCTCGGAGCTTGTTGGCCTGGTGCCACTCAAAGCCATGCTGGATGCGGGCAAATACTTCCTGGCAAAGCAGAAAAGAAGTTTGGGTGTATCGGAATCAGAACTGATCAAAATCGCTGTGAAGTCCATGGGCCTGGACGAGCTGAAACCATTCAATCCAAAGGAAAAGATCATCGAGTACATGATCGCCGGTGATGATGATAAGCAGCTGGCCAATATGAGCATTGAACAGTTTGCTGATGAGACGGCCAGTGAATCCCCCGCGCCCGGTGGTGGTTCGGTATCTGCTTATGTGGGGGCATTGGGCGTATCGCTCGGCACCATGGTTGCCAACCTGTCATCACACAAGCGCGGCTGGGATGACCGCTGGGAAGAATACAGCAAATGGGCGGAGAAAGGACAAGCCCTGAAGGAGGAGTTGCTGTTTCTGGTAGATGAGGACACCCGTTCTTTCAATCGCATCATGGAAGCTTTCAAGCTACCAAAGAAAACGGAAGAAGATAAGGTGGCCAGGCAGCAGGCGATCCAGGCTGCTACAAAGTATGCCATCGAGGTTCCTTTCCGCGTGATGAAGAAGGCCTATGCATCCATGGAGGTTATGGAGATCATGGCCGAGAAAGGCTTGCAAAGCTCTGCATCCGATGCCGCCGTTGGTGCGCTTTGTGCGCGCATGGCCCTGCGCGGTGCTTTCCTGAATGTGAAGATCAATGCTGCAGACCTCGAGGACAAGGCGTTTTATGAAAAGATCCATAAAGAAGGCCTCGAACTGGAAGAAATGGCGCTTGAAAAGGAAGAAGCCATCGTGCGGATGGTGGAAAAAACGATCGCTGAGAGTTGATCATTTATTGGCAATAATCTCACGTGCCCGTTCAAGGGATGCCTCGATATTTTCACAGATGTTTTCCTCACCGATCTCATCATAAAGTCCCTCGTTTTTCATCGCCTTGCGGGCTTTTTCCGTGGGGCCGGAGAGGATCACCAGCGTGTGGTGTTTTTGTGAACGTTCCACAAAGTTTCGCAAGTTTTTTAATCCCGTGCTGTCAATAAAGGGAACCCGGCGCATACGCAGGATCCGGACTTTGGGAATCTCGCGAATCTCCTGCTCGGCTTCTTCAAACTTGTTGGCGATGCCAAAAAAGAAGGGGCCTTTGATCTGAAACACCTCGACACCCTTAGGGATCCCGAGGGTTTCAAAGCCTTCTGTGAGGTGCGATTTTTCATCTTCCACTTCGTGTCTTAACACCTCAATGTCTGATGTTTCCATGACCCTGTTTACGAAAAGGATCAGTGCCAGGATGATGCCGAAAGGCAGGGCAAAATTAAGTCCCAGGAGCACAGTAAGCAGGAAAGTTGTCAGCAAGACTGTAGCTTCTCCCCGGGAACTTTTGAGTATGTTTCTGAAGGATCGCCACTCACTCATGTTGTATGCCACTACGATCAGGATGCCTGATAGTGCCGTGAGCGGGATCATCATGGCGAGCTTGCCAAGAAATAGCATGAATACCAAGAGAACCAGTGCATGAAACATGCCTGCTAAGGGAGTTTTGCCCCCGTTTCTTATATTCGCCATGGTTTTTGCCAGTGCGCCTGAGCCGGCCATGCCTCCTGCAAGTGGCGACAAGATGTTGGCCACACCTTGTGCCATCAGTTCGGTGTTGGGCCGGTGCCGGTAACCCGTGGCACCGTCAGCTACGATGGCTGAAAGGAGGGATTCGATTGATCCCAACACGGCCAGGGTAAATGCAGGAACAGCAAGCTGTTGGATGAGCGCAAAATCCACATCTCCAAATTCTGGAAAAGCAAAAGAAGCTGAAAACTGACCAAACTTGCTGCCAATGGTTTCCACTTCCAGGCCGGCGAATTGGACAATGGCCGTGATGATGACGATAGAGACCAGCGAACCGGGAATTTTTCGATAAAACCGGGGCCATAGCATGGTAATGGCGATGGTAAGCAGGCCCAATGCCCCTGCCAGGTAGTTGATTTCCCGGATGTGGCTCACATAATAACCCCATTTGCCTAAAGGATCTGGTGGGACACCATTGCCAGGCAAACCAAAGAACTCCTGGATTTGCGTGGTAAAAATGATCAGCGCAATGCCGCTGGTAAAACCCACTACGATTGGATAGGGCATGAACTGAATAACCGTGCCAGCACGTATCAATCCCATGATAAAAAGCATGATACCTGCCATGATGGAAGCGATCACCACGCCTTGCAACCCGAATTGCTGCATGATTCCGTACATCACTACAATAAAGGCTCCCGAAGGTCCACCAATCTGTACGCGGGAGCCTCCAAGGAAAGAAACGAAGAAACCGACCATTACGGCAGTGATAAGACCCATCTCCGGCGGCACACCCGAAGCAATGGCAAAAGCTATGGCCAACGGAAGAGCTACAATACCCACAATTACCCCTGCAGTAAGGTCAGAGAGCAAAAAATGCTTTTTGTAGGTGCTGATGAGGGAGAAAAAAACAGGGTAAAAAGTTCTCTTCATGTGGGTAATGGATTAAAACATATTAGATATTGGCCTACAGATACAATGCTAAATTACTTTAAAAATAGCGCACCTGTATCATATAGACAGGTGCTGCCTTAGTCAAGCCGTTGCCACGCAACTTCTTGGAAAAATTAGCTTGTTAAACCCAGACAAAATTAGTTTATTTGTGCAAATTTTCGCTGGCATTTTATGAGTTAATGCGCAGTTATAGCGGAATCACCGTCTTACATAATGCGATAAAAGCATGACACAAACCAGCTTACCTCATCTTTTTGAAAACAGCGTAAACAAGTTTCCTGATCAAGTGTTCTTGTGGGAAAAAAAACAAGCAGCTTACGAAGGACTTACCTATGCAAAAGCCTATGATGCTGTCAGGAGAACAGCTCGCGGGTTGCTTGGTATTGGCGTGGGAAAGGGTGACAGGGTGGCATTGATCTCTGAGGGTCGCAACGACTGGGTAATAAGCGAGCTGGCCATTCTGTTTTGTGGTGCAATATGTGTACCGCTTTCCGTCAAGATCGAAGAACCAGCCGATCTGCAATTCCGCCTGGAGCATTCGGGCTGCAAGGCCGCCATCGTTTCTGGAAATCACCAGCATAAGTTGTTTAACTTGCTGGAAAAGCTTCCTGAACTTGAATGTGTTATCATCCTGGACCCCCTTGATGAAGAAGCCCAGCTTGTCCGGGACAAGACAAACAATGCCATTTATTTTGTTAATGACCTGAGGGTTCGTGGAGATGAAAACAAGGACGCGCTTGAAGGTGAGCTTGAAAAAATCAAGGAATCACTTAAGCCCGATGACTGTGCCAACATTTGTTACACTTCAGGCACCACCGCTGACCCCAAGGGGATCATGCTGAGCCATAGAAACTATCTGCATAACGTGGAGCAGGCTTCAGCCATCTTTGACGTCCCATCTGAATATACCTCTCTTCACATTCTGCCTTGGGATCATTCTTTTGCGCATACTGTCGGCATATATGCACTGATTCGCAACGGTGCCAGCCTGGCTTCCCTCAAGCTTGGCAAGACCATGAATGAAACTATTCGGAACATTCCCATTTGTATCAAGGAAGTTCGGCCGCATTTTCTCCTGAGTGTACCGGCACTGGCCAAGAATTTTCGCACCAACATAGAAAAAGGCGTCCGGGAAAAGGGGGCTATAGCCAAGGCCCTTTTCCGGGCAGGTCTCGCCATTGCTTATGCCTATAACAGGGAAGGTCACAACAAGGGCAGTGGCGCTGGTAAAATGCTTGCCCCGCTCTACAGGACCTTTGATAAGTTCCTGTTTGCCAAAATCAGGAGGGGATTTGGTGGCCGCCTGAAGTTCTTCGTTGGGGGAGGAGCCCTGTTGGACATTGAGCTGCAGCGCTTTTTTTATGCGCTGGGCATGCCCATGTACCAAGGTTATGGACTTACAGAGGCATCCCCTGTCATTTCGTCCAACACCCCTGAATATCATAAGATGGGATCATCCGGGAAGGTTGTTCCGTGGCTTGATCTGAAGATCTGCGGAGAGAATGGAACGGAAAAGCCCATTGGCCAACAAGGAGAAATCCTGGTGCGTGGCGATAATGTGATGATGGGATACTGGAAAAATGAAAAGGCTACAGCGGAAACCATCCGGGATGGCTGGCTGCATAGCGGAGATCTGGGATATCTCGATGATGATGGCTACCTTTATGTGCTTGGCCGTACCAAGAGTCTGCTGATTGGCAGCGACGGGGAAAAATACAGTCCTGAGGGCATTGAAGAAGCCATGGTGGAGAAATCCCCTTTGTTTGACCAGGTGATGCTGTATAATAACCAGAACGCCTATACGGTCGGGCTCATCGTGATCAATAAAGCCATCCTGGCGGATCTCATCCGCAAAAAATCACTGGATATGACAACAAGTGAGGGCCAGCAGGCGGTATTGCTAAAGCTAAAAGAAGAAATAGACCGTTTCTTGCCCGGGGGCGAGTTTGCCGGTATGTTTCCGCCAAGGTGGCTGCCTGCCGCTGTTGCTTTCCTGGCTGAACCCTTTTCTGAAGCCAATGGCTTGATGAACAGTACGATGAAGATCGTGAGACCCGCCATTCACGACCATTACAAAGAAACCATTGACAAACTGTATACCCCTGAAGGGAAGGATATCATGAACCCCTTCAACAGGAGTACCATGCAATTACTGGCCTCCAGGGTCTGATCCGGATTTTTATGCCATTGCCAATACGTGAGCGCGAATAACCATATACCAAAGGTAAAGGAGCTTAAAGCTTCTGAATATACCTATGAACTGCCGGCTGACCGCATCGCTTCTTATCCTTTAGCCGACCGTGATGCGTCCAGCCTCCTGGTATACAAGGATAAGAAGATTGTGGATGCGGCATTTCAAGAGATGGCTTCCTTCCTGGATCCCGACACCCTGATGGTATTCAATGATACCCGTGTGGTGCAGGCCCGGCTGGAGTTTTTCAAGGAAACCGGTGCCCGTATCGAGATCTTTTGTCTTCACCCTGCAGGTGTACATCGTGATGTCGGCCTTGTGCTCTCCGGAGGTCCGTCCTCCCGGTGGTTTTGTCTTGTTGGAAACGCAAAAAAGTGGAAGTCAGGCCCGCTGGTCATACAGCATCCTGATGGCAACTTCCGGCTTGAAGCACACAAAGTGAAAGCCTCAGGAGATGGATACCTGGTCGATTTCAGCTGGCATCCAGCACATCTTAGCTTTGCGGAGGTGCTTGAGCTGACAGGGAAAACCCCGCTGCCTCCATACATTACCAGGCCTGCTGAGCAGAAAGACAAAATAACCTATCAAACCATTTTTGCCTCAAATGACGGTTCTGTGGCTGCCCCCACGGCTGGACTCCATTTTACTGACCGTGTGATGAAGTCACTGCAAGCAAAAGGTATTCAGCAGGGTTACCTTACCCTGCATGTGGGGGCAGGGACGTTTAAACCAGTTACTTCCGAGCATATTGGCGAACATCACATGCACGGTGAGCAATTTTCCGTTACCAAAGCCTTCATTCAAAAGCTCGCGCAACACCAGCAACCGATCGTGCCAGTTGGTACTACCTGCATGCGCACATTGGAAAGCCTCTATTGGATAGGGGCTAGCATGGTTGCCGGAATTGACCTGGAAACGGGTGATGGTTTGTACCTGCCGCAGTGGGCCCCGTATGCATTTCCCGGGGAAAAGCCTGACAGGCCAAGCGCCATGCGTGCATTGCTGGATTATCTCGAAAGATGCGACAAAGTCAGCCTGCAAGGAGAAACCGCACTTATCATTGTTCCTGGCTATCGATTTGCCATGACAGATGCCCTGGTTACGAACTTTCACCAGCCGGGAAGTACCCTGCTATTGCTTGTGGCTGCTTTTACTGGAAAAGCCTGGAAACAGATTTATCATCATGCACTGAAGCAGTCCTACCGCTTTCTGAGTTATGGTGATGCATGCTTGCTTTTTCCTTAAAACCAGGAATTCGGGAGGAGGCTTAAATTAACATGATGGGGTTGAGGGACGGAGGGGCGATGGAAGTATGAATTAAGCAGCAAGAAGAAGAAAAGTGAAAAATTTAGTCTTGTCCTTTGCCTCTGCGAGCTTCAGCGAAAACATCAGCGGACCTCTGCGAGAAATCAAAACCACAAATCATTCTATACCAGTATTTTGCAAAATAATTTACACATGAACCGAGCCATGCCAATATATTGACACACAGGAGAATGATTATGTCATGGCGAGTTTGGCTTCGCCGAGCTCGCAAAGTGCGCGGTTCATGTGACCGGTTTAATCAAAATATAAACAGATGAAGGCATGGATATTTTTGGCAGGGCATTTCGCGATTATGTTACTGGAGAAAAGGGTGCTGTAATCCGTGTGCATTCTGATATTACAGAAACGGAAGACCTCCCGGTGGCTTATTTTTTTCGTTCGTGGGATGAAATGCCTGAGTGGGAAAGAATGATGCTGAACCGGGCAGCAGGCCATGTGCTGGACGTTGGTGCCGGAGCTGGTAGCCACACTCTGGAGCTGCAAAGCAGGGGGGTGCCTGTTGATGCCATAGATGTTTCGCCCGGTGCTTCGGAAATCATGCGGGAGCGAGGGGTGAAGAGGGTGTATTGCCGTGATTTTTTTGACATCAGGAATAGCAAGTACGATACATTGCTTTTCCTGATGAATGGCATTGGCATTGCGGGCACGCTTGATGGGTTGCGCAAACTCCTGAAACACGCTGCCAGCCTTCTTATGCCGGGTGGGAAGATGCTCATTGAATCCACAGACCTGATGTACATGTATGAGGATGAGGACGGGTCATACCGGATCCCTATGGGTGATCATTACTACGGAGAAATGCAATATCACCTTGAATACAAAGGCGTGACATCTAAACCCTTCCCCTGGATATTCGTGGACCCTGCGAGTTTAAGACACGCAGCAAAGTCTTTGGGTCTGGATACTAAGATCATTTTCACAGGAGCGCACCATAATTATGTTGCAGCACTTGGCGAAGACCTTAACACTTAAACCTTGTCGTATCCTTTTCATCAAAGCTGAATGATCACGGATATGGCAATAAGCAAATCGGTGGCCAATACGGTGATTACATTCATTCCCTGGGCGGGCAGGAGTTTGGCATTGTCTTCTCCGTATTTGAGGGCAATCTGAGAAGCCTTGAGTCCCAGCGGCAAAGGCAGCAATGCCAGGTAGAGCCAGTAAGAGGATATCCCTGCAGGGGGAAGGACCAGGATCACTGCATAGGTAAGCAGGATGCCGGCCAGATAGATCCTTGCAGCCGTTTTTTTCCCAAACTTGATTACCAGGTGTTTGCGGCCACCGGCACGGTCTGCCTCCGTGTCAGGAAACTCGTTGAGCAGCAAAAGCAGAAAGGTCAGGATCCCTGGTGGAATGGAAATTAGCCAGACTTCCAGGGGTACAATGTGAGATATGGATTGCACGGGGGTGGCATTCATGGCGATATATGCACCGATGACCACCAATGAGCCCAGGGCCAGGCCGGCAAAAAATTCTCCCAGGAGCATGCGTGAAAGGTGACTGGTATAATAGACGATGGCAATGGCACCTATGAAAGCAATGATAAGGATGCTCCAATGTGCGATGATGATAAAAAAGAGCCCGATTGCTACCGATATCAGCAAGGTGCCAATGGCTGCCGCCCGAACCTGCCCGGGTTTGGTCTTGCCGCTTGTGAGCATGCCGCTGCCCCCACTAAATGGCGTTCTTTTGGTTTGAAAATCAATTTTTGTTTGATAATCAGACAGTTCATTGAACAGGTTGACCGATATGTGCGCTGATATGGTTCCCACCAGGATAAGTATCGCTATGGGCCAGTAAAAAGTTTCTGGTTGATGCAGCGCAGCATAAGCAAGGCCGATCGCCACAAGAAAGACTGCAAGAAGAAGGAAATTGGCACGTGATTGTGCAAGCCAGCTATTGATGGTCGTCATGATGGGTTATTTTTGTTGGTATACGCATGATGGCCCGGGATGGCCAGCTAATGACATTAGCTATATAATGTTTGAAAACTGCAATTTGTTTAATTTTGAAGAAAATTTTCTTTTTTGAAGTCCTATTATAAAAGATACACCACCATCACGGGTGATGGTTCACATAGCCTCTACATGCCCGAGCTTGGAGAGTACTACCATTCGACATTTGGTGCATTGCAGGAATCCCGGCATGTCTTCTTAAAAGCGGGCTTTGAGCATGTCATAAGTAAGGGTGGGGTGCTACGGGTGCTTGAAGTGGGTTTTGGCACCGGACTCAATGCATTGCTCACCCTGGCAAGGGCAGCTGAGGAGAATCTGGAGGTGGCTTATGACACGCTGGAGCCTTTTCCATTGTCGAAGGCGGAGTGGTCTGAGCTGAACCTGCCGAAGCTAGTGGAAAATGGTCGCTTCACTGATGCTTTTGCCAGGATGCATCAGGCTGAAGATCAAGTGATCACTAGAATTCATGACGGCTTTAGCTTTCAACGGAATAGCTGCACCCTGCAGGAGGTCGTGCTGCCTGATAGCCACTACCATGTGGTGTATCACGACGCTTTTGCCCCGCAGTATCAGCCCGAAATGTGGACCCTGGAGGTGTTTGAAAAGTTATATGCAGCCATGTTGCCCGGAGCCGTGTTAACCACCTATTGCACTAAAGGCAGTGTGAAAAGGGCGATGAAGGCCGCTGGGTTCGTGCTTTCGCATCCGGAGGGGCCGCCGGGGAAGAGGGAGATGACTGTGGCTGTGAGGGAAGTTTGAAGTAAGGAGTAAGGAGTAAGAAGTAAGGAGTAAGAAGTAAGAAGTAAGAAGTAAGAAGTAAGAAGTAGGAAGTAAGGAGTAAGAAGTAAGAAGTAAGAAGTAAGAAGTAAGAAGTAAGGAGTAAGGAGTAAGAAGTAAGAAGTAAGAAGTAAGAAGTAAGAAGTAAGAAGTAAGAAGTAAGAAGTAAGAA
>PUOJ01000070.1 GCA_003552075.1 Bacteroidales bacterium
CTCAAGAATAAGCTCAACATCTTCCTGGATGTCATATTTTTGGAGAATGGTCTTGCTAAGCCGAATCCCCTTTGAGTTTCCAATTTTTATTACACGAACCCGCATGTCACGCTGTGTTTATCGGTTATGCGTCAAATTTACAAATATCCGAAGTAATTACAAAGTAATTACAAACTTTTATAGGTCATTAAACTGTGTTTTGATGCTGACCTATGTCATCAATATAATTTAAACAAAAATAAGATAAATTTATATAAAAATAAAAAGGATATAAATTAAAAAACAAATTATGCTTTTTTTAGGCGGACATAAGCATCCTCACTTTAAAGCTTATCCTGGTCGAACTTCACGACCGCTTTGCGTTTCCATCTGCCGGTAAGGTAATAAATGTAGGCAGCCAGCAAGCCAAACACCCAGGCGACGGGAATGCCCCACCAGATACCTTCGGCACCGTATTGCATCGACAGGAAATGCGAGGCAGGTATGCGTAGCAGCCATAGGGCGATGAGGGTTATAAACATCGGTATCAGCGTGTCGCCGGCGCCGCGCATCACTGCTTGCGTGACAAACATGCCGGCAAAGACCACGTAAAAAGAGCTCACCACGACCAGGTAGCTATAACCGATCTCAATTACTTCGGGATTGGGGGTAAACACGCCCATCAGCTGTCTTCCGAAGGTCCACGCTACAAAGGTCATGGTCAGTGAAACGGCCGTGGTCATCAGCAGGGTGGCGCGCAAACCCTGTTTTACCCTTTCCGGCTTGTTTGCCCCCAGGTTTTGGCCCACGAAGGTGGTAAGTGCCAGTCCGAAATTCATCGCCGGCATGGCCGAGAAGGAGTCGATGCGCCAGGCGATGGTGTAGGCCGCAATCGTATCGGTGCCAAAACGGTTGACGATGCTGATCAGGGCCAGCATCCCCAGGGAAACGAAGGTATGCTGCATGCCGGTGGGGATGCCAATGCGCAGGCTTTTGCGAAAGATGTCCCGGTCGAAGGTGAGCCCGCGCAGGGCAAAGCGGATCAGGGTGTGCGTGCGGTTCAGGTAGATCACTGAAAGGCCAAAGGCGATGCCCTGGGCGAGCACGGTGGCAAAAGCCACACTGCCTATTCCCCACCCAAAAACAAGGACAAACAAGAGATCAAAACCGATATTCAGTATGGTAGATATGATAAGAAAGTAAAGTGGGGTCCTGGAATCGCCCAGTCCGCGTAATACTGCTGATGTGACATTGAATCCGAACATGAGCACCAGTCCTGCGGCAAACACACTGAAATACTGTGTGGCATCAGGTCTCACGTGCACGGGCAAGTCGATCAGGCGCCAAATGTCTTCAATGAAAACGATGCCCAGGGTGGTGAGCAGGATGGAGGCAAAGAACAGAAAAATATAGGCCGTGTCGATGGCACGTTTTACCGCTTCGTAATCCTTTGCCCCATAATACTGGGAGATGATGATGGTGGTACCGGTGGTGATGCCGATGACCAGGCTGATTAGCACGAAGATCACCGGGAAGGATGCACCAGCAGCTGCAAGGGCATCTGTGCCAATATACTGTCCGATGATGATGGTGTCAACCACGTTGTACAGTTGCTGAAACACGTTGCCCAGCAGCATGGGTAGCGCAAAAAGAAATATGTTGCGGGCTACGGGCCCCTGGCTTAGATCTCGCATCATGGCAAAGGTAGCGCTTTTAAGGGAGACACCTCCAGGACATGCACTCAACAAAAAAATCATTACATTTGTTTCTGTAACACGCCAACCATACCATGGACCTATCAATCGTCATTCCTTTATATAATGAAGAAGAATCCCTCCCGGAACTTACCGCCTGGATAGACCGGGTGATGCAACAGCAGAAGTTTACCTATGAGGTCCTGCTCATCGATGATGGCAGCCGCGATGATTCCTGGAAGGTGATCAACCGCCTGGCTGAGGGAAATCCAAACCTCTGCGGCATCCGCTTTCGCCGCAATCACGGAAAGGCAGCCGCCCTGAACGTAGGCTTTCGTCACGCCTCAGGTGATGTGGTCATCACCATGGATGCCGACCTCCAGGATAGCCCCGACGAGATCCCGGAGCTTTACAGGATGATCAAAGAAGGGGGCTATGACATGGTCAGCGGGTGGAAAAAACACCGCAAGGATCCACTCTCCAAGACCATTCCCACCAAACTATTCAACTGGACCACCAGGTTGATGTCGGGCATCCGGCTGCACGATTTTAACTGCGGCCTGAAGGCCTATAAGCAGGCGGTCGTCAAATCCATTGAAGTATATGGTGAGATGCACCGCTACATACCCTACCTGGTGAAAAAGGCGGGTTTCGATGAGATAGGTGAAAAGGTGGTGCATCACAGGGAACGCAAGTATGGCAGGACCAAGTATGGACTGGATCGTTTTTTCAAAGGCTTCCTTGACCTGATCTCCATCAGCTTTGTGGCCCGATTTAAACAAAGACCCATGCACCTGTTCGGCTTGCTGGGCACCTTGCTCTTCCTCGCCGGTTTTGTCATTGCCGCCTGGCTGGCCTATGGCCGCTTTGTACAGCAAATCTACGGGATGACCGACAGGCCCCTGTTTTTCTTTGGCTTGCTGGCGATGATCCTTGGTACCCAATTGTTTATCGCCGGATTCCTGGGCGAAATGATATCACGATCCGCCCCAGACAGAAACCGGTATCATATCGAAGAAAAAACGAAAAACCTCAATGGCTGATCCCTTACATCAATTGTTTGTAACCCCAATAATCACCCTTTATCCCAACGGAACCTCAAAACCCAAAACTCCATAATCCCATAACCCCATAGCACACCATTTTCACAATCATTCCCATTAAATTCCCAGGCGAACACAAATCATAAACCCGCTAACCTCCAATCCACATGTCCCGCATCATCATCCTCGGTTCTGCACATCCCCTCCGCGGTGGCGGCCTTGCGACCTTCAACGAGCGGCTGGCCAGGGCTTTCATGGACGAAGGCCATGAGGTGACGGTGTATACCTTCAGTTTGCAGTACCCTTCGGTATTGTTTCCCGGCAAGACACAGTATACGGATGAGGAGCCGCCGGGGGATTTGGATATCCGGGTGAAGGTCAACAGCATCAACCCGATGAACTGGTACCGGGTAGGGCGGGAGCTGAAACGACTCAAGCCCGACCTGCTTGTTGTCAGGTACTGGCTTCCCTTTATGGCGCCTTGCCTCGGGAAGATCTCGTCCATCACAAGGAAAAACAAACACACCAGGGTGGTGGCCATTGCCGATAATATTGTGCCACACGAGCAGAGACCAGGAGATCGGCTGTTGACGAAATACTTTTTGAAGCGCGTGGACGGCTTCGTGACCATGTCGGAACAGGTGCGTCGTGACCTATTGGATTTTGGCGTTGCAGAAAATCGGATTACCTTTTGTCCGCATCCGCTCTATGACAATTTTGGTGAGCAGGTTGACCGGGACGTGGCCCGGCGTCAGCTTGGCCTTGACGGGGAGCAACTCCTGGTGCTGTTTTTTGGGTTCATCTGGGATTATAAGGGGCTGGACTTACTGATCCAGTCGCTTGCTTACGACAAAATCCGTAACCTGCCATTGCGGCTTGTGGTCGCGGGTGAGTTTTATACGGATCAAACCCCTTATTTCAAGCTTGCCCATTCACTTGGAGTGAGTGACAGGATCATCTGGCGCACGGAATTTATTCCGAATGATGAGGTGAAATATTATTTTTGTGCTGCTGACCTGGTGGTACAGCCTTACAAGAGTGCTACACAAAGCGGGGTAACCCAGGTGGCCTACCATTTTGAAAAACCTATGGTTGTCACACACGTGGGTGGCCTCCCGGAAATGGTGCCCGATGGCAAGGCAGGATATGTAACCGAAGTGGATTCCGCTGATATCGCAGCGGCCATATCGGATTTCTTCATGAAGGAGAAACAGGCATATTTTTCAAGGGCAATCCGGAAGGAAAAGAAGCGTTTTTCATGGAAAAGGCTTGTGGAAAGCATCATGAAGATGGCTGTGAAGCCTGTATAGTATATGTTTGCGTAAGTAAGGATCATGAATCATACAAATAAAGGCAGGGTATTGATGGCTATGAGCGGTGGACTGGATAGCAGTGTGGCTGCCATGATGCTGATCAATGAAGGTTATGAGCTTGTAGGCATCACCATGAAGACCTGGGAATACGCCCAGGGTGAGGTTCCTGAAAAGGAAACCGGGTGCTGCAGCCTGGATTCCATCAATGATGCCCGGCAATTGGCCGTAAAGATGGGTTTTCCGCACTATGTGCTGGATATCCGTGATGAGTTTGAGCAATACATTGTCAGGGACTTTATCGATGAATATCTGAAAGGCAGAACGCCCAATCCTTGTGTGCTCTGTAATACCCACATCAAATGGGGGGCATTGCTTAAGCGCGCAGACCAACTGGATTGTCAGTATATTGCTACCGGACATTATGCGCAGGTCAGGGCGGAGAATGGCAGGTACGTCCTTTCCAAAGGTACCGATGAAGAGAAGGACCAAAGTTATGTGCTTTGGGGACTGCCGCAGGATTTTCTGAAGCGTACCATCTTTCCCCTGGGAGGCTATACCAAGCCCAGCATCCGTGAGATGGCCAAAGAGGCCGGTTTTCACGAAATTGCCGGTAAACGGGAAAGCTATGAGATCTGCTTTATACCGGATAACGATTACCGTGGCTTCTTGAAAAGACAGGTACCTGGCCTGGATAAAAACCCGGGCGAAGGCAACTTCGTAGATAAGAATGGCCGCGTGCTCGGTAAGCACAAGGGTTATCCGTTTTATACGATTGGCCAGCGCAAAGGCTTGCAAGTGGCCATGGGTGAACCAGTATATGTCAGCAAGATCATCCCAGAAACCAATACCATTGTGCTTGGAAGAAAAGAAGACACGCGCTCAACCAGGTTTTCTGTCAGCGGTGTGAACCTGATCAAATTTGCCAGCATGCCAACGGAACTGGAAGCAATGGTCAAAATCCGCTATAAAGACCCCGGACATGCAGCACTCATCCGAAATGGACAGCAATCAAACCTCCTTGATGTCATTTTGCACGAACCAGTCTCTGCAGTTACTCCCGGCCAATCAGCTGTTTTCTATGACGGGAGCGATGTAATTGGCGGCGGATTCATTGAGCAGACAGATTTTTAGTTCCTTAGAAGCTTTTCTTTCCTACCACAGTACTGCCAGTCTGTTTTTATGCGCTTCTCGCTGACTTATTCACAATGAGGGAGGCAATTTGTATCTGTATTACAATCCACACCACTTATTTAAAATAGGGGTATGGGAGAGAAACAGCAGGAATTATTTTTCCGGTAAGACTGTATTTTCCCGATGGCAAAAGATGGTCTTTGTACGTATTTCAGCACTCGCAATATATTTACAAACATGAACTACCAAAAAATACACTTTTGTAACCTTAGAACACTTGGTTAACAATTGTAAAGTTATACATGAACTAATGAATTCACAACAATACATAAATGAGGATGCTTATAGATATTTAATTAAATATCAATAAATTAATAAATAATTCAATATTGTAAACATTCACTTGAATTTATATTTGTTAACAAAATGCCATGCTCCGTTGATACTGTATTTATAAACCACAATAAATTACTGTATTCCAATATAATATGGTTATTATATAAATCAATAATAGAAGAATTTACAGCTCGAGTTGCATTTTTATCAGTTCCTAATATACTGACCATAAAATATTAGAAATAAATATATTATGTGTTATATATAAAGCTTTTAATTAAAACTCACGCGTTTACAAATGTAAATTGTTAACTTATACACTTTGTTATACTTGGTGCACACTGAAATATGTTGTACCTTTACACATGTGTAAACAACATCTGTAGTGCAATTAGGAGCACTTTTTTGCCTTTACATACATATTTAAAATTATCTGCCATGATTGAACGAATCAGACAGCTCATATCGGAACAGGCACTTACCTCAGCTGCTTTTGCGGATAAACTAGGGGTTCCCCGATCTACCATATCGCATATTTTATCGGGTCGGAACAGACCCAGTCTGGAAATGGTACATAAGATCCTTGATGCCTTTCCTGAATTGCGTACTGAATGGCTTGTGCGTGGAGAAGGTCTGATGTATGCCGGACAAGCTACGGCCCCTGAACAAGGCGACTTGTTTTCTCAATACCGGCAGCAGGATAAGAAGGGAGATGATCAATCCAAGGACAATGCGTCTACAAGGCAAGCATCTCCGCAGGTTTCGGCGGAAGAACATGTGCATGGCAATGAACCAGCCCCGGATTCTGTAGCCTCTAATGTTCAAAATGAGGATTTTACAGCGAAACAGTCCGGGAGTGTTTCTGCAAAAGAAACCGCCCCCGGGCCTGGTTTACATAATAAGACGCAGGAATCTGCAAAGCCTATAGAAAAAATCATCATTTTGCATCAGGATGGTACGTTTGTGGAATATATTCCGGCCAACTCCTAACCTGTATGATTCATGCAGGCTAGTGTCATGTCAACGCGACTTTAGCTGACCCGGCTCTTAATCTTTTTTATCTCTGTAACTTAACCGGCAAAGTAGCATGGAAACGACAATAGATTCTCCGCCAGCTGTGTAAAATCCCATGAGCCGAGCACTTGCGAGCTCGGCGAAGCCGAGGAGCCATGCCAAAAAATTGACGCACAGGGGAATGATTATCTAATGGAGGTTTGGCTTCGCCGAGCTCGCAAAGTGCTCGGTTCATCTGACCGAAATATAAAAATTATTAACAGATGAAATTACTTTACCCTGTCAGGCAATAATGCTTACCTTTGTATGTTAAAACCAGCAAGTTTGCGATGTTGAATAACACGCACATTCGTAAGGCAGCCACATACCTGGCAGACAAAAGCCAATGCATTGTCATCATTATGCATACCAACCCGGATGGCGATGCAGTGGGTTCTTCTCTCGGACTGTATGGCTATTTGCTAGATGAAGGCTGGAGGAATGTGCATGTGATTGCACCGGAAGCGTATGCTTCTTTTCTTCACTGGATGCCGCGTCACGAAAGCGTGATCATTGCTGACCAGCACAAAGACCTGTCCCATTCGCTGATACGTGATGCCGCCCTCATATTTTGTCTTGATTTTAATGGATTTTCACGTAGCGGAGATCTTGAAAAGACACTGTTAGAAAGCGGGGCTGCAAAGATCATGGTGGATCATCATCCGCAGCCGGAAGACGGATTTGACCTCGTTTTTTCTGAAACGGCAGCCAGCAGCACAGCGGAATTGATCTATGAATTCATTGCGGCATTGGGGGATGAGGACCGCCTGAGCCTGCAGGTAGCCCAATGCTTGTATGCCGGAATTATCACTGACACAGGCTCCTTCAGTTATGGCTGTAATAATCCGCGTACCTATCAGATTGTGGCCAGGCTCATTGAAAAAGGAGTGGACGGGGCTTACATCCACCGTTTGATTTACAGCACCTATACCCTCGACCGGATGCGACTGCTGGGCTATTGCCTGAGTGAGAAACTGAAGGTGCTGGAGGATGCACAGGCAGCATACATCAGCCTTTCACAGGAAGAACTGCAACATTTTAACCACCAGGAAGGAGATACTGAAGGTGTGGTAAACTATGCCATGGCCATTAAAAACATTCATCTTGCAGCTTTGTTTACTGAGAAAGATGACCACGTCAAGGCATCTTTTCGTTCTGCCGGCGATGTGGATGTGAACAAGCTTGCGCGCGCGCATTACGCGGGAGGTGGTCATAAAAATGCTGCCGGCGGTAAAAGCTTTCAAAGCCTCAGGGATACCGAGCAGGCTTTTATTGCGTTGATTAATAATAAGGAGAAGCGAACAAAAGAATTGTAACACGCCTTATGAAGCCTGTTGTTGGCCTTGTTTTTCTGTTGCTGCTGTTGGTCTCTTGCCGGTCAGAGCAGGAAGGCGCTCAGCCCGGTTTGGATACCCGGCAGATGCAGCAAGTACTTGAGATGACCAATAAACAGCTGCTGGCACGTGAGGAGCAGATGATTGATGATTTTTTGGCCAGGTTTGGATGGGAAATGGTGCAGAGCGGTTCAGGCTTAAGATACAAGATACATGAAACCGGGGTAGGCCCGAAGGCATCTTATGGCCGGGTGGTTGAACTGGCCTATGCTGTCTATTTGCTTAATGGCGACCTTGTATATGCATCTGAAGACAATGGCCTTCTGCAGTTCAGGGTTGGACGGGGAGGAGCCGTTACAGGCATTGATGAAGGTGTCAGGTATTTGCGCCAAGGCGCAAAAGCCACATTTATTTTGCCTTTTCACCTGGCACATGGTATTCCGGGAGATGGTGACCGGATCCCGGGCCGGGCAACAATCATATATGAAGTAGAACTAATCAATATTGTTTAATAAGCACCAAAAGGAGAAATTATGAGAACCCTGAATTTGATTTTGATTTTCACTGCCATGATTGCTTTTATGGCTTGTGGTACGGCCACGGAACAGGATGAGGCACGCGATGATGAGCTGCATGAAGTATTGCCTGGAGTGACGGAACTTGATTTTGACGAGACTGAAAGTGGTCTCAAATATGTGTTTCATGAGCAACGTGGCGGCGACATGCCGCAAGCGGAAGATATTCTGAGCATGACCATGATATATCGTCTGGACGATGAGGTCTTGTTTGACAGCCGTGAGACCGGCATGCCCATGTTTTTGCCGCTGGTTGAGCCAGAGTATCCTGGTGACATCTATGAAGCGCTTTCCATGATGGCGGTAGGAGATAGTGCCAGCTTCCTGATTGATGGCGAACGCTTTTTTATGGAAACTGCCGGAGCACCAGAATTGCCTCCCTTTCTTGAGCCAGGAGATCAGCTGATCTTTGATATCCAGCTAGACAAGGCCATGGACGAAGATGAATTTGCCGAGGAGCAGCAGCGTCTCATGGAGGAAATGATGGAAGCAGATATGGCGCGTGCGGAACAGGAAGAAGGACTGATGCTGGAATACCTTGAACAAGAGGGCATAACGGTTGAGCCCACCGCAAGTGGTTTGTATTATATGGAAGAAGAGGCTGGTGACGGACCACAGCCTGAGGCCGGTGACATGGTGTCCGTGCATTATGAAGGTCGCCTGCTGGATGGCACGGTATTCGACTCTTCCCTCGAGCGCGGAGAACCCATTGAATTTATGCTTGGACAGGGCCAGGTGATCCCAGGCTGGGATGAAGGAATCAGCATGATGAACGTCGGAGGCAGTGCCCGGCTGGTGATTCCCTCGCATCTTGCCTATGGCGACAGGGGAGCAGGGCCGACAATACCGCCATACAGCACCCTGGTCTTTGACGTCGAACTGGTAGATATCGTGAATTAATCCTTTTCCGAATGGCCGAGACTTGTAACTGCAGTTTGAAAAAAGCTGGCAGGCTAATCCCATTATGGACATTGATCCTGGTGATGACCGCATGGACATTTCAGGGCTGTCAAATCCTGCGCGTGGAAGAACCGGAGCCCGAGCAGCAAACTACATCCAGCGGTCTTGCTTATACAATCCTCACTCCGGGTGAAGGCCCCAAACCGCAGCAAAATGATGTGGTAACTGTCCACTATACAGGAAAACTAGCTGACGGCACTGTGTTTGATTCGTCCTATGAGACAGATGAGCCGGTGCATATCACGCTCGGCGAAGATGAGGTCATTCCTGGACTCGAAGAAGCGATAAAACTTTTGCATGAAGGGGCAAAAGCCACCGTAGTGATTCCTCCTCAACTCGCTTATGGGGAAGAGGGATATGGTCCGGTACCCGGTAATGAAACGATCAGTTTCCAGCTAGAATTGCTTCATGTGCGAGAGCCATCGTTGCCTGAACGCGATGTGCCTGATGCAGAGCCCGGGGTTGCTGATCCGGAAGAAGCACTGCACAAGGAAACAACAGCTTCGGGCGTGCTGGTTGCTGTGTTGGAAGCTGGTGATGGTCAGGTTCTTCGTGAGAATATGCTGGTGCACATGCACTATACTGGCTTCCTGGATGATGACACACAAAGGGTTTTTGACAGCTCGTATGATCGTGAAGAGCCTGTTTCTTTTATATTGGGAAGAAACATGGTGATTCCTGGCTGGGATGAAGCCCTGCCGGGACTTCATGCGGGAGACCGCGCAAGACTTTGGGTCCCTCATGAAATGGCCTATGGACGAGAGGGCAGAGGACCCATTCCTCCAAAAACAGACCTGATCTTCGATATCGAACTGCTTGATGTAGAGGAGGTCTCTGAGCCCGAGCCTTTTAACGTAGCCGGCAGGGATACCCTTAAAACAGAATCCGGCCTGCAATACATCCTTGTTGAAGAAGGAGATGGTGAGCTGCCACCTGCAGGGAGCGTGCTTGCGGTGCATTATACCGGTTACCTGTCAGATGGCAGAATTTTTGATTCATCGGTACAACGTTCAGAGCCTCTGCGCTTTGTGCTTGGCAGCGACCAGGTGATACGTGGCTGGGATGAAGCCTTTGCCCTGCTTTCCAAAAATGCCAGAGCCAGGTTGATCATACCGCCACACCTGGGCTATGGAGAGAGCGGCAGTGGCCCCATTCCACCGGGAGAAACCCTGGTCTTTGATGTGGAAGTGATAGATATTGGTAAATAAACATCCTAATTTAACCGCATGGAAATATTACAAGTCAGCTGGGATGCCAGTCCCGAAATTTTCAGCTTAGGAAACCTGAGCATCAGATGGTATGGCCTTTTCTGGGCACTGTCTTTCTACCTTGGTTATGAAATCATTGCACGCATATTCAGCAAAGAAGGATTGCCACAAAAGCATGCAGACAGCATCCTGATATATATGTTTGTGGGAAGCATTGTGGGTGCCCGGCTGGGTCACTGCTTTTTTTATGATTTTGCCTATTACAGCCAGAACCTTATCGAAGTGTTGTATATCTGGCAGGGAGGCCTGGCAAGTCACGGCGGAGCCATCGGAATCCTGATCGCCCTGTATCTCTATCAAAAGCGGGTGAGCACCAAAAGTTTTACCTGGCTGCTCGACAGGCTGGTGATCCCGGTATCGCTGGCCGCCTTCTTTATCCGCATGGGCAACCTGATGAACTCAGAGATTTACGGTGTGGAAACAAGCCTTCCCTGGGGGTTTATTTTTGAAACTCGCGGAGAAACATTACCAAAGCACCCTACACAAATATATGAAGGGCTTGCTTACCTGATCCTTTTCCTTACCCTTGGCTGGTTCTGGGTTAAAAAACGCACCAGGCTGCCTGAGGGATTCAGTACCGGTTTTTTTGCCCTCTTCATGTTCACGGCAAGATTCCTGGTCGAATTTATCAAGGAACCGCAGTCACCATTTGAAGAGGAGATGCTCCTGAACATGGGGCAGATCCTGAGCATTCCGGCAATCGCGGCCGGCATTGGCTTTATGATCTATGCCTTTAAGAAAAAAGCACAGCATACGCCATCATAGCTGCTATCTGCCGCGACGTCTTTTTCCGCGGTTGATCAATTTTTGAAGCAAGGTCTTGTTTTGCTGGTACATGCTGCTGGTCTGCTCCTCATCAAGGGTAAAATCAATGCGTAACCAATGGCCCTCCTGCGTGCCCTCCGGCATTTTCTCTATCGGCACGTGAAGAACCACATCCTGTTCTTCTATGAGTACCACAGCAAGATTTTCCTGGATCTGGTCTACTACTGCCTTCATGTGGTTATAATTTTTGAACTAGTTGATTGTATGGTGTTTATGTGGTGAGCAAGACTGCTATGGGCTTTTGGCTTTTAGCATTTGGCTTTATTGCCAATAGCTAATAGCCAAAAGCCAATGGGGGTAAAAGATACCATAAGAAACACCACAAATTGGCGATCTAATATACGAAATAAAATAATATTAAGGGGAAATGATGTAAAATACCTACTGATGTGTGTGCACTTCGTAATGTACACCATCTTCAATGATGACCACAATATTTCCGTGCAGGTCGGTCCGGTATACGTCCGTATCGATGGCATCCAGGCGCTCAAGGACAGGTCCGTGCGGATGTCCGTAGGGATTGTCTGCACCACATTGAATCACACTGATAGCCGGATTTACGGCTTCGAGAAAAGCCATCTGAGAGCTCGTGTTGCTCCCGTGGTGCCCTACCTTGAGAATGTCGCTGGCCAGCAATTCGGGTTCACTCAGCATTTGGTTTTCTGCATTTTCTTCTGCATCGCCCGTGAGCAGCAAAGTGACCTCACCCAGGGTTACATGGGCCACGATGGATGCGTTGTTTAAATGATGTTCCGTTGGGTTGACAGGATGTACCAGCTTCATGTGGGCGTGTTCAGATAACTCCCACTCCATACCCTTTCTGCCTACGGTAAATGGAATGTCGTATGTGTCAATTACGCTCATATAATTGTAGTAGGTTTGACTGGTATGGGTAACTCCCGGATCAATGACTTCGCCTACCTCAAACTCGTAGAAAACGTCAATCAGCCCCTGGATATGGTCTGCGTGGGGGTGCGTACCAATGACGATGTCGATGTATTCAATGTCAAGCCCCTCAAGGTATGACACCACGCTGCCATCACTCCATCCACCATCTACCAGCATCACCTTTTCCGGCGTTTCCACAAAAATGGCGTCACCCTGGCCAACATCTATGAAGTGGATCGCATAATCTTCTTCTATGGGATCTCCAGGTACTACAAATACATTGTCATCCTCGCTGCAGGAATGCAACAGGAAAATGGCCGGCAACACCATGGCGGCCAGGAAATATATCATGCGCCTGTAAAGCTTTGTGCTCATCATGAGTTTTTCTGTTTAATGATTGTCATGCAAATCTCTATGCCTGCATATGTTAAAACGCATAGGGCAACTGTTTTGTTTGGAAGGCCAAAATTAAGTTTTTATCTCCTCCTTGCAAAGCATCATGTGTGGTAATCACAATTCATCAAAAATATAAATACATAAATTAGTTTAATATCTTGTGCAAATAAGTGTTAAATGTCGCCTAAAATCTGTTTAATGTTGTTAAATCATGTCAAAAGCAGGCCCAGGCCATTGCGTTGGGTTGTATTTTTTCATTTCTTTGTAATGCCTGTATGATTCATGCAGGCTAAATAATCATCAGGATATATAAACGAAAAAAGACATTATGTGCAGCAAACAAGTAAAGCAGAATCAAAAGCAACGATTATTCATTCTGGGCTTATTTACGGCAGGAGTTATTTCCATGGCCGCAGCATTTCCCGGAGAGGTGCCTGATGAGCACATGGAACCAGAAACCTTTGAGGTTGTTGTAATGGTACAACCGGAAGAAGGTGGTGACGTGGAAGGTGCTGGAGAGTACTATCCAGGTGAAGAGGTCGTGCTGGAGGCTACCGCTCATGAAGGTTATGATTTCCTGCAATGGACCGACAACATTCAGGGCTTTGTAGTGAGCTCAGACACAGAATATACTTTTGAGATGCCGGAAGAAGATGTGAACCTGACGGCACTCTTTGTGGAGTTACTGGAGTAGATTTCCAATCCATACCTGCATTATGCCGCACTGGCCTGAGAAAATGGTTGGTGCGGTTTTTTTTAAGGCTATCGCACGGAGATGTACACTTTTGCTTGCCAGGGTGGCATCAGGATGTGAGTATCCTCCGAAAAATGAACGATGTTGCCGGTTTCAAGCTCCTGGTATCGCCCGTGATGCAACCGCGTGTGAAAAAGCACTTCCTGTGCATCGGGAGAAAAGTTGAATGCAGCAAAAACCCGGTTGTCTCCTTTAGTCCGTAAAAAACTCAGTACCTTGTCTTCCCTGGAATGATTTACCTGGATCATCGGACCACCCCACCTGCCATTCCAAAGGGCCGGGTTCTCTTTTTTGCATGCGATCAGTTTTTTCAGCAGCGCGCCGTGGGGGTGGGACGTCCACCGGATTTCATCTTTCTCAAAAAAAGCCAGCCTGTGGCTGTCACCTGCTTCCTGCCCATTGTAAATCAATGGAATGCCATCACCAATAAAAGCAAGGGTGATCGCCGCTTCAAGGGCATCTCCCAAAAGCTCCCGCGAGGTACCTTCCAGGGCATTCTTATCGTGATTGGTCACAAAGGTCATTCGCATGCTTTCAGCGGGATAAGCACGTTCTCTAAAAGAATAGTATACATAAAGCGGGAGCAGGTCTTTTGTCTGGCCGCTGGCAATGGCATGTACCGCATCCCACCAGCTCCAGGCATAGCTTGCATCAAAAGCAGCCGCATGCAGGTCGCGTGACTCCCATTCGGCCAGCATGAACACCGGCTTGATCTGCTCCAGCTCTTTTCTTGCCAGTTCCCAGAAATCAAGAGGTACAAAGCCTGCAATGTCTGCACGGAACCCATCAAGGTCAAACTCCTGGATCCAGTATTTCATGGCATCCGTCATGTATTTGCGCAAGCCGGCATGGTTGTAGTCCAACTCAATGATGTCGGACCAATCCCACCACTGACTCGGTCTGAAATCGCCCTTCCAGTCACGTGCATACCACTCAGGGTGCTTGTTAACCAGTACGTGGTCCCAGGCCGTATGGTTGGCAACCCAATCGATGATCACTTTCATCCCTAGCCGATGCGCCTCCCTTATAAAGTGCTTCAGGTCATCGGCGCTTCCAAGGTCAGGATGAATGCTGTAATAGTCCTTTACGGCATAAGGACTCCCCAGCCGGCCTTTGCGGTTTTTGACTCCGATCGGGTGGATGGGCATCAGCCAGAGGATATCTGCGCCAAGGTTTTTTATGTCGGGCAAGCGTTTTGTGGCTTCTGTAAACGTTCCCCCAGATGTAAACTGCCTGATATTTAACTCATAAATAACGGCATCGCGGGTCCATTCCGGGTTTTTTAGTTGTACATATGGTTTGGGTGCATGCTTTTGCATTTGCGCTTTTTTAGCACAATATATAAAATTTGTCTGTTCGCGTTCATGAAAAATTGTCAAAATCATGCCAGGAATATATGAATGTCTCATGTTTTTCTTATTTTTAGCATGTAAAGCAAAAACTTAACCACAAACCAACCCCTTCCATCATGTCCACCCAAGGAGTAGATCATTACAAGCAAGCCGGTGCGCGGGCCATGGCCTGGCATGCGGATCACATCAGGAAAATGAAACAATGCCGTTTCGACACCATTGCAGTGCACGGTATTTATTCCATGCAGGAAGCCCTGGATTTCAACCAGGGGTCCATCATCGAACCGGTGTATATGTCATCCTCTCAGTCTTTTCGTGATTCAGACGAGATGGAAGCAGCACTCGGATATCAGATTCCTACCTGGTGCTATTCGCGTATTGGCAATCCAAGCATCTATTACATGGAGGGCGTGCTTGCCCTGCTGGAATCTTATGGTGCGGATGTGGATGCATCCTGCGTGGCGACGGCCTCGGGGATGGCTGCCATCCAAAGTGCCGTTGACCAGTTCCTGGTCGAAGACCCAAAAAGACCCAATGCCCCAATGAATTTTGTGGCTACCACACAGGTGTATGGCGGTACCTTTCAGCAGTTTGCCATTCGCAAGGAACAGGAGCGAAACATCGAATGGCGCCGTGTCGTCAACAGCACCGATATGAACGAATGGGCGTCGCAGATTGATGAAAACACCCGCTTCCTCTATGGCGAGATGCCAAGCAACCCATCCCAGGCATTCTTTGATGTGAAGAAAATCGTGGATCTTGCCCACAAGCATGGCATTCCCGCCATATTTGACTCTACAGTGGCCACACCAGCCCTCCTGCGCCCGCTGGCCTATGGTGCCGACATCGTGGTGCAGTCAGTGACCAAATCCTTGTTTACCAGTGGCTTTGGCATTGCCGGTGCCGTGATCGCAAAGAAAAACCTCACCAGCAATATCGATAACCCGGAAATGAAGGCGGATTTCTGCGCTTATCTGAAACAGCTGCCCAACAGGGACAATGGCCCAAACCTGTCGCCGATGAATGCCATCTTGGCACTCAACGACATCCGAACCATACGCCATCGCATGGATATTGCCAGCAGGAGCACCATGACGATTGCCAACTACCTGAAACAACATAAGCATATCGAAGGAGTTGATTATCTGGGCCTCGAAGAACATCATCTGCATCAACTGGCCAGCGAGTACCTGTACCTGGTGGATGCGGAGCATGATGAACAATACCGTTCGCCGCAAAACAGATATGGCCACCTGATGTCCTTCCGCGTCAAAGGCGATGCAAAAAATACCCGCAAGGTCTTTGATGCCTTGCAGCGCACCTGGCGTGCCACCGACCTGGGCCGCATCAAGTCCGTGGCAACCATTCCCGCCATCTCTACCCACTCGCAGCAGGGCGAGGAAGGCCGGAAACTGGCCAAGATCCCGCCGAACTTGATCAGGCTTTGCGTGGGATTGGAGCACCCCGATGATATCATAGCAGACCTGGACCAGGCACTGGGCGTATTGGATGGGAACAAGGTGCGCATGAGCTTCCCGGAGTTTTCGGCTGGCGGTGCATCGTCGGCGAAGGTGAATGGGTAGGGAAGGGGGAAGTAAGAAGTAAGAAGTAAGAAGTAAGAAGTAGGAAGTAAGAAGTAAGAAGTAGATCGTATGTTTGAAAAGGCATAGGTCTTCGAAAGATGACTAAATTTAAGATAATTAATCAAATTGTCTAATTTAATCTGAAGACCTATGCAAGCACAAGTTAAAGAAAACGCGC